>JBLNCI010000027.1:0-36413 GCA_050260515.1 Gemmatimonas sp.
CGTCAGCGGATCAGCGAAATCCGCTTTTTACCTTCCCCATAAGGGTCAGTAGGGTGCCACGCTGCGTTGAAAGCGTAGCCGACACTACCGATGCTGCCTCAGTCGCCGGATCGCGACGCTGGTTATGTCGGTACCTGAGAAGAAGTGCGTCGCGACCCGAAGGGGAAGCGCCGTTGCCTCTCAACTCATCCGCCGCGGCCGTCCTCGTTGTCGGAGGCCATCTCTCGCGGCTTCTTCGCTCGAACGAGGATCGCTATGCGCAATAGCTCCCCTCGCTTGTCGCGATGCGAGGACCATGCGCGCAGGCAAAACCCGCCGCAAGGGGGCTGTGGAAAGTCTGGGCCGGTTCGGGCGGAGGCTGTGGAGAAATGCGGGGCGCCGCGAATGAGCCTGTGGCAGGTCGGCTACCGACGATGCGACTCTACGCTCTTCCTTTGTCGTCATGCCCGGCCTGCGGACCGGTTGCACCCGGTCCGCTCTGTTCGAAATGCCGCCCTTCGGGCGGCGGGCGGGCATCCACGTTTTTCCATCGCCATCGAAAATAGAACGTGGATGGCCGGGGCAAGCCCGGCCATGACGAGAGAAGAAACCGTCGCTGCCCGCCCGCCGCGCATAGCGCGGCTCTTCATCGAAGAGTCGGGCGGGGTGCACCCGCGCGACGCCCGCTATGCGGCGGTCGGTCCGATCCCGAACGCGTCGTCCAGCGCGCGCACCAGGGCCTCGGGCGCGACGGGCTTGCGAAGGAACGACCCGATCTCCTCATCGATAACGATGTCGTACCCGCTGATGTAGATCGTCCGGACCTCGCTCTTCGAGAAGCGCGCCATTCGCCCGAGCGCGAGGCCGTTGCCCTTGTCGAGGACGAGGTCGGCGATCACGGCGTCGATGCCGTCGATGCAGGTGTCGAGGATATCGACCGCGTCGAGGAACCGCGTCGCCGTCGTGACCGTGTAGCCGGCGGCCGTCAGCGCCTGCTGCGCCGTGGAGAGGAATGCCGGGTCGTCATCGACCAGGAGGATGGAGCGGCGCTTCCTGAGAGTCTCGATCATCGTCTCACCGGCGCTCGGCCCTTCACCGTCGTCCTTCATGGGTCGCGGCTCCCGGCCGCGCAACTCAGCACGATGCACGGCACGGCCGGTGTCGCGCTTCCCTCACCCATGGCGCGTGCGGGCCGGCGACCGAGCGCCCCGGTGCCACGCGGCCCGGATCCGGCGCTCCTCGAGCGTCGCTTCGTCCTCGTATTCCTGCGCCAACGCGGAAAGGACAGCCCGCGTGCGCGGGAGCTGCGTCAGCGGCGCGAGCGCCCGGAGTTCGTCGGCGTGCAGGCGCAATTCGCGGACCGGTTCCAGTGCCTGCTCCAGGTCGGCTCGTTCGAGGATCTCCGCGGTGATCATGCAGCACCTGCCCGTCAGTGAAAGTCAACGACAGGCAAGATGCCGCCATCCGGGCGTCCACGCATTGCTATGGGTCAAACCCGGCGGGCGACGTTCCGCTGCCCAAATCAAGCTCTTCACACGGCTTCGATCACTGCTGTGTCAAATGGTGGACAGCGTTGCGGCGAACTGGCGCGGCGCAACCGATTGCACTATGTCACGTTGATAACAAATGCGGCATAGAACGGTCCGTCTCTCCGTTCGCATAAACAGCCGCCCCAGCAACAGTCGGCAGGCACCGAGTCCGTATGGCGTCAGCGTATCCGTACCCGCCGACCACCGTGCGCCGCGTCCACCGGCTGCACGACATTCTCAGGCAGCCGCTGCGCGTGCTGCTTTACTCGGCGCTCATCGTTCCGTGGCTCTTTGCCGCAGCGGTTTCCTGGGAGTGGCACCGTGAAGCGATGATGGTCGCCACCGCGAACGCGGAGAAGACGGCGGGCATCGTCCGCGAACACCTGCTCCGCGTCGTCGAGGCGCAGGAAGCGACGATCGAGATCGTCGACAATCTCATCTCGGGACTGTCGTGGGACGAAATCCGCGCGTCGGAGGCGTTGCATCGCGAGCTCCAGTCGCTGGACGGGCGCGCGCCCCACATCGGCGGCATCTACCTGATCGGTCCGGACGGTCGGTTCGCGAACGCCTCCGATGTCTTTCCGATGCCCGCAACCGACGTCGGCGAGCGCGGGTACTTCCGCGATGCGCGCAACAGCGACGGCCTGCACATCGGCCGACTGATCGAGGGCAGGCGAACCGGCAACCTGCACTACACGCTCAGTCGCCGCCGGTCGTCTCAGGACGGATCGTTCGAGGGCGTCATCGTCATCACCGTCGCCAAGGATTATCTCGAGACCTTCTGGCAATCGCTTGTCGGCGACGCGCCCGACGTCGTCGCGCTGCTGCGCGCCGACGGAAACCTGCTGGCGCGTTATCCGAAATTCGACGCGATTCCACCCAGTCTCAGCCCGGATTCGTCGTTCTTCTCGATGACGCGCGAGTCCTCGCGCGGCACGTTCGAAGGCACGTCCGTAGTCGACGGTCACAAGCGGATCTATGCCTTCGAGGAGATCGGCGGTCTTGGGGTGTTCGCGGCCGTGGGGGTCGATCGCGCCGCCGTGCTCGCTCCATGGATGAAGAACACGATCTCGCTGGTCGTCGCGGCGGGCATCGCATCGGCGCTTCTGTCGGCGTTCATCGTCCTTGCCCAACGCAACGAGGACGCGCTGGCGCGCGAGATCGCCCGTCGCGCCGCCCTCGAGAAGACGCTGGTCGCCCGCGAGGAGCACCTCGCGGCGCTGGAGCGTGCGGACTTCGCGCTTCGTGCCAGCGAGAAGAAGTTCCGGTCCCTGTTCGAGAAGCTGAAGCAAGGAGTCCTGATCCGCGATTCCCGCGGGATCATCGTCGGCGCAAACACGGCGGCGGAGCGGATCTTCGGCAATTCCATCGAGGAGATGACCGGCGAGACTCCCGAGACTCTCGGCTGGGCGCCGCTCGACGGGGATGGGGAAAAAATCCCGGTCTATCGCCATCCGTCGATCGTCGCCCTGCGCACCGGCCGGGAGGTCGAAGGCGCGCTCATGTCGATCTTCAATCCGGTCCGCGCGGAGCGGCGCTGGATCGTCGCCGACGCGATCCCGCTCACCGATGCCACGGGGTCGACGGCCGGAGCGTTCTCGATCTATTCCGACGTCACCGAGCAGCGCCGGGCGGAAGAAGCCGAACGCCTGCTGACGCGGGAAGTCGACCATCGCGCCAAGAACACGCTCGCGGTCGTGCAGGCGATTGTGCGTCTGTCGCGGGCCGCGACCTTCGACGAGTTCGTCGCGTCGGTGGAGGGCCGTATCCACGCACTGGCGAGCGTCCACACGCTGCTGGCCCGGAGCCGCTGGAGCGGCGCGGACCTCCGGTCGGTGATCGAGGTGGAGCTGGCGGCCTTCCGATCCTCGGACGACCGGATTTCCATCTCGGGCCCCGGCGTTCGCCTCCGTGCCGAGGCGGCGCAACCCGTCGCGATGGTGATCCACGAGCTCGCGACCAACGCCGCGAAATACGGCGCGCTGTCGCCGGAGCGGCCGGACGCGCGGCTATCGATCGACTGGACCTATCGCGAGGGGCGGCTCCGCCTGCGCTGGCGCGAGACCGGCGTGCCGATCGCCGCGGCGCCCAAGACGCGCGGCTTCGGCGACCGCCTGGTTCGATCGAGCATCGAATCCCAGCTTGGAGGATCCTGGACCGCGGAATGGACGCGGGACGGTCTCGACGCGACGATGATGCTTCCGCCGAACGTCTGCATCCCCGACTCGAGGGCGATGGAGCCCAAACCGGAGGCGCCAAGCGGACCCGCGCCGCCCGGCCTCCGGATCCTGCTCGCCGAGGACAACGCCATCGTCGCTGCGGAGATGTCCTCGCTGATCGAGGATCTCGGCGACCTCGTGATAGGACCGGCCACGACCCGCGACGATGTCGTGCGCTTCGGCGATCCATCCAAGGTCGACATCGCGGTGCTCGACGTCGACCTCGGCGGTGTGTCCGTGGTCCCCGCCGCCGAGACGCTGGTGAAGCGCAATATTCCGGTGATCTTCTGCACCGGCTACAGCGATCTGCCGGGGCTCAGCCTCCATCTGCGGAGCGCGCCCATTCTCCACAAGCCGGTGTCCCGGTCCGATCTCGTCCGCGCGCTCGGGGCGGTGATGGAGCATGCCGCCTGAGGCAGCCGTCACCCACGGTTTACTGCGGGCGTAACGTTCTCGCCTTGCGCGGGCACCGGGTGCGCGCGGTGATGCGGTCTCGGATCGATGGCGGATACCATCCGTACACGCCGACGACCTCCTCGTGATCGAGGGAGACGTCGAGCAGCCACATCCCATGCACGATCCGCCCCTCGATCACGCCGGTGGCGGCAGCGCCGTCGAAGAGGAAATCGATCCGTTGGTCCGAGAGCGGCCCCTGCAGGACCTCGACCGCACGTTGCGGATCGTCCTCGTAGGTGACCAGCCATTTGCGCATCGCGACCTCCTCCCACGGGCCGAAGGTCCAGCGCCGAGTGCTCGGCGCAGCCGACATCTTACATCAAGCGTATTAGATCAAGCGTACCCCATCCCGCGCGGACCGAGTCCTCACGAGGTCGCGAGCGGCGACTCAGGGCGACGAGGGACGTTGCGCAACAGATCGTCGACGGCGGCCACCAGTGTCTCCGGCGTGAGCGGCTTCCGCAGCACCGGCCCCATCGCGTCGTCCAACGGCACGTCATAGCCGGTGACGTAGAGTGGCCGCGTGTGCTCGAGCAGCGACCGCGTCATCCGGGTCAGGGCGAACCCGCTGCCCTCGTCGAGCACGACGTCGGCGATCAGGACGTCGAATGGATCGGACGGCACGCTGACCATCTCGAGGGCGTCGAGGAAACTGGTGGCCGTCGCCACCCGGTAGCCGGCTCTCTGCAGGACGCGCTCATGGGTGTAGACGAACGCCGGGTCATCGTCGACCAGCAGAACTGAGTGACGATTTCTGACGAGGGAATCCATTCACTTACTCGCAGAGGGTGGACACGATGTCACGCAGGTGCTTGGCTGCGGCATCCTCGCCCAGCGTGTGGGCGAGATGGGCATAATCCACGTAGGCGGCGGCCCCGAGTTCCCGCGATGCAACCTCGATTCCGCGCGAGCTGAGCTGCTTATTCAGCAGCCCGACCGCGCGGACGCAGACGAAAGGCACCGTCGCCGTATACGGCGACGCCTTGGCCTTGCGCAGGAATTCGAAGATCCGGCCGCGGTCGAAATGAAGGCCGCACAGAATGAGGGTCAGCCCTGGGACCAGATTCCGCTCCGCGTCCTTCAGCGTTGTCGCGATCTGGAACGACGTGCCCTTCCCGGCAAGCGTGCGCGTCACCGTGAGCACGCACTCGGGGGGGCCGGCGACGAGGATGGTGCGCGCCCGGCTCAGGGCGCCGCGATCGACGCGGATCGACGATTTGGGAGACGACTTGTTGGGCACCGCGGTAACGCTCACCCCCGCACACACGATAAAACCCCATACGCAGTATGTCTTATGGAAGACATAGGCTACGGCGAAATACCCGAAATTGTGGCCCTGTGCAAACAGCAATAGTCGTTGGTGGTGGGATCAGCCGCGGGCATGAGAGCCCGCCTGGTTACACGCGCGTATGGCGCATTCCGCGGCCTCCCCGGGAGGCAGCGAGATACAGCTATGGCAGGGGCCGCGGCCGGCCATGAGCGGCGACGCTACCGGCCGAGCCGCCGGCGATCAGCGTTGGAGGACGGTCAGCCACAGAGTGTCGCGGAAGCCGTCGACGACCGGCCCGCGCGGTATCTCGATGGTGAACTCCTTCGCAACCGGCGTGACCACCGGACCGCGCGAATCCGTCAGCGTGGCGCGGCTGCCGGTGAAGAGAACGTCCCGACCGCCGTATCGCAGACGGTAGGCGACCGGTTGCCCGCCGCCCTCGACCGGCGCCAATACCGGACGTCCCGCGCGCACGGCGTTCTCCGACTCCAGCGTGACGAGGTAGCCGGTCGGCGTGTTGGCGCGCTCAGTCACCATCAGCGACACCTGCGGTGAGCCGGAAGCGACGACATGGGGCGCGCTCACCGCCAGAGCGGCCGCCGGCGGGATGTGCGCGACGAGGGCGAGCGTCGCGGTCTGGCCGGCGTGGGACTCGCCGTGCGGGGCGAGCGCAAGCGCGATCGTCACCACACCTGCAAACGCCAAGCGCCGGACGCAGGCCGGTGCAGGCGGACGCCGCGCCTCGGCGAGGA
The DNA here is from genome assembly GCA_050260515.1 of Gemmatimonas sp. GTDB lineage: Bacteria > Pseudomonadota > Alphaproteobacteria > SMXQ01 > SMXQ01 > DATJIG01. The sequence continues at coordinate 6,206 of JBLNCI010000027.1, forward strand.
GGCGCCGGTTGCGAGGGACTCGGCCGAACAGCCGGTGCGTCCGCGTCTGTTCCTCCAGCGCGGCGAGCACATGCGGGCGCGACAGCACCGAGGCGCATCAATGGCTCGCCAGCGGGGCAACGTCCCGGCACAGCGTGGGTTCCGGCGCCTACGGCCTGCGGGGACATGCCGCGCGATGAGCGACGCGATCCGCGCCGGCCATGTCCCGGTCACGGACGGTCTGCGCCAGCGTTCAGGCGATAGGGCTCAGTCGCGAGGGATCGACGGTACGCTCAGCCGCGGCCGCGGCGGTCGGCCTGCTTGCGCTCGTACATGGCGCGGTCGGCCTGCTCGATGATCTTGCCGGCATCGCCGCCGCCGGTGAAGCTGAAGGCGCCGAAGGTGATGGTCAGCGGCACGGGCTTTCCCTGCCACTGGAACCCGCCGAGCTCGATCGCGCGCTGAAGCTGGTGGCCCTTCTCCTGAGCCGCCGCCTGGTCGACGTTCACCAGGATGGCCCCGAACTCGTCGCCGCCGAGGCGGCCGACGGTATCCGACTCGCGCACGTTGGCGACGAGCTGCTGGGCGACGAACTTGATCGCCGCGTCGCCGGCCGTGTGGCCGAACGCGTCGTTGATCGCCTTCATGTTGTCGATGTCGAAGTAGAGCAGGCTCGACGCGGCACCGTAGCGTTCGGCGAACGACATCATCCGCGACAGCTCGCGGACGAAGGCGCGACGATTGGCGACCGGCGCGAGCGGGTCCTCGTCGGCGAGGCGCTCGAGGTAGGCGATCCGCGACCGGCTCTCCTCGACGTCGCGGCGCAGGCGGTCGACCTCGGCGAGCAGCGACAGGATCGCGCTCCGCACCTTGGGCGTGAATTCCGATTCCGGGATGCCGAGGACGCTCGCGCTGTCGGCGACGCGCGACACCGCCGGTGCCGATCCCGCATCACCGACCCGCCGCGCGGATGCCGGAGCGATGGACGACGGACCGCCGAGCGGTTTCGAGGGACCGATTTTCATGAAAGCCCGCGCACGCTCCGCAGTTGCTCCGCCCTCCACGGGAAGGCCCGGCGACGATAGCGAAGCCGTCGCTAACAATCTGTTAATGGTCGGCGGGAACGGCGGAATTCCGCCCACAGGCAGAGTTTACGAGCCGTTGCGGCTCGGCCCGCGCTCCCTATAATGGCCGCCTTTCGCGGCCGGGGTCGGCCGCGGAGAACCAGCCGAGGGGCAAGGGATGGCGCGGGGCGCGAAGGCCCGGACCACGTCACGTCGAGCGAATGGCGCACCGCGCGGCACGGTCGCGGCGCGCGGACGCACCGCCGCACCGGCGGTCGGCGTCATCATGGGAAGCCGCTCGGACTGGGAGACGATGCGCCACGCGACCGAGACGCTCACCGCGCTGGGCGTGCCGTTCGAAGCCCGGGTCGTGTCGGCGCACCGCACTCCCGAGCGCCTCTACGATTATGCCCGCACCGCCCGCGACCGCGGCCTCAAGGTTCTCATCGCCGGCGCCGGCGGCGCCGCGCACCTGCCCGGGATGACCGCGGCGATGACTCCGCTGCCGGTGTTCGGCGTGCCGGTCGAATCCGCCGCCATGAAGGGCATGGACAGTCTCCTGTCGATCGTCCAGATGCCGGGCGGGATTCCCGTCGGCACGCTCGCGGTCGGCAAGGCCGGCGCCATCAACGCCGCACTGCTCGCCGCCGCCGTGCTGGCGCTTTCGGATCCCACGGTCGCCAGGCGCCTCGACACCTGGCGCGCGCGCCAGACCGCCGACGTCCCTCACCGTCCCGCCGATTAGCCTGTCACAATGAATTTCGTGAACCCGTCCTCGATCGTGAACGCTTCCTCGAAGCCCCTTCCGCCCAACGGCACCATCGGCATCGTCGGCGGCGGCCAGCTCGGCCGCATGACCGCCCTCGCCGCCGCGCGCCTCGGCTACCGCTGCCACATCCTGAGCGAGGAGCCCGAGAGCCCGGCCGGCCTCGTCTCCGCCGCCGAGACCGTCGCCCAGTTCGATGACGAGGCGGCGCTCGCCCGGTTCGCCGAGTCGGTCGACGTCGCGACCTTCGAGTTCGAGAACGTGCCGTCGGCCACGGCCGAGTTCCTCGCCGCGCGCGTGCCGACGCGGCCGGGTCCCAACGCGCTCGCCGTCGCCCAGGACCGTCTCAAGGAGAAGGCCTTCATCAACGCGGCGGGAATCGCCACCGCGCCCTACCGTGCCGCCGAATCCCGCGCGGCACTCGACGCCGCGGTGGCCGCCCTCGGCCGTCCGTCGGTGCTGAAGACGGTGCGCCTCGGTTACGACGGCAAGGGCCAGGTGAAGATCGAGGCCTCGACCGATCTCGACGCGGCGTGGACGGCGATGGGCAACTCCCACGGCGTCCTCGAGGGCTTCGTCGACTTCGAGCGCGAGATCTCGGTCGTCGTCGCCCGCGGGCTCGACGGCAAGATGGCGGCGTTCGACGCCGTCGAGAACCGCCACGTGAACCACATCCTCGACACCACCATCGCGCCGGCGCCGATCCCCGTCGACATGGCCGCGAAGGCCCAGGGCATCGCCCGCCACATCGCCGAGTCGCTCGACCTCGTCGGCCTGCTCGCCGTCGAGATGTTCGTCACCCGCGACCGCAAGATCCTGGTCAACGAGATCGCGCCGCGGCCGCATAATTCGGGCCACTGGACGATGGACGCCTGCATCACGTCGCAGTTCGAGCAGTTCGTCCGCGCGATCTGCGGTCTGCCGCTGGGCGATCCGTCGCGCCACTCCGACGCGGTGATGAAGAACCTGATCGGCGACGCCGTCGACGACTGGCCGAAGATCCTCGGCGAGCCCGGTGCGAAGCTGCACCTCTACGGCAAGCGCGAGGCGCGGCCCGGCCGCAAGATGGGTCACGTCAACCGGCTGTTCCCGCGCGGCAGCAATCCGCGCGGCTGATCGCCCGCCACCTCTCTCTCACACTTACATCTGCATCGCGCCCCCCGGCGGCCGTCGCGCCGCCGAGACCCGCTGTGCCCGCGTCGGCGCGGCGCCAGTAAATTCTCCCGCCGTCTCGGAACCCCGCTCGCTGCGTCCGGTTTGGGTCTGGTAGCGCGCGCTCCCCGCCGCGCAACGACAGGACGGCCAAGGAGGATCGCATGGCAATGCAACTGGCTGAGCGCGCGCGGGAGTCCGCGCCGTGGCGTCATGGGCGCTGGTCCGGCGACGGGATCGCCGGAACGAAGCTCGACGAGGAGCAGGCGGCAAGCGGCCTCGGCTGGTTCAGCCTCGCGCTCGGCGTCGCGCTGCTCGCCGCACCCGGCGGGATCGCCCGCGCCATCGGCGCGCCCGATACGAAAGCGACGCGATGGACGATGGGTTTCGTCGGCGTGCGCGAGATCGCGGCCGGCGCCGCGATCCTCGCCGAGCCGCGCCCGACCGCCGGCGTGTGGTCGCGCGTCGTCGGCGATCTGATGGACCTGGCGCTGGTCGGCACCGCGGCGGCGTCGGCGCGGTCGAGCCGTTCGCGCCTCGCCGTCACGTTCGCAGCGCTCGCCGGCATCGCGGCGGTCGACATGATGTGCGCCGAGCGCCTGAGCGGGCGCATGACGCCGCAGACCCGCCGACACCGCGGCGAGCGCGGCGTTCACGTGGTCAAGGTCGTGACGGTCGATCGCCCGGCCGCGGACCTCTACGGCTACTGGCGCAACCTCGAGAACCTGCCGCGCATCATGTCCTACCTCGAATCGGTCGAGTCGACCGGCGGCAACCGCTCGCACTGGTGCGCCAAAGGTCCGCTCGGCAGCCGCCTCGAATGGGATTCCGAGATCACCGAGGACGTGCCGGATCAGCGCATCTCCTGGGAGTCGCAGCCCGGCGCCTCGGTGTGGAACAGCGGCACGGTGTCGTTCGAGGAGTCGACCGGCCACCGCGGCACGGTGGTCCGCGTCGAGCTGCACTACGTGCCCCCGGCGGGCGCGGTCGGCGCCGCCGTCGCCAAGCTGTTCGGCCGCGCGCCGGAGCAGGAGATCCAGGAGGACCTGCGCCACTTCAAGCAACTGATGGAGACCGGCGAGGTCCTGCTCTCCGACGCCACCGCCAAGGGCTGGGGCGCGGCGCAGCCGTCCGAGACCCGGCACTGATCCACGCCACCGCGCCCGAGGAGACTCCCATGAAGGCAGCCTGCTGGTACGGCCCGAAGAACATCCGGGTCAGCGACGTTCCCGAGCCGAAGATCATCAACTCGCACGACGCGATCGTGCGCATCACCTCGACCGCGATCTGCGGCTCCGACCTCCATCTCTACAACGGCTTCATCCCGTTCATGGAGCCGGGCGACATCATCGGCCATGAGTTCATGGGCGAGGTGGTCGAGGTCGGACGCGACGTGAAGAAGCTCAAGGTCGGCGACCGCGTCGTCGTCCCGTTCCCGATCGCCTGCGGGCACTGCTTCGCCTGCCAGCACCAGCTCTACTCGGTGTGCGAGAACTCGAATCCGAATGCGTGGATGGCGGAGAAGCTGTGGGGCTACTCGCCGTCCGGCATCTTCGGCTACTCGCACGCGCTCGGCGGCTTCGCCGGCGGCCAGGCCGAGTATGCGCGGGTGCCGTTCGCCGACGTCGGTCCGATCAAGGTCCCCGAGGGCATCCCCGACGAGCAGGTGCTGTTCCTGTCCGACATCTTCCCGACCGGCTACATGGGCGCCGAGCTGTGCGACATAAAGCCCGGCGACACCATCGCGGTGTGGGGCTGCGGGCCGGTCGGCCAGTTCGCGATCAAGAGCGCGTTCCTGCTCGGCGCCGAGCGGGTGATCGCCATCGACCGCTTCCCCTACCGCCTCGCCATGGCGAAGCAGAGCGGCGCCGAGACGCTCAACTACGAGGAGGTCAGCATCTCCGAGTCGCTCAAGGAGATGACCGGCGGCCGCGGCCCCGACGCCTGCATCGACGCGGTCGGCATGGAGGCCCACGGCACCGGCTTCCTCTACGACCGCATGAAGCAGGCGGTGAAGCTCGAGACCGACCGCCCCATTGCCCTGAGAGAGGCGATCATGAACTGCCGCAACGGCGGCACGGTGTCGATCGTCGGCGTCTACTCGGGGTTCATCGACAAGTTCCCCGCGGGCTCGCTGATGAACCGGTCGCTCACGATCAAGACCGGCCAGGCACACGTGCAGAAGTACATGCAGCCTCTGCTCGAGCGCATCCAGAAGGGCGAGATCGACCCGAGCTTCGTCATCACCCACCGCCTCAGCCTCGAGCAGGTCGCCGAGGGCTACTCGACCTTCCTCGACAAGGAGGACGAGTGCATGAAGGTGGTGCTCAAGACCTGACCCGGGCGCCGGCCGGGTCGCCGAAAACGAAAGCGGGGAAGGTCGCCCTTCCCCGCTTTTCCTTTGCCCGTCGGAGTGCGTCGTCGGAGCCGTCGCTCAGGTGCGCTGGGCGGCGCCACGCGACCCGAACGGCAGCGCGAGCCGCAGCCGCGTCAGCGTCTCCGGCGGCAGCGCCGCGATCAGCGACGTGATCAGCGCCGAGACGTAGGGGATCGACTGCGCGATCAGCATCAGCGCCCACAGCTTCGCCTCGAGGTTCATGAACCCGTAGGCGGCCAGGATCGCGATCGCCGCCACGAGCAGCAATGCCGCGATCAGCGTCTCCTCCCACGCCATCAGGAAGCCCTGCATCAGCGCCGGCCGGTCCTCGCACTTCGGCGTCCGCATGAACGGCTTCGACGGCGAGATGATGCCGACGAAGATGCCGCGGGCGACGGTGAACGACAGCGCCATCGCCGCCAGCGCCGCGCCGATCCGCTGCAGCGGCGTGCACGGGACGCGGGCGCGGTACAGCCACAGCGAGCCGAAGAACTTGAAGCCGAGCACGCCCAGCGCCGGAGCGAGGAACAGCGTCAGCGGGAAGTCGAAGCGCTTCGGCGCGACGACGAGGCCGATCGTCCAGGCGAGCGCGCCCACCGTGAAGACGACGTGCATCAGGTCGGCGAGCCACGGCAGCCAGCCGGTGACGAAGTGGTAGCGCTGCGCGAGCGTGAGCCCGGTCTTCGACTTCGGCAGCAGCAGCGTGCGCCAGTGGCGGCGGATGATCTGCGTCGCGCCGTACACCCAGCGGAAGCGCTGGCGCTTGTAGCCCTCGAACGAGTCCGGCGTCAGCCCGCGGCCGAACACCTCCTGGACGTAGACCGACTCGCCGCCGAGGGCCAGGAGCCGCATGCCGAGCTCGGCGTCCTCGCAGATGCACCACTCGGCCCAGCCGCCGAGCTGGTCCTGCAGCGCGGTGCGGCGGATCAGCGTCATCGTGCCGTGCTGGATGATCGCGTTGCGCTCGTTGCGATGCACCATGCCGATGTGGAAGAAGCCCGCGTACTCCCAGTTGATCATCTCCTTGAACGGGCTGCCCTGCCACTCGCGGTGGTCCTGCGGCGCCTGCACGAAGTTGACCTCGGGACGGCGGAAGTACGGGACGAGGCTCTTGAGCCAGTCCGAGCGGACGACGTAGTCGGCGTCGATGATGCCGACGACCTCGGCCTTGGGATCGGTCTCCTTGAGCGCGAAGTTGAGCGCGCCCGCCTTGAAGCCCGGCCAGTTGTCGAGATGGAAGAAGCGGAAGCGCGGACCCGCCTTCTCGCACCACTCCTTCACCGGCGTCCACACCGCCGGGTCCTTGGTGTTGTTGTCGATCACCAGGACCTCGAAGTCGGGGTAGTCCTGCGCGGCCAGGCTCTCGAGCGTCTGGATCACCATGTGCGGCGGCTCGTTGTAGGCCGGCACGTGGATCGAGACCTTGGGCAGCGGCCCGGGCACCGCCGCGGGATCGGCGATGAACGGCAGGAACCGGCGCTTGAAGCGGCGCGCGAACAGGAGTTCGACGATCTGGAAGCCCTCGGACAGCAGCGTGATGATCAGGATGAGCTGCGCCAGCAGCAGCGCGATCAGCACGGCGATCTGCGTCGGCCCGAGGTACTGGTCGAACAGCTCGCGCCCCATCCACACCGAGCCCGTCACGACGAACTGGATCAGCCCGGCGTAGAACAGGCGGCCGCGGGCGCTGACGTTGTCGTGGCCGGCGAGGTACAGAAGGGTGCCGATCAGGCCGAGGATCGAGGTCACGGTCGCGAGCGTCGGCCAGCGCTTGTACTCCTTGAGCGTGCCCGACATCGGGAACTTCGCCTTGCGGTCGACGTCGTAGACGCCCCAGTAGGCGCCGACGGTGCCCTCGAAGCTCTGCTTATAGGGCTGGTCGAACGCCTCCATGATGAAGTAGTCGAGATTGTTCTCGCGGGCGAGGTTCAGGAACTGCCGCAGGAAGCGGCCCTGGTTGACGATGCCGGTTTCGGCGCCGCCGCGCGTCTTGCCCGCCGACGGCCAGCCCACTTCCGACAGCACGATCTTCTTGCCCGGATAGGCCGCCTGCAGCTCGCGGTAGCGCTGCATGATGTAGTCCATCGACTGGTCGAGCGGCACGCCTTCCCAGTACGGCAGGATGTGCACGGCCATGTAGTCGACCTCGCGCACCAGCTCGGGGTGCTTGAGCCAGACGTGCCACGGCTCGGCGGTCGACACCGGCGCGCGCTGCGCCTTGCGGACCTTGCGGATGTACTGGATGAGCTGCTCGATCTGGATGTCGTCGCGGAGCAGCGCCTCGTTGCCGACCACGACGTGATCGACGTTGCGGTTGGCGCGCGCGATCTTGATCGCCTGATCGACCTCGGCCTTGTCGTTCTCCGGATCGCCGTTGATCCAGACGCCGAGCGTCACCTTGAGGTTGTGATGGCGTGCGAGCGGCGCGACCTCGTCCATGCCGTTGAGCACCGAGTAGGTGCGCACCGCGCGCGCGTCCTTGGAGACGAGCGCCAGGTCGGAGTTGATCTCGCTCGGCGACGGATACTTGTCCTTCGCCGGATCCTGTCCGCGCTGGAACGGGCTGAACGAGAAGCCCTTGATCTCGCCGAGATAGGATTCCTCGTGCTGGGGCCGATTGCTCCAGCTCCAGTAGCCGATGTTGGCAAGAATGACGATGGCAGCGATCAGGAGACCGCTGAACCCGATACGTGATACTGGCGCCGGCAAGGTGATGCCCCCGAAGGTGCGCAATGCGCGTTCCGATAACCGCGCAAAGGACACCGCATTATGTGGGCGAAAGTTGGGCGCCGCCAAGGATTGCCCGAAGGGGCAAATGCATGTCTGTCATGCGACGCGATCGCCGGGACCGACGGGCACTTGCTTCGTTAACGCGGGCGTTTCTCGCGTCTTCGTGAAGGCGGTTTTGAGGCACGCCGCAATCACGCCCCACTCGTCGCGCTAGCAGTTGCGGGTGAACCGCACGGTCTTCACTAGCGGCGCGAAACGTTAATGTCGATCGCAGGCGGCGCAGTCGGTTACAGCCGCAGGCGCGGGTCGTCCGGACGGTCCGCCGGAGTGCCGGCCGGCGTCGGCACCGGGCCGGGGGCGGCGGTGGCCGAGGCGCCCGCCGCGGGACCGCGACGCGTCCAGGTCCCCGCCCGGCGCGCCCAGGGGCGGAACCCCGGCCTGCGGCGGAACAGACCGCCGGCCTTCTCCTCGACCCAGGCGCCGAACCGGTGAGGCAGGCTGCCGATCCGCAGCACGTCGTCAAGCCGCCGGTCGATGAACGTCCAGGTGTTCAGGTACCCCTCGGACTGGTCCGCAAGCCAGTACAGCACCGCGCTCGCCACCACGCCCGCGAGCAGCCCGCGCTTGGTGTAGTAGTTGAAGTCGGTGCTGCGGTCCCCGGCCGCCCGCCAGACGCGGTCGACCGTGTTCCACAGGAGGCGCGTGCCGAGGCCGCAGTTCTCCGGCATCGCCAGGAACGCCGCCAGCCGGCGCAGCGCCTCGCGCTCTCCCGATGCCGCCTCGAACCGCAGGCGCAGCACGAACGCAATGCGATCCTTGGTGCGGAGCGCGCGCAGCTCCTCGCCGCGGGCCTCGACCGCCTCCTGCATCCGGCGATCGAGCTTGTCGCTGTAGGCGGCGACAACGTCGCGGATTCCGCCCGGATACGCGAGGTGGGCTTCGGCCTCGGCGTAGCCCGCGTCCTTGGCGCCGCGCGACACCGCGCGCCAGGTCCAGCCGTCGAACGGCACATGTGGGACGGTGGCGGCGAGGATGCGCGAGCGTCGGAGCTCGGCGTCGGCCGCATAGGACGGGTTCATGGCTCCTCCTCTTCCCCCTCTTCGGCGTCGGAGCGGCCCAGCGGATACCGGCTCATCTCCTCCTCGAAACCGAGGAGCGACAGGTCGTCCATCCGCATCGGGTACAGGACGCCATCGAGATGATCGCACTCATGTTGAACGACGCGGGCGTGGAACCCCTCCACCTCGCGCTCAAATTCCTTTCCGTCGAGACCGAGGGCGCGGTAGCGAAGACGCCGCCACCGCGGCACGACTCCGCGCATCCCGGGCACGGACAGGCAGCCTTCCCACCCCAGTTCCTGCTCGTCGCCGATCGGCTCGAGCACCGGGTTGATCAGGACGTGCACCTTGCCGGCCTCGGAGTCCGGCGCCTCCCCTTCGGCAAGACGGTGGCCCGGCACGTGGAAGATCACCACCCGGAGCGGGACGTGCACCTGGGGCGCGGCAAGCCCGGCACCGTTCGCGTCCGCCATGGTGTCGATCATGTCGTGGACGAGGTGGCGGATTTCCGGCGCGGTCGGATCGGCGACGGGATCCGCGCGGCGTCGCAGGACGGGATGGCCCATACGGGCGATCTTGAGAATGGCCATGGGCTCAATATGGGGCAGCCGATGCGCTTCGGAAAGCGCGAAGGATGCGGCAAATCGGTAAAATTCCCGTTGCTGGTCAGGGTGTTATCCCGACTGCCTGGTCACGAGCTGCCGATCGCGATGCCGGTGGCGAAGACGAGCAAACCGCCCACGACCACCTGGAACGCTGCCGAGACCAGGGGCGTGTCCATGAACCGGTTGCGAATCCACGAGATCGCCGCCAGCTCCGCCATCACCACCGCGATGGCGACGCCGGTTGCGGTGCGGAAGTCCGGGAACAGGTACGGCAGCGTGTGGCCGAGGCCGCCAAACGCCGTCATCACGCCGCAGACGACGCCGCGGATCCAGGGGCTGCCGCGGCCGGTGAGCGAGCCGTTGTCCGACAGCGCCTCGGCAAACCCCATGCTGATGCCGGCTCCGATCGATGCGGCGAGACCGACGAGGAACGTCTCCCAGGTGTTGTGCGTCGCGAACGCCGCCGCGAACAGCGGTGCGAGCGTCGACACCGAGCCGTCCATCAATCCCGCGAGCCCGGGCTGCACGATCTGCAGCACGAAGAGCCGGCGCTCGGCGATGAGCTCCTTCTCCTGCACGTCGGCCGGCACATATCGGTCTTCGAGCTCCTCTGTCTTGCGCTCATGCCGCCGTTCCTCGGCGGCGAGGTCGCCGAGGAGCTGGCGGATCGATGCGTCGCTGGCGTGGCGTGCCGCGCGGGCGTAGAAGCGCTTGCTCTCGGCCTCCATCAGCTCGGCCTGCTCGCGCACCTTCTCGAGCCGCAGCGGACGGGCGAGCCACACCGGCTTGCGTTCGATGAAGCCGCGCACGTCCTGGGGGCGGATCAGCGGAATGCGGTCGCCGAATTTCTGCCGATAGAGATCGAGCAGGCGGTGGCGATGGCCGGTCTCCTCGCTCGCCATCGCGTTGAACATCTTCGCGGTGTCGGGGTACGTCTCGCGCAGGCCGTCGGCGAACTCGTCGTAGATCCGCGCGTCCTGCTCCTCGAGGGTGATCGCGAGCGCGAGGATCTCCCGCTCCTTCAGATCGGAGAAATTGAGCATCGGCACCTCGGACGGGATAGAGCCGTTATGACGTCGCCGCCCGGCCATGGTTCCCCCCGCGCGCGCCGCCGGGCAACTCGAAAACCGCGGAAACGACCCCGGACGCCGTCGACCGGACACCCAGCGGGCCGAGAATCGTTTCTTTTCAGTGGCTTCGGCCGGCTTTCCGCCTCTTCCCAACGCCACGACGGATGTGTTAAAACCCCCGCCTTGCCTGCCGGGCTGCCGGTGGGCTCAACCCCTTTCCGGCCGGAGCACCGGTCGGCGAATACGTCTCGCTGAGGAGCCACAAGCTTGGAAGTCCAGGTCAAAGACAACAACGTCGATCAGGCGCTGCGCGCGCTCAAGAAGAAGATGCAGCGCGAAGGCGTGTACCGCGAGATGAAGATGCGTCGGAATTACGAGAAGCCGTCGGAGCGCCGCGCTCGGGAGCGCGCGGAGGCCGTGCGCCGCTATCGCAAGCTGCTGCGCAAACGCATGGACCGCGAGGGCTACTGAGCCGCGCACTGTCGCAAGACGAGAAAAAGCCGCCCGATCGGGCGGCTTTTTTGTTGTCGGTCGACGCCGAGGAATGCGAAGGGCCGCCTCTGGGGAAAGCGGCCCTTCGCGCACGGACCGCTCGACTACGCGGCCCGCACAGTGGCGATGAACTGATCGACCTTGGAGCGCAACACCTCGCCCTGCTGGGCGAGTTCCCCCGCCGACGACAGCACCTGCGTGGCGGCCGAGCCGGTCTCCGTCGCGGCCTGGGTCACACCGGAGATGTTGTTGGACACCTCCTGCGTGCCCTTCGCCGCCTGCTGGACGTTGCGGGCGATCTCCTGGGTCGCGGCACCCTGCTCCTCGATTGCCGAGGCGATCGTCGTCGCGATCTCGTTGATCCGGCCGATCGTCTCCGTGATCGTCTGGATCGCCTGCACGGATTCGCCGGTCGCGTTCTGCATCTCGGCGATCTTGGCCGAGATCTCCTCGGTCGCCTTGGCGGTCTGGTTGGCGAGCGACTTCACCTCCGAAGCCACCACCGCGAACCCCTTGCCGGCCTCACCCGCGCGCGCCGCCTCGATCGTCGCATTGAGCGCGAGCAGATTCGTCTGCCCCGCGATGTCGCTGATCAGCTTCACCACGTCGCCGATGCTCTGCGCCGCCTCGGCGAGCGTGCGGATCTTGTCGTTGGTCTGGCCCGCCTGCGCGACCGCGTCCTGAGTGATTCGGCTCGACTGCCCGACCTGGCGGCCGATCTCCGAAATCGACGCCGAGAGCTCCTCGCCCGCCGTCGCGACGGTCTGGACGTTGGCCGACGCCTGTTCCGACGCGGCGGCGACCGCGGACGCCTGCTGGTTGGTCTGCTCGGCGGTGGCGCTCATCGCTTGGGCGGTGGTCTGCAGCTCGGTCGCCGCGGATGAGACCGTGTTCACCACACCGCTGATCGAGGCCTCGAAGTCGTCGGCGAGCTTGCGCATCGCCGCTTTCTTCTCCTGCTCGGCACGGACCTTCGCCTGCTCCTGCTCGAGCTTGAGCTTCTCCTGCTCCGTCCGCAGGCGATCGGCCTCGAGCATGTTGCGCTTGAAGATGTCGAGCGCCTGCGCCATCGCGCCGATCTCGTCGAGACGGTCGAGGTACGGAACCTCGGTCTGCATCTCCCCGGAGGAGATGCGCGACATCGACGCCGTGATGCCGCCGATCGGCTTCGAGACGCGCGCCGACGCAACCCAGTACCCGAGCGCCGCAACGGCGAGTCCGATGGCCATCACCGCGGCCGCGATCACGATGCCCACGGTCGCGCGCGACGACGTCGCGTCGGCATAGGCGCGGGCGCTGACGCTACCCGCGTCGGCCACCCCGGTGAGCGCGGAAACGCCGTCGGTGGCGGCCCTGAACCACTCAGCACCGCTCACCGGATACGCCGCGCCGTTCGCGCTCGCCGCGAGGACATCGCCGCGGAGCCGCTCGAAGGTGCCGAAATAGGCCTGCTCCGCCTTGGCCAAGGCGTCCTTGATCGCCGCCGGCGTGGTGTCGGATGCGGCGAGCGAGGCGATCCGGCTGCGCGCGAGATCGATGGTGCCGCGGATGTTCGCATCGCGAAGCACCTCGTCCTGCGACAGCGGCCGGCCGGCGCCGATCGCCCCGGCGATGAGCGCCCGCTCGCGGCCCGCGTACTCGGCGAGCACCCATGAGTAATGCTTGATCGTCAACAGCGTGGCGACGAGCCCTTCGAGGTCCGAGGCGACGCGCGCGGCGCGCGCACGAACGTCCTGGCTGCGGACGATGAGATCGGTCATGGCCGGCGTCCAGTCGCGCAGCACACCCGCGTCGCGTCCGGCGAGCGCGCGCGCGGCGGCGGCATCGGCGGCGACGCGCAGCATCTGCACGCGGACGTGCGCGGCCTCGGCCGCGGCGATGGCCTCGGCCTTGCCGGTGAAGTTCTCGACTTTCTCCAGGGCGCTCTTGGCCTCGCCGTACGCTTTCTCGGCCTCGGCCCGGCTCCTCACGATCGCCTGCTGGGTGCCCGCGTCGGCGGCTTCCGGCGCATTCAGTGCCGCCAACATGAGACCGCGCTCGGCGGCCCAGTTCTCAGCAGCATCGAGCAGGAAATCCGCGGCGGTGTTGACGCGCTGGATGCGCGCGGCGCGCGCGCTGTTCTCGACCGCGGTCCACAGCAGATTGGCGCACAGACCGATCACGCCGACGCTCAGCACGACCGTCAAGGCGATCAGCGTTGCCCGGATGCTGATGCGCCGGTGCCAGGCGACGTGACGGATGTTGCGGGCGGGCTGGGTCGACATGATCGCTCCTCGGAATCGCATGCGTCGTATGGGACGGCAACGCGAAGAGGACCAACTCACCACGTCACCGCGCGACAACTGCCTTGATTGGCAGCGCGATGCTGAAAAATTGATCACAAACGTGAACGGCGCGCTAACGACGCCCGGCGCGCCCCGGACAAAATTCGAACGTAGGTTATTGCGGCAGATGCGTGCGGTCGCGTGACCGTCATCCCAAGCGCTGTCAGAAGCGCCGTCCGACCGTACTGTGGAAATGCGGAGGGCCGCCCCGCGGAACGGGACGGCCCTTGGTCGATCGCGTTTGCGCCGTTACGCCGCGCGGACGGTAGCGATGAAGGTATCGACCTTGGAGCGCAGCAGCTCGCCCTGCTTGGCGAGCTCGCTCGACGACGCGAGCACCTGCGCCGCCGCCGCGCCGGTCTCGGACGCCGCCTGCGTGACGCCACCGATGTTCGACGACACCTCCTGGGTGCCCTTCGCCGCCTGCTGGACGTTGCGGGCGATCTCCTGCGTCGCGGCGCCCTGCTCCTCGATCGCCGAGGCGATCGTCGTCGCGATCTCGTTGATCGTCGAGATCGTCTCGGTGATCGTCTGGATCGCCTGCACGGATTCGCCGGTCGCGTTCTGCATCTCGGCGATCTTGGCCGAGATCTCCTCGGTCGCCTTCGCGGTCTGGGTCGCCAGCGACTTGACCTCCGACGCCACCACCGCGAACCCCTTGCCGGCCTCGCCCGCCCGCGCCGCCTCGATGGTGGCGTTGAGGGCGAGAAGATTCGTCTGGCCGGCGATGTCGTTGATCAGCTTCACCACGTCGCCGATGCGGTTCGCCGCCTCGGCCAGCGTCTTGATCTGCACGTTGGTCTTCGTCGCCTGCTCGACCGCGCCCTGGGTGATGCGGCTCGACTGGCCGACCTGACGGCCGATCTCGGAGATCGACGACGACAGCTCCTCACCCGCGGTGGCCACGGTCTGCACGTTGGCCGACGCCTGCTCCGATGCCGCGGCGACCGCGGACGCCTGCTGATTGGTCTGCTCGGCCGTCGCGCTCATCGCCTGCGCTGTCGTCTGCAGCTCGGTCGACGCCGACGACACCGTCTCGACCACGCCCCGGATCGACGCCTCGAAGTCGTCGGCGAGCTTGCGCAGCGCCTCCTTCTTCTCGGCTTCCGCGCGGCCCTTCGCCTGCTCCTGCTCGGCCTTGAGCTTCTCCTGCTCGCCGCGCAGACGCTCAGCCTCGATCATGTTGTCCTTGAAGACCTGGACCGCCTCGGCCATCTCGCCGATCTCGTCCCGCTGACCCCGGGCCGGGATCTCGGCCCTGGTGTCCCCCGACGCCAGCGCCTTCATCGCTCCCGTCATGCCGACCACCGGCGCGGCGATCACCTTCCCGATCACCAGCGCGAGCACCGCACCGATCCCGAGGGCCACCAGCACCAGCACGCCGACCGTGAGCACCCCGGTGCGGACAGTCGCCTTGGCGGAGGCTTCCATGTCGCGCAATGCCTTCCCTTGCGCCGTACGGACGTCGCCCGTGATCTGGGTCGCTTCGGCGGACTGAGCGGCCATGGTCCTGTTGACCAGCGGATCGAGTTCGAGGGTCGCGTTGGCCACGTCATTGAAGGCGCTGTGATACCGCTTCATCGCATCGAGCGCCTCGGTGACCAATTGCCTCCGTTGCGTACTTTGCGTCTTCTGGAGGAATTCGGTCGCGTCGCGCTCGAACTGGGCCATGGCGGCCGCGAGGGTTTCCGCGTCGTTCGTGTTGGGTGCGTTCATGAAGCGGAGCGCGTTGATCCGAACGAGTGCCAGATTCTCGCCAATCGCTCCGACGAGCGCGGCTTCGTAATTCGCGCCTTCCGCCATGGCGGTTTTCGCGGCCGATCCGATCGCCTCGGTCGCCTTGATCCCGAGAGGCGTCATTGCCTCGCTATACAAGCGGTCACGCGTCGTCCTGAGGTCGACGGCCTTGTCGAAATTCGAAAGATAGCCGGCGATCGGCGTTTCGGCCTTCGCGAGCATCGCCTTCCGGCTCGGATCCAGAATGGCCGCGACCGTCTCCGGGATCTGCTTCCTCAGTTCGGCGCCGAGCTCTTTCACCCGGGCGACCGCAGCGGAATCGCCCGACGTCGTGAATACGAGCACGTTGCGGCGCAACCCGACTACGTTGCGCTCGATCACCGCGACCTGCAGCGCCGCGTCGGAGATCGCCGCGTAGCTGTTGAACGTGCCGCCGATCGACAAAAGCGTGGTGAACGCGATGCCGCCCAGGGTCACCAGCAAGAGCAGCACGGCGGCGAACCCGGCCAGCACCTTCTTGCGGATTTTCATATTGCTGAACAGTCGCGACATCCGCGACGACGTCAGGTCCGACATAACACAGTCCTCCAGGGGTTTCGCACCGACACCGGCGCCAATTGCTCGCCGGCTCTCTGGAGGTCGTCATGAACGCGCAAAATTACCTAGGCCCTAACGGCGGAACGGCCGCGCCGGACGCAAGCTGCGCACATGGTGAAATTATTCTGTCGCCGCCGCCACTTGGTGGACGTCTTCTAGAGGATCGACGCCGCGGCGCAGCGAATCACTTTCGCGTTATCACCTAGGTTACGCACGCGCTGGCGCGCGCAAAGCAAAACGGCCGCCCATGGGGCGGCCGCTCGCGCTGATCAGAGGACCGGCGTTCTACTGCAGATGGACCGCCACGCGGTCGGCATCCGGACGGTCGGCGTGGACCGACATATCCATCGCCATCAGGATGCCGAACAGCAGCGATCCGACGGCAAGAACGCACAGCAACACTCGATGTTCGCGGCGCATCGCACCCTCCGTCCGATGTTCTTAACGTGTGTTGGGCACAGTGGTCACGGCGAGTTAACGACTGCTTTCCGCGCAGCCGCGCTCACGAGAACGTGACGGCAAAAACAGCGCGGAACACCCGCGTTGTGCAACCTCGCGGTCCCCGTGGGGCCGCGCGATGCTAGCCCGTGCGATCGCCGGCGATCGCGTCCCGCGCCCGCTCCAGCGCGGCGCGAAGGTGCGCGAGTTTCACCGGCTTGAGCAGGGTCTCCACCCGCTTGACGCCCTTCATGCGGGCGAGCTCACCGGCCATGTCCGGATAGTGATCCCCGAACCCCGACATGAAGATGATGGCTCCCGGCGGCTTCCGGGCCGCAACGGAGTTCATGACCTCGAGGCCGTCCATCTCGGGCATGATCATGTCGATCATGATGACGGCGTCGGGCTCGCCGGCGTAGACGGTCCCGAAGGTGCTGGAACGGGAGACCGTCACCACCTCGAACCCCATTGATCGCGCGACGGACTCAACAAGCTCGAGGAACGCGCGGTCGTCGTCGACCGCGTACAGCTTGGTCATCGGCCCCCCTGCTGCCTACCGGGCAAGTACCTCGCGAATGGTCTTGAGCAGGTCGAGACGTCGAAACGGCTTTTGCAGCAACGTGATGCCGGTCGTCGACCGATCGCCGCTCGGGAACACGTTCTCAGTATAGCCGGACATGAACATGGCCTTAAGCCCCGGCCGGTCCGCGACCGCCGCGTTCGCGAGCTGATGGCCGTTCATGGCCCCGGGGAGGATGACGTCGGTCAGCAGCAGATCGAAGCGTTCCTCCTTGAGGCGCGGCAGGGCCTCCTCGGCGGTCGCCGCCGCGGTCACCCGGTATCCGGCCATGGTCAGCATCGCCGTGACCGCCTCGCGGAATTCGTCGTCGTCCTCGACCAGCATGATGGATTCGCCACGGCCGGCCGAGGGATCGGCCCCGCCGCTCCGCTGGGCGTTGTCGGCCACGGGCGTAGCGGCGCGGGGCAGAAACATCTTCACGATCGTGCCGCGGGCGACCTCGCTGTCGATCTTCACCTGTCCGCCGGACTGCGCCACGAACCCGTACACCATCGCGAGGCCAAGCCCGGTGCCGCGACCGAGCGCCTTCGTCGTGTAGAACGGTTCGAACGCATGTTGCAGCGCCTCCCCCGACATGCCGACGCCGGTGTCGGAGACGGCGACGCAGACATACTCGCCCGGAGCCAGGTCGAGCTCCGCCGCCGCGGCGCCGTCGAGATGCGCGTTGGCGGTCTCGACCTTGAGCTGGCCGCCGTCCGGCATCGCGTCGCGCGCGTTGACCAGGAGGTTGAGCAGCGCCGCCTCGAGCTGCGACGGATCGACCGCGCACAGCCAGACGCCGGACGCGAGCACGGACCGCACCTCGATCCGCTCGCCCAGCGGACGGCGGAACAGGTCGATGAGCTCGGCGACGAGCCGGTTCACGTCCGTTGGGCGGGGGTTCAACGGCTGCCGACGCGCGAACACCAGGAGGTTCCGGGTCAAGTTCGCGCCGCGCTCGACCGCGGCGAGCGCGCGCTCGACGAGCTCCTGCTGCGGCGCGTCCTTCGCGAGCTCGCTGCCGAGAAGCTCGAGGTTGCCGGATACCACGCCGAGGATGTTGTTGAAGTCGTGCGCGACCCCGCCGGTGAGCTGGCCGATCGCCTCCATCTTCTGCACCTGGCTGAGGCGCCCGCTCGTCTCCTGGTGCGCCATCATCTCGCGCTGCAGGGCGGCGTTGATGTCGGTCAGCTCGGCCGTGCGCTCGCGCACCCGCTGCTCGAGCGCGTCGCGCGACGCGGTCAGCACCGACACGAGGTGACGGTTCTCCTCCTTGAGGCGCAGCGAGTTCGCCAGCACGCCGTGGGAGATCTTCGTCTGCACGACGAGCAGCACCATGAACAGCAGCACCATCGTGCCCATGGCCAGGTACATGCCGCCGCCGACGATGAGGAAGCTGGTGCCGAGCGGCGCCGTCGCGAGCACGATGTAGGCCCACGCCGAGGGCGGGTGCGCGTGGTCGACGGCGACCGCGGCGGCCGTCATCCCCGCGATGACGAAGGCAAGGAACACGTGCATCGTCACGTTCGGCGACAGCCAGACGATCAGCGACGCCGCGCCCCACAGCGCGCCCGACATGGCGCAACCGACGGCGAACAGATTGACCCACACGTGCGCGTCGTCGAGGCCGCGGCGGCGGCTCTGGAACGCCATGCAGACGAGGAAACGCGCCGTCGTGACCACGGCCATCAGCCCGAACCAGCCGAGCAGCAACGCCGGCGAGACGTCCTCGCGGACGATCACCGCGACCAGGCCGGCGTTGACGAGGTTGCCCCAGACCCGCGCCGGGAACCGGAATTGCATCTCGGCGAGCGCGGCCTCGACGGACCGCGCGACGTCGTCGGCCGGGGCGGTCGTCAGGACGGGAACGGGCATCGTGGCTATGGACGGATTGGTCGTCACAGGTCGAACCTGATCTGCAGGGCGAGGATGTCGATGGAGGTGTCGTAGGTCCCGGCGAGGTTGCCGCGGAACGTATTGGAGGAATCGGCCGTCGACAGGGCCAGCCGCGCCGCATCCATGAAAATATGGGTGTAGGCGAAATCGATCGCGATCGACGCCGCCGGGCGGTACTCGACGCCGGCGCTCAGCCAGTAGCGGTCGGAATCGGGAAGCCGGGGCGAGCGCGTCGCGTCCGTGGTCGGGGTCTGGTCGTAGGCCGCGCCGAACCGCAGACGGGTGTTGTCGCGAAGGCGGTACGTGGCCCCCACCGAGTGGAACCAGGTGTCTTTCCAGCGCAGGTTCAGGACGCTGTCCGACTGCGCCGTGTTCTCGAACCGGATGCGGATCTGCTCGACGCGGCTCCAGTTCGTCCACTCGCTGCCGAACGACAGCCGCCAGTCCGGTGACACATCGCGGGTGATCCCGAACGACAGCGT
The DNA here is from genome assembly GCA_050260515.1 of Gemmatimonas sp. Classification (GTDB taxonomy): domain Bacteria; phylum Pseudomonadota; class Alphaproteobacteria; order SMXQ01; family SMXQ01; genus DATJIG01. The sequence continues at coordinate 25,532 of JBLNCI010000027.1, forward strand.
CTCGGGGAGATCGAGGCTGGCCTTGGCGCCGGTGTCGACGAACGCTCCGCTCGCTCCCGAGATGCCGTTGCCGACCGCTCCGCCGCGATCGAACCGCGCCATCCCGGAGAGCTGATGGCGGACGCGGGAGCGGTATGCCGCGCCGATCCGCGTATCGCCATCGAGTTCGTACAGCCCGCCCAACGAGTAGCCGAGCCCCCAGTCGTCGCCCTGGACGACGGTGCTCCCGTCGTTGCGCCCGGGCACGCCGCCGTGCGAGCCGCTGAACCGCGCGACGTCCAGCGTGCCGAAATCGATCGCGTTGGCGAGCTTGGTCTTGGTGTAGTCGATCTGCGGGCCGCCGCCGATCGACAACGCATCGGTGACCCGGTACGCCACCACCGGATTGATGCTGACGGTCTCGATCTCGCTCGTCGTGGTGTGATAGCGCCCGACCCAGTCCGGGGCATACCGGGTGGACAGCGCGTACGGAGCGTTGATGCCGAGCCCGGCCTTGAGATCCGGCGAGGCGTCCCAGAACGCGTACAGCGCGGGAATGACGCCGTCGCCCGCCGCGTCCGATCCGCCGTTGCCGCCGGAGATCGTCGCGCCGGTCACCGTGGTCGCACGCTGCGGGTGGAATTCGGCCTTCGGAGCGACCACCGACAGCGACAGCAGGCCGCGGTCGCCCGACTGCCGCGTCAGGCCGGCGGGATTGAAATAGATGGTGCTGATGTCGTCGGCCGTCGCCGCGGCGCCGGCGAACGCGGTGCCGAGCTGGGACGCGCTCTGCTCGCGCGTCGCGAAGCCCGAGGCGGCGGCCAACGTCGGACTCAGCGCCACGACCGCGGCGAGCGCGAGGACGCGGCGGCGCCAACCGATACGAGCGAGTGGTATCTGTGTGCCGCAGGCGCACGGCAACGCCCTGGCGCGCGGATACATCGATCGAGCGTTCACGGCGAGAGTCGCGTAAGTCCCTGCGAAGTGCACGCGAGGGTTTTCGGGGGAGATCGTTTACACATCAATTAAATTGTTGCTGAGCTTCGATCCGCCGGCATTGATCCAGATCGACCCGCAGGCGCGCGACCTCGCGCCGTGACGTCCTGGGCGCGCCCGCAATGGTTGGAATTGCGTAGGAGATTCGGCTCTTGTTGCGAGCCGACCGCACAGCGGCGCCCCCGCGCGCGTCCGCGACCGCAGAGCGCGGCGATCATCACATTTCGGTGATTCGAATCCGTTAACGCGGGCGCGGCGCCCCGGGGCTCAGGCGAGCGCCTTAACGATTTCTTCGCACATCTTCTTGGCGTCGCCGAACAGCATCATCGTGTTGTCGCGGTAGAACAGCGTGTTGTCGACGCCGGCGTAGCCAGCCGCCATCGACCGCTTCACGAACAGAACGGTCTTCGCCTTGTCGACGTCGAGGATCGGCATGCCGTAGATCGGGCTCTTGGGATCGTCGCGCGCCGACGGATTCGTCACGTCGTTGGCGCCGATCACGTAGGCGACGTCCGCGGACTGGAACTCGGCGTTGATCTCCTCCAGCTCGAACACCTCATCGTACGGCACGTTGGCCTCGGCCAGCAGCACGTTCATGTGCCCCGGCATCCGGCCGGCCACCGGGTGAATCGCGTACTTCACCTCCACACCCTGCTCCTTGAGGATGTCGGCCATCTCGCGCAGCGCGTGCTGCGCCTGCGCCACCGCCATGCCGTAGCCCGGAACGACAATGACCTTGCCCGCGTTCTTCATGATGAACGCCGCGTCCTCGGCACTGCCGGCTTTCACCGGCTTCTGCTCGCCCTTCGCGCCGGCCGCGACCGCGGTATCGCCGCCGAAGCCGCCGAGGATGACGTTGAAGAACGAGCGGTTCATCCCCTTGCACATGATGTAGCTGAGGATCGCGCCCGACGAGCCGACCAGGGCGCCGGTGATGATCAGCGCGTTGTTCTCGAGGGTGAAGCCGATGCCGGCCGCCGCCCACCCCGAATAGGAGTTGAGCATCGACACGACGACCGGCATGTCGGCGCCGCCGATCGGGATGATGATCAGGAACCCGATCAGGAACGCGAGCCCCGTCATCGCCCAGAAGTAGTCGCTCGACGGATGGGTCGCGAACGCGACGATCAGCCCGGCGATGACGAGCCCGATGGCGAGGTTGAGCCAGTGCTGGCCCTTGAACACGACGGGATTGCCGCTGACCAGCCCCTGGAGCTTGGCGAAAGCGATGATCGAGCCAGAGAACGTGATCGCGCCGATGACGACGCCCAGCGACATCTCGATCCGGCTCGACAGCTTGAGCACGCCCGCGGCATCGACGATGCCGTACGCGGCCGGGTTGTAGAACGCGGCCGAGGCGACCATGACCGCTGCGAGGCCGACCAGCGAGTGGAACGCGGCGACGAGCTGCGGCATCGCCGTCATCTGGATGCGCAACGCCACCACGGTCCCGATCGCGCCGCCGACGGCGAAGGCGCCGAGCATCTCGGCATACGACATGACGCCCGGGCCGAGGATCGTCGTTGCCACCGCGATCGCCATGCCGACGATGCCGTAGACGTTGCCGGTGCGCGCGGTGACCGGGCTCGACAGCCCGCGCAAGGCCATGATGAACAGGATCGAGCTGACGAGGTAGGCGAGCGCCGCGACGTTGGCGGAGATGGTCATCGGCGGCCTCTACTTCTTCGCCGGCTGGGCCGGCGTCTTCTTCTTGTACATCGCGAGCATGCGCTGGGTGACGACGAAGCCGCCGAAGATGTTGACGGCGGCGAGCGCGATGGCGACCAGCCCGAACATCTTCGAGGCGGCGAAGCCCGCCGGGCCCGCCGCGATCAGTGCGCCGACGACGATGACGGACGAGATCGCGTTGGTGACGCTCATCAGCGGCGTGTGCAGCGCCGGCGTCACGCTCCACACGACGTAGTAGCCGACGAACACGGCGAGCACGAATATCGCCAGGCGGAACACGAACGGATCGACGGCGGCCTCGACCATCTCAGGCTCCCTTCAACTGCGCCGACAACTGCGGATGCACGATCGCGCCGTCGCGCGTCACCAGCGTCCCGGCGACGACCTCGTCGGCGGTATCGATCTTGAGCGCGTCGCCGCCCTTCTCGACCAGCGGCGTCAGGAACGCGAGCAGGTTTCGCGCGTACAGCGCGCTGGCGTCGACGGCGATACGCGACGGCAGATTGGCATAACCGACGATCTTCACGCCGTTGGGCGTCGTCACGACCTGCTCGAGCTTGGACAACGGGCAGTTGCCGCCCTGCTCGACCGCGAGGTCGACGATCACGGCGCCCGGCTTCATCGTCGCCACCATCTCCTCGCTGACCAGGACCGGCGCCTTGCGCCCGGGGATCAGCGCGGTGGTGATGACGATGTCCTGCTTGGTGATGGTCTCGGCGATCAGCGCCGCCTGTTTCTTCTTGTAGGCGTCCGACATCTCGCGTGCGTAGCCGCCCGCGGTCTCGGCGGCCTTGGTCTCCTCGTCCTCTACCATGACGAACTTGGCGCCGAGGCTCTCGACCTGCTCCTTGGTGGCGGGACGCACGTCGGTCGCCGACACCACGGCGCCGAGCCGGCGCGCGGTGGCGATCGCCTGCAGGCCGGCGACGCCGACGCCCATGACGAACACGCGGGCGGGCGCCACCGTGCCGGCGGCGGTCATCATCATCGGGAAGGCGCGGCCGTATTCATGCGCCGCCTCGAGCACCGCGCGGTAGCCGGCGAGGTTCGCTTGCGACGACAGGATGTCCATCGACTGCGCACGGGTGATGCGCGGCACCAGCTCCATCGCGAATGCGGTCAGCCCGGCGTTGGCATAGGTCTGCACCTCGTCACGGTTCGTCAGCGCCGACAGGCTCGCGATCAGCGCGGCGCCCTTCTTCATGAGCGCGATCTCATCGGGAAACGGCCGCTGCACCTTGAACACGATGTCGGCATCAGCGAGCGCGCTCCGCGCGTCCGGCGCGATCGCGGCACCCGCGGCCGCGTAGGCGGCATCCGGAACGGCGGAGGTGACGCCCGCTCCGGCCTCGACGACGACGTCGAGCCCCAGTTGCTTCAGCTTCTTGACGGTATCGGGAGTGGCCGCGACGCGGGCCTCGCCCGGCCGCCGCTCCTTCGGAATCGCAACCTTCATCGGGGGAATTTCCCAGCGAACGCTTTGTTGTTGTTGGCTCTTTGCCGGCGCTCCAGAATGGCGAGCCAGCCCTCAAAGGGCAAGCCAAGAATGGTGGAGTCGACCATGCGCGTTATGCGTCATCTCGTGTTCGCGGGTCTGTGCGCGGCCATCGCGGCAATGGCGGGCCGCGCCGGCGCGGCCGAGCGGGTCGAGACGATTCCGACCCGTCCGGGCGTTACCCAGCCGCTCTACATCGTCGAACCCGACGCGAAGCCCTGGGCAGTGGCGCTGCTCTACGTCGGCGGCGACGGAAACATGAGCCTCGGCGCGAACGGCCCGACCAAGGAGCTCGGCAACTTCCTGCTGCGGATCGCGAACCAGCTCAAGGGCGCGGGTCTGCTGCTGGTCTATCCCGACGTGCCGTCCGACATGAGCACCGGGCTCGGCAACCTGCGCAACGGCGACAAGCAGGTCGCCGATGCGGCGGCGACCCTCGGCTGGATCAGGCAGCGCACCGACGCACCCGTATTCGTCGTCGGCACCAGCCGCGGCACGGTGTCCGCTGCGAATATCGGCGCGCATCTGCCGCCGGGCAGCCTTGCCGGGGTCATCCTCACCTCGTCGATCACCCGCGCCTCGAAGCAGCTCGGCGCCGTGGACGACAAGGCGCTCGCCGAGATCCGGGTGCCGACGCTGGTCGTCCACCACAAGGACGACGCGTGCAACGTCACCAAGCCCGCGGACATTCCCCAGTTCGTCGAGTCATTGAGGGCGGCGCCGCGCAAGGATCTGGTGTGGATCTCCGGCGGCTCGCCGCCCAAGGCGGGCCCCTGCGAAGGCAAGGCCGCGCACGGCTACTTCGGCGTCGAGCGCGAAGCCACCACCGCGATGCTGGACTGGATGAAATCGGTCGCCGCTCGCCGCTGACGTGAGCGCCGCGGAGCGGCGGATACAATGCACGTGCCAATCAGATTCGTCGGAAGTCTCGCGTTGGCGCTCGCATGCATGGCCGGTGCCGCATCGGCCCGTGATCGCATGGAGCCGATCACACCGCGGCGCGGCATCAGCCAGAATCTGTACGTGGTCGATGCCCAGGGCGCGCCGTGGGCAACGGCCATTCTCTACGTCGGGGGCGAGGGCATGGTGGGACAGCCCGGGCGGCTGACCAAAAACTTCCTGATGCGGATCAAAGATCAGTTGTCGTCCGCCGGAATCGGACTGATCTACCCCGGCCTGCCGTCGGACCGCCAGCAGGGCCTCGGAAACGCGCGGAACGATGATGAGCACGTCAAGGACGCGGCCGCGATCGTCGCATGGGCACGCGCCTGGAGCCCGGCGCCGATCTTCGTCATCGGCACGAGTCGCGGCACAGTCTCGGCGGTGAACATTGCCGCGCATCTGCCGCCGGGAGCGCTCGCCGGCGCCGCGCTGACCTCGTCGGTTACGCGCCGGAGCCGCAAGGGCGAGGACGCGATTGATTTCCGATACGCAGGCCAGATCACGCTCCCGGTGCTCGTCATGCACCACCGCGATGACGGCTGCCGCGTGACTCCGCCCGCCGACGTGCCGAAGCTGGTCGAGAGCCTCAAGGTCTCATCGCGGGTCACCACCGTTTGGATCACCGGCGGATCGGAGCCGCAGTCGGAACCGTGCGAAGCGCTCTCGCGGCATGGCTATATCGGCGTCGAGCGCGAGGCGACCACCGCCATGATCGACTGGATGAAGTCGGTGGTCGGCGCGCACTGAGCCGTCACGCCGCGACGCCGAGCAGGATCTCGATCAGCCGGTCGGGCATCTCGATCATCACCGAGTGGCCGCACGGGACCTCGAACACGTTCCAGCCCGCGGCCTTGCAGCGATCGTACGCCGCGTCGAAATTCGGATTGGGATAGCCGCGCGCGCGGATATAGGCCCGCTTGGCGATGCGATCGCGCGCGCCGGTGAGCGCGATCGGCTGCAACGACACGCCGATCGGCTGCGGAGTCGCCTTGGAGTCGAGCCAGGCGCGGTCCTCCGCCGTCATCATCGGCCCGCGCTCGCTGTCGCGCGGCGGCCGCGACACCTCGCCGTTCTGCACCGCCTTCAGCACATCCTCGCGGCTCTTCGGCGAGTTGAGGTCGAGGCCCTTCTGACCGTTCTCCGGCATGAAGGCGTCGAGGAACACGATCGAGCCGATGCGCTCGCCGACCTTCTCCGGCACGCCGGAGCCCGGCCAGCCGCCGTAGGAATGGTTGACCAGCGTGACGTTGCTCAGGTCTTCCCATTTGATGAGGTTGACCACATCCGCGATGTGGGTCTCGAGCGTCACATCCTTGCTCATCAGGTGCGAGCGGTCGGCAAGTCCCGTGAGCGTCGGCGTGTAGACGGTGTGCCCCATGGCGCGCAGCCGCGGCGCGACGTACTTCCACACGTAACCGCCGTTGTTGGCGCCGTGCACCAGGACGAAGGTCTTGCCGCCCATCGCTCCGCTCTGGGCGCGCGACGCGCCTGAGCCCACGAGAGTCGCCGCGGCTCCGAGCCCCATCCCAAGCCCCACCACCGATCCGACGAAGCCGCGCCGCGTCGGCGCAAATGCGTCACCCGCCATTGTCTCCCCCCTTGTTGTCGCCGTTCGCTCTCGATCGATCAGCCGATCCGCTCCAGCTCGTCGATCAGCCCCTCGACCACCTTGAGGCCGCGGTCCCAGAACTTCGGGTCCGACGCGTCGAGCCCGAACGGCGCCAGCAGCTCCTTGTGGCGCAGCGTGCCGCCGGCGGCGAGCATCGCGCGATAGCGTTCCTGGAACGGCGCACCGTTGGCACCCGACCGCTTCCAGTCCTCGTACGCCGCGTACAGCGAGTTCACGAGGCAGTCGCCGAACGCGTAGGCGTAGACGTAGAACGGCGAATGGATGAAATGCGGGATGTAGGCCCAGAAGAACCGGTAGTCGCCCTCGAGCCTGATCGACGGCCCGAGGCTCTCGCCCTGCACCGCCATCCAGAAATCGCAGATCTGGTCGCACGCGAGCTCGCCCTGACGGCGAGCCTCGTGGACGCGGCTCTCGAAGTCGTAGAACGCGATCTGCCGCACCACGGTGTTGAGCATGTCCTCGACCTTGCCCGCGAGCAGCACGCGCTTGCGCTTCGCATCCTTCTCCGCCGCGAGCAGCGCCTGGAACGTCAGCATCTCGCCGAACACCGACGCGGTCTCGGCGAGCGTCAGCGGCGTGTCGGCTTGCAAGTGGCCCTGCTTGCCCGCCAGCACCTGATGCACGCCATGGCCGAGCTCGTGGGCGAGCGTCATCACGTCGCGCGTCTTGCCCTGGTAGTTCATCAGGATGTAGGGGTGCGCCGACGGCACGCACGGATGCGAGAACGCGCCTGACTCCTTGCCGGGACGGACCTCGGCATCGATCCACTGGCCCGAGAAGAATCGCCGGCCGACGTCGGCGAGCTCGGGCGAGAACGCGCCGTAGGCATCGAGCACCTTGGCTTCGGCCTCGTCCCACGGGATGGTCCGCTCCTTGGCCTCCGGGAGCGGCGCATTGCGATCCCAGTACGGGAGCTGCTTCACCCCAAACCACCTGGCCTTGAGCTTGTAGTAGCGGTGCGAGAGCCGCGGATACGCCGCCTTGACGGCGCTCACCAGCGCGTCGACGACCTCGTCCTCGACGTAGTTCGAGAGGTTGCGCGACGACTGCGGCCGCGCGAAGTGCCGCCAGCGGTCCTCGACCTCCTTGTCCTTGGCCAGCGTGTTGGTGATGAGCGCGAACGTCGGCGCGTTCGTCTTCAGCACGGAGCCGAACCCGAGCGCCGCGTCCTTGCGCACCTTCGGGTCGCGATCGGAGAGCCGGTGCAGGATCTCGGCCTCGGTCATCATCTTGCCGCGGAACGGGAACCGCAGCCGCGCCATGGTCTCGTCGAACAGCCGGTTCCACGCGCCACGGCCGGTCACCGACTTGTCGTGCAGGATGCGCTCGAGATCCTCCGAGAGCTGATGCGGCCGGAAAACGCGGATGTCGCGCAGCCACGCGGCGTAGCGCGCGAGCTCGGGTCTCTTCAGCTTCTCGGCGATGGCGTCGTCGTCGATCTGGTTGATCTCGAGCGCGAAGAAGATCAGATGCGCGGCGATGTCGTTCGCCTTCTCGCGCGTCGTCTGGAAGAAGCGGCCGATCTCGGGATCGGTGACGTTCCCGGAATAGAGGAGATGCGCGTACGACATCACCTTCGACAGCCGCTCGTCGATCGCCTCGTAGGCGCCGATCGCGGCGCCGAGGCCGGCGCCGTCGAGCTCGGCGAGATGCCCCTTGTACTGGCTCTCGAAGGTGGTCGCGTCGGTGTCGCACCGGGCGAGGTCGGCGGCGAGCGCGGGATCGCCCGGCGCGGCGTAGAGGTGCGACAGGTCCCAGCGCGGCGCCTTGACCTTCGCGCCGCGCGAGGCCTGCAGCGCCGCTCGCTTCCGCGTCGCGCTGCGCTTGCCGGTCGGCGATTTGCGGGCGCTCTTCTTGTCGGCTTTGCGGGACGGCGCTTTCGGCATCGGGGGACCTCGTCGGGGGCGGGACAATTGGATATTCTCGATATAAGAGGCTGGCGGCGCTTTGCAAAGTGAACACGCCGGGCAAAGTGAACACACTGGGTAAAGTGCACACGCGGGGCAAAGTGCACAGGCCGGGCGAATACCGAACGCGCGCGGGGAGGCTACGCTGGGAGACGCGGTGGACAGGACGACGATCGCCGGCTGGACCAAGGACGTCCTCGCCCTGCCCTCGCTGCCGCACCAGCTTTTCGCCGTCGCGGCGCGCAAGGGCGCGGCGCCCTTCCTGTGGGCGAAACGCGACGGCGCGTGGCACAGCCGCTCGTGGCGCGCGGTCGCCGACGAGGTCGCCGCGCTGGCGCGCGGCCTGCGCGCGCTCGGCCTCGTTCCGGGCGATCGTGTGGTGCTCGTGTCCGAGAACCGCCCGGAGTGGCTGATCGCCGACTACGCGATCATGGCGGCGGGGCTGATCACCGTGCCCGCCTACGTCACCAACACCGTCGAGGATCACCGCTACATCCTGTCCAACGTCGGCGCGCGGGCGGTGATCGTCTCCACCAATGCGCTGGCCGGCCGCGTGCTGCCCGCCGTCGCGGCGAGCGGCACGGTCGAGCATGTGATCCACGTCGAGGTTCCCGAGCGCCCGCCGACCCTCGCGGCGACCCTGCGCTCGTGGGCCGACGTCGTGGCGCTGGGCGGCGCGCGGCCGGAGATCGCCATCCCGGCGCCGCTCTCGCGCCGCGACCGCGCCTGCGTGATCCACACCTCCGGCACCGGCGGGGCACCGAAGGGCGTGACGCTCTCCCACGGCGCGATCCAGAGCAACGTGCGAGGCGCGGCGATCCTGCTCCAATCGCTCGGCCTCGGGGACGAGGTGTTCCTGTCGTTCCTGCCGCTGTCGCATTCCTACGAGCACACCGCCGGACAGTCGTTCCCGGTCGCGATCGGAGCGCAGATCTACTACGCCGAGGGCGTCGACGCGCTCGCCGGCAACCTGCTCGACGCGCGGCCGACGATCATGACGGCGGTGCCGCGCCTGTACGAGACGCTCCAGGCCCGCATCCGGCGTCAGGTCGCACGCGAGGGCGGGTTCCGGAAAACGCTGTTCGACACGACGCTGCGCTTCGGCATCAAGCGCTACCGCGGAACTCTTGCCTGGTACGAGCGGCCGCTCGACTGGATCCTCGACCGCCTGGTCCGCGCCAAGGTACGCGCGCGGTTCGGCGGCCGGCTCAAGGCAATGGTGTCGGGCGGCGCGCCGCTCAATCCCGATGTCGGGCTGTTCTTCACCGCGCTCGGCGTCCGCATCCTGCAGGGCTACGGCCAGACCGAGTCCGCGCCGGTGGTGAGCTGCAACCTGCCGACGCACGTCAAGGTCGACACCGTCGGTCCGCCGATCGACGGCGCCGAGGTGCGGATCGCCGATGACGGCGAGATCCTGGTGCGCGGCGAGCTCGTCATGGAGGGCTACTGGAACGATCCCGCCAACACCGCCGTCGCGATCCGCGACGGCTGGCTGCACACCGGCGACATCGGCGAATTCGACGGCGACGGATTCCTGCGCATCACCGACCGCAAGAAGGACATCATCGTCAACTCGGGGGGCGACAACATCTCGCCGGCGCGCGTCGAGGGGCTGCTGACGCTGCGGCCCGAGATCGCCCAGGCAATGGTCTACGGCGACAAGCATGCCTACCTGGTCGCGGTGATCGTCCCCGACGAGGCGACGATGGCCGACTGGGCCGCGGCCAATCACCGCAAGTTCGACCCGCCCCACATCGCGACCGATCCCGCGTTCCGCGATCTCATCGGCCGCGCCATCGACGCGGTGAACGCCGATCTCTCGGTAATCGAGCGGGTGCGCCGCTTCATCCTCGCCGACGAGCCGTTCACCATCGCCAACGGCGAGATGACGCCGACGCTCAAGGTCAAGCGCCACGCGGTGAAAGCGCGCTACGGCGCGCGCCTCGAGGCGCTCTACGACAAGTAGGTGCCGCAGGGCCGGCATTCTTCGCCATCCCATTGCGCACTCTGCATCTTCTTCTCTCCTGAAAGGATCCTCCCTGAATCACCGAAGCCCGCTCCGGGTTGTGAGGCCGGAGCGGGCTGGTGAGGGGCCGGTGGGTTCGCGGGTGTTTGCTACGCACCACGCGGACACACGTCGTCGTCAGCGGATCAGCGAAATCCGCTTTTTACCTTCCCCATAAGGGTCAGTAGGGTGCCACGCTGCGTTGAAAGCGTAGCCAAGCCTACCGATGCTGCCTCAGT
>JBLNCI010000028.1:0-72223 GCA_050260515.1 Gemmatimonas sp.
TGGCTACGCTTTAAAGGCAGCGTGGCACTCTGCCGACCCTCGTGGAGAAGGTAAAAAGTGGATTTCGCTGATCCGCTGACGACGACGTGTGTCCGCGCCGAGGTAGCTCCAGAGCGCGAACGCATTGGCCCCTCACCAGCCCGCTCCGGTCTCACACACCGGAGCGGGCTTCGGTGATTCAGCGACATCCCCTCACCCGACTCGCGGCGGCTGTGCCGCCGCTCGTCACCCTCTCCCCGCCGGGGAGAGGGAGGGGTGAGGGGGCGCTTGCGAGCGCGCCGCTCTGCACCGTTCCGCCCCTGTGCAAAAGTGTCCCAACTGTCCCAGGTGTCCCAAATGCCCAGTGTGGGACAGTGGGACACTTGGGGGTTTTTGGCGGAGTTCCGCGGGAATTGCTGTCCCACGCCGGCGGCTGCCACCGAATCCCGTGGGACAGCCGAAGTGCTACCGAACGTCCTCGGAGCGTCTGCGGCGGGCCTGCAGCATCGCCGACGACCGCACCACCGCGACGCGGACGAAGCCCAAGGACGCGAGCGCGATCGCCGAGCGTCGCGCCTCGAACACCAGCCGGCGCACGACCATTTTCTCGCAGCCCCTCGCGTCCTCGTGGATCTTGCGCAGGCGGTTGAGCGCGAACAGGCCGACGGCGAAGGCGAGGACGAAGAAGAAGTCCCAGTGACGCAGCTTGAAGACGACGATCTCGCGCACCGCGTCGCCGCTCATCCAATGGAATGCGAAGGCGAGCTCGCGGGTCGCGAAATTGTCGGCGAACAGGCCGCCGACGATCGGCGCGATGCCGGCGGCGAGCGACGTCATCAGGCTCGACGCCGCGAGATAGGCCGTCGCGCGGCCGTGGGGTGCGAGCTTGAGGCCGAAGTTCGCCGTGCTCAGGTTGATGCCGGCCTGGGCCATCCCCATCACCACGTGGATCGCGAACAGGAGGGTCATCGTCCAGCGGGCGGCGTCGGGCATCGCTGCGAACGGCCACGCCAGGATGCACAGCAGGAACACCGGGGCGCACACCGACAGCACGGCCTTGTTGCCGTAGCGGTCGCCGAGGCGGCCCCACAGGCGCAGCATGGCGAGGTTCGCGAGCTGGCCCGCGACGGTCAGCGTCGTCACCACGGTGATGTCGTAGTGGAGCTGCGACACGAGGTAGACGACGAAGAACGGCGACACGAGATTGACGGCGAAGTGCCAGGTGCCGAGGAACGCGAGCAGGCGGCGGAAGTTTGCGTCGGCGAACGGCTCGCGGACGATCGCGCGCAGCGGAACCCGGCGTTCCGGCGCCGCCATCGGCGGCTCGGGCACGCGGCTCAGGTGCAAGGTTCCGACAAGGCCGAGCGCCGCCGCGAGCAGGAACACGACGGTGAACGGATCGACGCCGAGCGCCGTCGCTGCGCCCTCGCCGTGGTCGACGAAATAGCCGCCGGCGAGTCCGCACGCGGTCGCGAACCCGGTGGCGAGGAACAGGCGGTGACCGAAGAACGCGCCGAGGCGCGACGGCGGAATCAGATCGCGCATCCACGAATTCCAGCTGCACGCCGCGATCGACCCGAGCGCCGCGCTCAGCGCCATCCCGCCGATGAGGAGGCCGAGCGAGAGCGGCCCCGGGCCGAGTACCGGCAGCAGGGCGACCGGGATCAGCAAAATCCGGCTCGCCACCAGCCCGGCGACGGAGATCGCGCGGCGCGCGCGCAGCCGCTCGACCAGCGCGATGGCCGGAAGCTGGCAGAGCTGGGCGAGAAACGGCACCGACGCGAGCAGGCCGACCGCCATGTTCGACGCGCCGAGCTTCATCGCGAAGCCGATCAGCAGCACGCCGCTCGTGAGCGCGCCGGCGATCTGCGCGTACACGCCCTCCTTCACCAGGGCGGCGAGGCCGGTTTCGAGCTGCTGCTGCGAGATGGTCGAGGGGATCGAGGCGGGGATACGCGACATACGGATACGCTCACTCAACTGAAGGGGAAGCAAATAGACAAGGCGTCGGAATCGACGGGAGCAGGTCGTTACATGCGATGCGATGGAGTGGGTGTCGTCGATGCTGACCTCGCGGACGGCGAGACGGATCGAGCGATGTCGCAGGGCCCGGACGACGGCGTCGTCAAGCAAGAGGGCGTCGCTGCTGAGCGCGATATAAGGACGCCGCATGGCTCGTCGCCAGCGTCATGCGCTCACGATGGCGTCACGTTTTCGTGCGCGGTTCCTCGCGATTCCGTGAGCGCGAGAAGTGCCGATTCAATAGTGGAAATCGCGTCGACTCACGAACGCGTGAGTGCGTCAGCGCTTCGCTGCGTGGGCGAGCGCGTCGGCTTCGCCGTTGTCGGAGTCGTCGAGGAACGCGCCCGACTGCCGCTGCCACAGGCGCGCGTAGACGCCGCCCTTGGCGAGCAGCGCGGCATGGCTGCCCTGCTCGACGATGCGGCCCCGCTCCATGATGAGGAGACGGTCCATGCGCGCGATCGTCGACAGCCGGTGAGCGATGGCGATCACCGTCTTGCCGGCCATGAGATCCGCGAGCTGCTCCTGGATCGCGGCCTCGGCCTCGCTGTCGAGCGCGCTGGTCGCCTCGTCGAGGATCAGGATCGGGGCGTCCTTGAGGATGACGCGCGCGAGCGCCACGCGCTGGCGCTGGCCGCCGGACAGCTTCACGCCGCGCTCGCCGACATGGGCGTCGTAGCCGCGCCGCTTGTGCCAGTCCTCGAGGTCGAGGATGAAGTCGTGGGCGTGGGCCCGCTTGGCCGCGGCGACGATCTCGTCGTCGCCCGCCTCGGCACGGCCGTAGCGGATGTTGTCGCGGATCGAGCGGTGCAGGAGCGAGGTGTCCTGGGTCACCATCGCGATCTGGGCGCGCAGGCTCTCCTGGGTCACCGTCGCGATGTCCTGGCCGTCGATCAGGATGCGGCCCTGCTCGGGGTCGAAGAACCGGAGCAGCAGGTTGACCAGCGTGGACTTGCCGGCGCCCGAGTGGCCGACGAGCCCGACGCGCTCGCCCGGCCGGATGACGAGGTCGAGGTCCTGCAGCACGCCGACGTCGCGGCCATAGCCGAACGACACGTGGTCGAAGCGGATCTCGCCGCGCGAGACCGCGAGGTCCTTGGCGCCGGGCGCGTCCGTCATCTGGTGCGGCACGGCGATCGACAGGATGCCCTCCTGGACCTGGCCGATGTCCTCGAAGATCGACGTCACGTTCTGCGCCACCCACCCGGCGATGTTGACGATCTGCCAGGCGAGCGGCAGCGCCATCGCGATCGCGCCGGCGGCGATGCGCCCCTGCAGCCAGAGCCAGACCGCGACGCTCGCCGTCGCCGCGACGAGGCAGGCGTTGATCGTCGACAGCGTCAGCGAGAACACGGTGGTGAGGCGCTGCGAGGCCCGGAACTTTTCGTTGTGGTTGTCGACCGCCTCGCGGACGTAGGCATCCTCGTCGCCGGCGCGGGCGAACAGCTTCACCGTCAGGATGTTGGTGTAGCTGTCGACGATGCGGCCCGACAGCAGCGAGCGGGCGAGGGACGTCTGCTTGGCGCGGTCGCGCATGCGCGGCACGAAATAGGACAGGAGCGCGGTGTAGGCGACCGCCCACGCCAGCAGCGGCACCATCAGCCGTGCGTCGACGTGGCCGAGAAGGACGAGCGCGCTGGTGCCGTAGACGAGGATGTACCAGACCGCGTTGACGGTGATGGTGACGCTCTCGCGCAGCGCGCCGCCGGTCTGCAGCACGCGGTTGGCGATGCGGCCGGCGAAGTCGTTCTGGAAGAAGGTCCAGCTCTGGCGCACCACGTGCCAGTGGCTCTGCCAGCGGATCAGGTTGGTGACGTTGCCGTTGATGGCCTGGTTGGTGATGAGGTTCTGCATCAGCAGCGCGAGCGGCCGCAGCAGCAGTACGACGGCGGCCATGCGGGCGAGTTCCCACCCGGAGGTTGGGAGCAGCCGCGCAGGATCGACCGTCGAGACCAGCGTCACGATCCGGCCGATGAAGACCGGGATCAGCGAATCGAGGAAAGCGACGCAGCAGCCGGCGACGAACAGCGCAATGTACGGCACCTTCGCCTGGCGGACGAAATGCCAGTAGAAGCGCCACAGGCCAGACGGCGGGGCTTCGGCCGGCGCGGGCGCGGTCGGCGCGACGAGGGTCTCGAAGAACCGGAACATGGGTGGTGTTGTACGCCAGGACGCGGCGTTCGTCGCGGGTCCCGACGCGGGGCGGCCCATCCCCATGGTCGCTGGCGCCGCCGTGCGGCGGGAGTAAGCTTCGCCGCAGAGCCGGCCCGGATGAGGCGCGGCGTAACGACCGGCCAAACGCCGAGGGAGGACCGATGAGGACAGCGATTTCCGCCGTGGCGATCGCCGTGGTGCTTGCCGCTTCGCCGGCAGCGGCGCAGACGGCGCCATTCAAGGACAAGACGGTGACGATCCTGGTGGGCTCGTCCACCGGCGGCGGCCTCGACACGTTCGCCCGGCTCACCCAGCGCCACCTCGGCAAGCACCTCGCCGGCAATCCGTCGGTGGTCGTCACCAACATGCCCGGAGCGGGCGGGGGCGTGGTTGCCCAGCACCTCTACCGCAAGGCGCCGGCCGACGGCACCACGATGGCGATCGCGTTCCCGAGCGTGATCGTCGATCCGCTGCTCAACGAGGCGCTGCGCCGGGACTACGACCCGACCAAGTTCATCTACGTCGGCAACGCCAACGCCGAGGTGCTGGTCTGCATGCTGCGCAACGACGTGCCGCTCGGGTCGCTCAAGGAGTTCACCGAGCGCGAGTTCGTCATCGGCGCCACGGCGCCCGGCAGCACGACGGCCGATTTCCCGAAGATGTCGAACGGGATCCTGGGGACGAAGTTCAAGCTCGTCACCGGCTACAAGGGCTCGCGCGACGTGACGCTCGCGATGGAGCGCAACGAGGTGCAGGGAATCTGCGGCCTCGGCTGGTCGACGGTGAAGGTGCAGTACCCGGACATCGTCACCGGCACCGCCTTCGCGCGCGTCGTCGCCCAAGAGGACAACAAGGGTCATCCCGAGCTCCACGCGAAGGGTGTGCCGCTGATGGCGACCCTCGCCCGCAACGACGAGGAGCGGCAGGCGCTCGAGATGTTCTACGCGCAGAACGCCTTCAGCCGCACGTTCATCCTGCCGCCCAACGTGCCGGACGACCGCGTGCGCATCCAGCGGTCGGCGTTCATGGCGACGATGGCCGATCCCGACCTGCTGGCCGACGCGCAGCGGATGAACGTGGACGTCGGGCCGACGACGGGCGAGGAGGTGCAGGCCGTCGTCGCCCGCATGTACGCGACGCCGAAGCCCGTGGTCGACCGTGTCCGCCACGCGATGGAGCGCGACAAGTAGGGGTGCGCGGCGGAACGCTTCGCTGCGCCGGACGTATACGCCACGTGTTCAACCTCGAGAGGAGCGGCCGATGGCACGCAAGTACTCGAAGAGCGCGAGCAAGGACGTCGAGCGCGCGATGCACAAGCGCAAGAAGGGCACGCTCAAGAGCGGCCCCGGCGGCAAGGGCGGCAAGGTGAAGAGCCGCAAGCAGGCGATCGCCATCGGGCTGTCGGAGGCGCGGCAGAAGGGCAAGAAGGTGCCCAAGCGCAAGACCCGGAAGAAGAGCTCCGGGAAGAAATCGAAGCGCTGACCGCCGGCGCCGGCCGATCCGGTGAGGCCCGTCGGCCCGGCGCAGTCCTTAAACTTTGAGCGGCTTTTGACCGGTTTTTGAGGCGTGGAATGCCCGGTTCCGCCGCCGCGCAGCGCTGCCAAAGCCGCGGAATTCCTCGCCGAACGTGGTTAAGGCTCGAATTCGTAATAACTTCGAAACAAGATTTAAAATCTGGAAATCGAAGCAACGGATTATCGGTGCCACAACGTTGGCGAGGGCAGGACGCCCACGCAGACGCTAACCGAGAGAGCAGGAAAGCTCTCCCAGACATTAGCGAGGGCGCACATGGACACCTTGTTCCTGGTGATGAGTTCGTCGGTGATCGGCGCGTGGGTGCTGTTTTCCACCTTCGCGATGGAGTTCCTCCACCACCTCTGAGCGGCGTATGCGTAACACTGTCGGCGATGGGCGATGAGGGCGGTCGTTGCTGCCGTCCTCATCCACCGCCGGCGACGTCCGCGGCCGAGTTGTTCAGGCGATCTGCCCCGCTCATTTCATCGCTTCCCGGGCCGCTGCAATCAGGCTCGGATTGATGTCGCGGTAGATCTCGTCGCAGATCGCCGCCGCCTGTTCGCCGGTCATCGGCTCGATCGGCATTTTCTGGCGCTCGGCCTCCGTTAGGAACTCCGGGTCATTCATCGTCTCCGTGAACGCCTTACGCAGCATGGCGACTCGGTCGGCCGGCACCTGCTTCGAGGCGATGAACGGATTGCCGAGCTCGCTCGGCGCGGTCAGCATCGTGATGATCTGCCGCGCGGTGTCGTCGGTGGCGAGATCGCCGACGAACGGAACGCTTTCGGGGAAGCCCGCGGGCGTCTCGCGCAGCCAGCGCACGATCGGGAATATCTGCCTGTCGCGGATCCAGTGCTCGGGGATCGCGTTCCATTCGCTGCAGCCGCCGTCGAGCTCGCCGCGCTCGATCGCGACGCGCTGCTGCGCCGATCCCGGATAGCCCATGATCTGACGCATCCGTACGCCGAAGAGATTCCGCAGCACGGCGCCGTTCACGTAGGCGCCCGTACCGACGCCGGTCACGCCAACGACGAACTCCGGCGCCTTGACCAGATCGTCCCACGTTTTGACCCCCGTCCCGTGCCACGCATAGCAGACGCGGAACTCATGGGTCGCGGTGCCGATCCAGGCGACGTCGGTGAACTTCATGTTCGTCGCCTCGGCGGCGACGATCGACTGCATGATCAGGCTCGGATTGAACGTGACCATCACGGTGCCGTCGCGGGGCGCGGTCACGTCGAGGTAGCGGACGGCCGTCATGCTGCCGGCGCCCGGCATGTTCTGCGGGACGACGGCCGGCGCACCGGGAATGTGACGGCCGATATGCCGGGCGAGCGTTCGTCCGTACTGATCGTAGGCGCCGCCGACCGCCGAGCCGATGACGATCGTCACCGTCTTGCCGCGGTAGAAGTCGTCCTCGGCGCGGGCCAGCGCCGTCACCCACGTCGCCGCCACGAGTGCAACCGCGCCCAGCGCAAGCCAACGCCGACGTCGCTCCCGCGTCGCCATGTCCATCTCCCGATGAAACCGTCGCCTGTCGGTACGCGTCTTATGGTCGGGCGGGGCGAAGTCAGCTCCGCACGGCCGCGCGCGCTTTCGTGATCTGCTGATAGCGCTCGCGCCAGACCTCGGCGCGTCGCGGGTCGAGCTTTTCGATCAATTCGAGCAGCGAGCTGACTTCGGCGTGCAAGGCGCCGGTCAACCTCTGGAGCCGGATGCTTTCGTCGAGCGCGCGCGCGTTGCGGCGCTCGACGAGCCGGGTTTCCTCGAGGAGATCGATCAGGCGGTCGAGCTTGTCCTCGGTCTGCGCCGGATGCCGACGCGCCTGGGGCCGGTACACCGCGGCGCGGTCCTGGCCGTGGATCGTCAGGATGGCGAAGTCGCTGCGGGCGATGATTCCCTTGAGCGAGGTCTGTCCCGACTTGATCTCGGTGGTCGCCAGCCGGACGACCTCGGACGCCGTCGCCGGCACGTCGCTCACCGGCCCGATGATAGCGATGGCGTAGCCGCGGCTGAGGATCGTCGTCCGTCCACCGGCGGCCGCTTTCTTAACGACGTCGGAAATCTGGTCCTTGGCTTGCGAGCTGCTCATCTCGTCGGGGATCGCCGCGCCGACGGCGCCAACGCGTCGATCCGCGCCGCGGGTCGATTTCGCGCGCCCGCCGTTCCCGCTCGCTCCGCTCCGCTTCGCTTTGGCCATGTCCGCGACTTATGTCCTTCCATTTGGACACTAGTGGACATACCATTCGTTGTCCACCCTCCGCCCCGCGGAGCGCGGATGCGCGCAAGAGCGCGCAAGAGCGCACAAGAGGAGGCACACCCATGACGATGACGATCGACGACATGTCCGCCCGCTACGCCGACGAGTCGATGAAGGCGGCGGCGAAGAAGATTCCCAACTACATCGTGTCGTCGGACGATCACGTCTATGAGCCCGCCGATCTGTGGGCCGGCCTGCCTCAGAACCTGCGGTCCCAGATTCCCGCCCCGCCGAGCGACGATGAGCTCGACAAGCGCCTGCGTCCGCGCGGCGGCCGCTACGCGAAGGACCGCCTGCCGGACATGGACCTCGACGGCATCGCGGCGAGCGTGCTGTATCCGAGCTTCGCGCTACGGCTGTTCGCCAAGCCGAAGGACGTCCAGGAGGCGGCATTCCGGGTCTACAACGACTGGATCGCCGACTACTGCAAGGTCTCGTCGAAGCGCCTGTTCGCGATCCCCTGCATCGCCGCCTACGACATCGACCAGGGCATCAAGGAGATGCAGCGCTGCGCCGACATGGGGTTGCTCGGCAGCCTCATCTGGCAGGTGCCCGATCCGAAGCTGCCGCTCATCTCGCCGCACTACGAAAAATTCTGGGCCGCGGCCGCGGAGCTCGGCCAGCCGGTGCACCTGCACATCCTGACGGGCTTCAACTACAACGTTGGCGGCGAGCGCCACGGCATGGAGAAAATCCGCGGTTCGGTGAACATCAAGACCGCCGATTCGTTCACCTGCCTCTACGACATGATCTGGTCGGGCGTGTTCAACCGCCACCCGAAGCTCAAGGTCGTCGTCGTCGAGGCGGAGATCGGCTGGATTCCCTTCATGCTCCAGCAGTGGGACTACTACTACAAGCGCAACACCAAGCCGGGGCACCCGAACGAGCACTTCCTGATCGACCGCCTGCCGAGCGAGATCTTCAACGATCACGTCTATGCGACGTTCATGGACGACTACGTCGGCGCGCAGGCGCTCAGGTTCTGGGGCGACCGCAACTGCATGTGGTCGAGCGACTACCCGCACCCGAACATGACGTGGCCGAACAGCCGCGCGTTCCTCGGCCGCCAGATCGGCGACCTCGAGCCCGAGAAGCAGCGGCGCGTGCTGAGCCAGAACTGCATCGATCTGTACAAGCTCGAGCTGTGATCGCAGCCGCATAACAACCCCGAGTCCACCAAGGAGGCCACCATGTCCGTCGATGTCGTCGATAAAGGCACCGTCGCCGCCGAGAGCCCCGAGATGCAGAGAAAGCGCGAGGCGACCATCGCCGCGAGCCCGCCGCCGCAGCCGTTCCGGCTCCGCGCCGAGATGCTCAAGAAGGGCCGCAGCAACCAGATCGTCGCCGAGACCGACCACATGAAGGTGAACCTGAAGGTGTACGCTTCGGGCGGCGAGAACGGGCTCCACAACCACACCGACGAGGATCACTTCCACCTCGTGCTGCAGGGTAGCGCGCGGTTCTACGGCCCGCGCGGCGAGACGCTGGATTGCGGCCAGTACGAAGGCATCATGCTGCCGTCCGGCTGCTTCTATCGCTTCGAGGCCACGAGTACGGAGCCGCTGGTGCTGCTTCGCGTCGGCTGCGACACCCCGCCGACGCACCCGGTGGCGCGGCTTAACGTTTACGGCGAGCCGCTGCCGAGCGAGAGCAAGGAGAACGGCCGCGTCGAGGTGATCCCCGACACCGGCAAGTTCTGGGGCGCGGCCCCGAAGAAGTAAGGCGCGTTTGGGAGACGCGTAAGCGGAGACCCGCGCCACGGCAACGTCCGTGGCGCGGTCGCCGCGGCAAACACGGCGGATCCGTTTCAGTCCACGGAGCAGCGAGGCGCAAGGCCGCGACACAGCGGCCGCGCCAGGGAGGCGAAATGGGCGTTCGGCGCGCGGCCGCGATCGTCGCGGCGGTCCTCGGCATTGTCTGCGGCGGCGGAGCGGCATCGGCCGATGCCATCGCCGATTTCTACGCCGGCAAGAAGATGAACGTGGTCGTGGGCTCGGCAACCGGCGGCGGCTACGACACGTTGGCTCGCCTGATGGCGCGCCACCTCGGCCGGTTCATTCCGGGCGGCCCGACGCTGGTGGTCCAGAACATGCCCGGTGCCGCGAGTTTTCTCGCGGCCAACCACGTCTACAACGTGGCACCCAAGGACGGCACGACCATCGGTCTCGTCCAGCGCACGATCCTCTCGGCGAACGTCACCAACCAGAGCGGCGTCCGCTTCGACGTCCAGAAGTTCAGTTGGGTCGGCAATCTCGATTCCGAGGTCTCGTTCTTCCTCGCCTGGCACACCGCGCCGGTCAAGAACGCCCAGGACCTGTTCACCACGGAACTCGTGCTCGGGGGTGGCGGGCCGACCAGCGATTCGGAGGTGCAGGCGCGCATGCTGAACGCGCTGATCGGCACGAAGATCAAGGTGGTATCGGGCTATCCCGGCCAGAACCAGATTCTGCTCGCGATGGAGCGCGGCGAGGTGCAGGGGATGGGCGGCTGGGGCTGGAACAACATCCAGATGCACGGCGATCTGATGCGCGAAGGGAAGATCAACCTGCTCCTGCAGTGCGCGCTGGAGCGTTTGCCGCAACTCCCCGACCTCCCGACCCCGTTCGACTTCGTGAAGAACGACATCGACCGCAAGGCACTGGAGCTGTTCTACCTCCAGCAGACGGTCGCCCGCCCGGTGCTCGCGCCTCCTGATGTCCCGGCGGACCGTCTCGCCGTGCTGCGCTCTGCGTTCATGGCGATGGCCCAGGACGAGGCGTTCCACAAGGATGCCGCCAAGGCGAAGATCGAGGTCGCGCCGTCGTCCTATGCCGAGATCGAGAAGGTGGTGGACCGGATCTCGAACACGCCGCCCGATGTGGTCGCACGCCTCGCCAAGGTCGTGACGCCGCCGGGAGGTTGATGCCGCTCCGAGATTCCTACGGTTTGGTCGACCAGAGGAGAGCTACATGCGGGCATCGATGATGCTGTACCAGACCCCGCCGGCCGTGATCGAGCGGGCGCGTCGGGCGATGGAGGATCCGTCCTGAGGGGTGCGCGCCGCTCGATGCCCGAGCATGCGAGCGGCGCGGCATTTGGTTCCGATCTAGCTCACGAGCCAGTCACTGTCGCCATACGTGATGACGGCGTGTCCTTGGCCGTCATCGGCGACGTGGAACTGGCTTTCGTCGAAATTGCCTGCCAGCGTCAGGTGCACCTGGGCGCCGTTGGCGACCGCGTTCAGCGTCGTCGTGTCGCCGTGGTCGTCGAAGGTGATAGCCGGCTGATCGCTCGGATTGACGTCGATCATCACCGCATCGTGGAGGCCGAAATCGGTGATCGTCACATTGTCGGCGCCGTGAAAAGCCTGGTCCGAGAAGTGGAACAAGTCGTGCCCGGCGCCGCCGGTGAAGTACGTGGTCTGATCGCTCCCTGGAGACAAGGCGACAAACGTGTCGTTCCCGGGCCCACCGAACGCCGTGACCGGGAATTCACCGTCCGTGACCGCCTGGTCGATGATCGTGTCGTCCCCTTGGCCCGCCAGGACATACGCGCGGTCGGTCCCGGTGACGTCGCCGGTGCCGATGACGGGGGAAATCGTCACCGTGTCGTCGCCGGCGCCGGCGAACGCGAGGTCGCCGGGGTGGATGGTCATATCGTCGGCCTGGGGTGAGCCGCGCTCGAATGAAGTCGGAATGTTCGTGAACTGGTCGATGTTGGCGATGTCGAGACCGTCAAAATGATCGTTCATACGTTACTCCTCACGGACGCTGATGCGATTGGTGGTGCGGCCGGCGATGGTCGAGCGGAAGCATTTCCCGTCGCCGATGCGGCCGCCGCATCACTACGCGGTCGCGCGCTCGTTCGGGAATAACATCGGGCGGTATCTTCCGGTGTCATTGAAGCGCATCGCGGCGGCGCTGAGGCGCAGCGAGGGAGATCGATGGGACAAAGTCCGTCAGCGAAGGGGGCTTGAGGAGCCTCTCCAGGTCCTCTGGAGGGTTTCCGGCGCGGCGTGGAGGGCGGAAGCCGTTTCAGGTGCCGGTGCGGGTCTCGGGCACGTAACGGATCAGCAGGAAGGCGACGGCCGCCGCCGACACCGCGACGAACAGGAACGCAGACCCATAACTCACATGATCCGACAGCAGCGCGAAGATGATCGGGCTGACGGTGGCGCCGCCCTGGCCGGTGAAGCGCCATAAGCCGAGGAAGGTCCCGCGCGCCTCGGGGGGCGCCACATCGGCGCCGACCGTCTGCACCGAGCCGCCGGTGAGGGACTGCACCGAGATGCCGAGGAAGAACAGCGCGACGTACCACGCGAGGCTCACGTGCAGGTAGGCAGATAGCGCGAGCAGCGCCATAGCGATGGCGCAACCGGTGAACCCCGGCACCATCGTGTGCTTGCGGCCGAAGCGATCCATCATCCAGCCGGCGATGAAGCCGATCGGCAGCGAGATGAGCGCCGCCCCGGTGGCGAGGTAGCCGATCGCCTGCGGGCCGAGGTTGTAGGCGAAGGCCGCGTAGAGGTGGAGCAGGTCCGCGTACACCGGGCCTCGCGTCAGCCCGGCGAACAGCGCGACGCCGAAATAGGCGAGCCGCGGCACGACGATTTCCCGGATCGTCAGCAGCCGGAGCGCCGCCCGCGCCACCGGATGCGGGCCGCGGTCGCGGCGCGGCGTGTCCTCGGCATACTTGATCGTCGGGATCAGCGACAGCAGGGCCAGCGCGGCGTAGAACAGGAAGGGCGCGCGCACGCCGAGGGTGGCGGCGATGAAGCCGCCGATCACGGGGCCCGCGAGCTTGCCTGTGCTGTCCATTCCGAACATCCAGCTCACCTGCCGCCCGCGCTGACCCGCGGCGGTGCCGTGGGAGATCGCGGCCAACCGCGCCATCAGCCACATCTGCGCCGCGCATCCGTTGAAGAAGCGCAGCACCAGAAGCTCCGGGAAGGAGTCGCTGATGGCCACCAGGAACCCCATGGCGGCCGAGAGCAGCGGCCCCGCGATCAGCACCGGCCGCCGTCCGAATCGGTCGATCAGCCAGCCCGATGGAATCGTGCCGGCGAGATTGCCGATGAGGAACGCGGTGACCACGCCGCTCGCCACGCCGAAGCTGACGCCGAACGACATTGCCAGCGTCGGGATCGCGGGCAGCGCGATCCCGGTGCCGAGTGCCAGCACCAGCGCCGGAAGATACGTCGAGAGGAATGCTTCCCAGGAGAACGCCGCCGGCGAACGCGCAGTCTTGTCGCCGTCGGCCGTGTTTTGCGCGCTGGCCTCGGTCATGGGACTAGGCTCCGGGTCGGCGGCGCCGACGCGATATGCCGTGAGACTTCGGCCAGAGGGAGGAACCCGGCGACGGATGGGATGACGGAAGCTGTACCTGACACGGTCATTGTTGCATTATCGGCCCGCCGCGGGCGCGGACGCACGGCGTCCGGTGCGGGGGGCCATGATCGATCTCGAAACGTACATCATCAACCTACCACACCGGAAAGACCGTCTGGAGGAAACGCTTCGCGAGCTCGACGGCCTCGGGATCAATCCCGAACTGATCCACGCCATTCCCGCCCGCCTCACGCCGCGAAACGGCGCGATCGGCTGTGCGATGAGTCATGCTTTCGCGCTGAGTTCGTTCCTGTTTTCCTCGGACAGCCACGCCTGCCTGGTCGTCGAGGACGACTTCGAATGCAAGGCGCCCGACGTCTTCCGCGACAAGATTCCGGGAATCCTCCGTCATCACGACAACTGGGACGTCGTGCTGCTGGCCTGGAACGGCGGCGTCGGAATCGAGCAGCAGGTCTTCGAGGGCATCTGGAAGGTTCAGGGCACGCAGACGGCGAGTGCCTATGTCGTTAACCGAAAGTACGCGCCGTCGCTGATTCGCTTGTTCTACCAGGCCGGCGAGATGGCGGCCTCCCACGTCTTCAAGCTGCATCGCGGCTTTCAGCAGAGCTTCTACGCGATCGACATGCTTTGGAAGAACGAGCAGCTCTTCAACCGCTTCCTTGCCTTCAACCCCGCGGTCGCCCGGCAGCGCGCGAGCTACTCGGACATCGAGAACGCGGTCAAGGATTACGGGGTCTGAGCGTGATCTACTGCGTCCTCAAGGGCGGGCTCGGCAACCAGCTCTTCCAGTTCGCGGCGGGACTGAGACTGGCGCGGCTCGATACGTCGCGCATCACGCTGGTGCTTCCTCAGGGATTCGTCAATCGCCTCGAGCACCTGTTCCGGCCCGAGATCCTGCCGACCACTGTGCCGTTCGCGTTCCTGAAGGAGCGCTTCGCCGGGCAGGAGTTCGACCAGCTCTCCGATACGGCCGCTGGTCCGTTCGTCGACCAGCCGATGCTCGATGCGAAGCTCCCGCCGGGTCAGCGGGTTCTTGTCGAGGGGTACTTCCAGTCGTCGCGGACAATCGGCGCGCTTCGGCAGTACATCGCCGCATGCGGCGGTCTCGTCGCGGCCGTGCGGGACTTCGCTCCGTCGGAGGCGCAGCGGCCCGTCATCCATTTCCGGATCGGCGACTACAAGAAGATCGGCGTGCAGAACGAGATGGGGGTGATCGATCCCGCCTACATCGACCGCTGCTTCGAGGCCATTCCGGGAGACGTCGATCTCTACACCGACGAGGAGGTCATTCACCGGATCTACGCCCACTACGGGCGGGCGCGAGTAGTGGTCGGCGGTGACGACATCGAGGTTTTCAGGAACTTCCTGCGGGCCGAGATCGTCGCGGTGCCAAACTCCACGTTCTCGCTTACGGCGGCCCACCTTTCGGAGCGCATCCGGCTGCTGATCCGGCCGCGGTGGTGGACGCGAAACAGCGTTTACGACGACCTCACGGCCGATGCCCCGTGCGAGGTTTCGTATTTATCCAACCGCTTCATCTGGGTGTGACGCCGGCGTGCCGGCGTCATGATGCTGCATATGCCGAAGAATGGCGGACCCGGCGTGATTAGAACTCACGACCTCCGCCTCCGGAGCGAAGCGGCACTCGTCCAGGGTCCATGGCAGCGACGAATTCGACCGCGGTCTGCACGCAGCGTCGCCGGAAACTGGATGACGTGTAGCGGCGGGCCTTGGGGCCCCGCCTCGGGCAGCTAAATCGCGCCAGAGCACAACTACGCAGTCGCGCTCCTGCCAGGCAGGACAATGGAAGGTCGAGAACGGTGACATCGCCGCGGCGCCGGAGCTACCCTCGGCGGATGATGGCTCGCCGCATCGTTTCCGCAACGGCGGCCCGCACGGATTGGCGATGCGCGCCGACATTGCTAATGATCCGATGTCACCTCTCGATCAGCAGGGAGAGTTCCGATGGACAGTGCCGAAAAAGAAGCCGAGCACCTCACGCGTACCCTCAATCGCGAACAGTGCTACCTGTGCGTCATGACCCTGGTGGCCGACCCGCCGAAGACCGGGCCCTCGAAGGATTCGCTGCGCGCCGCCCACAAGAAATTCCTCGCCGGGCTGGAAAACGAAGGGCGCATCTTCGGCGCCGGGAAGCTTGAGAACGGGCGCGAGAACGAACAGTCGGACCTCGGGTTCGGCATGTTCATCCTGCGGGCCGAGTCGCGTAAGGAGGCGGAGCAGATCGCGTTCCGCGAGCCGTACACCATGGCCGGCCATCGCACGATGAAGCTCATCCCGTGGCAGCGTACCGAGGGCGACATCACGATACGGATCAGCTTCACCAACGGGACGATGTCGGTCGATCGCCGCTCGTTCACCTTCGGCCACTGAACCTTCATCTGGGTGACGCGCGACTAACGTCATCGATCATCTGTGCCGGGTCGCGAAATCTGGTCGGAACGCGCTTGGCGCCGCCGCGTAGACAAGCGAAAGCCCCGCTGCTAGGCA
Source organism: Gemmatimonas sp. (assembly GCA_050260515.1). Lineage (GTDB taxonomy): Bacteria > Pseudomonadota > Alphaproteobacteria > SMXQ01 > SMXQ01 > DATJIG01. The sequence continues at coordinate 15,766 of JBLNCI010000028.1, forward strand.
GCGGGGCTCGACGCATCTGGCGTTTCGGTTGCCCGGCTAGGCGGCCGCGCGATTGGCCTCCGTCAGATCCAGCTTGAAGAGGTCCATCGCATTGTCCCAGGTGTAGCGGCGGAGCTCCTCGTCCGACAGTCCCTTCAGGTGGTGAGCGACGACCTGCCGCGAATGCGGGAAGGTCATGTTGAAGTGCGGATAGTCGTTCGACCACATGCAGTTCTTCTTGCCCCACCACGAGAGGAAACGCGTGCCGACGTAGTCCTCGAGGAACGTGCCGTACACGTGCTCCGCGAAGATCTCGCTCGGCTTGCGGGTGATCGGCACCGGAAAGGAATTGCGGTGGCGATCGAAGTAGTAGTCCCACTGCTGGAGAAGGAACGGCATCCAGCCGAGCTCGCTCTCGGCGAGCAGCAGCTTGAGCTTCGGAAAACGCTCGAAGTAGCCGTAGAAGATGAAGTCGAACAGGGTGTTCGCCGAATCGTTCGTCTTGGTGTTCGTGGAGTCCTTGATTCCCTCGACGCTTTGCTTGTGCCCGGTCTTCATGTAGCCGTGTCCGGTCAGGATGTGGCAGATCACGGGCTGGCCGGCTTCGGCGCAGGCGGCGAACAGCGGGTCGTAGTGCTCGGTGTTGCTGAAGGGAAGCTGCGGATCCGGAACCTGCCAGATCAGCGCGCCCCGCATGCCCTTATCGAGCGACCGATGCATTTCCTTGATGGCGCCCTTCACGTCGTAGACGGAGATCAAGGGCACGCCGACCAGGCGCTTGCGATCCGGGCTGCACCAGTCGTAGAGCCAATCGTTGTAGAGCTTGAACGACTCCTGCTGAAGCTCGACATCGTCGACCGAGTAGAGCGCCATACCGTAGTTCGGAAACAGAATCTCGGCGGCGACGCCGTCGTTGATCTGATCCTGCAGACGAAGGTTCGCGTTCAGCGCGCCCGGGGGCGAGTTGCGGAACGGCACCTTGGGCAGCAGCGTGCGCAGGCGCTCCGGCAATTCCATCCAAAGCTCATCGGGCTCCATGACGTGAGAGTCGGTGGAGATCATTCGCGGCATGTTGGCGAGCTGAGCCGCGCTCAGTTCCTCGCCGACGACGGTGCGACGCGGAAAGGTCCGAGCCTGTTCTTCTGACATGCCGGCAAACTTGGACGCATCGACGGGCAACTGGGGCAATTCTTCCTCCATTGGCAATCACGTTAGGGGAGCCGGCTCGCTGCACGGCTGAATCTGAGCGGCGCGAACGCTAATGGCCGCCGCGCCTGATGTTCGCGGTCGGGCTTAGTCGGCGGCGAAAAACTTTCCCTGGGCGTAAACGCGACGCTTGGACGATTCGCCGTTCCTCGGATCGTTGCCGATCTTGACCTGTCCGTCGGCGAACGAAGTCTTGGCGACGACGTCCTTCGGCGTGCCGAACGCCGTCAGATTGTTGAGTCCGGTCTCGGTGCGAACGCCGCCACCTACGCGCAGCATGACGAGGTTTTCCGCCTCGTCGGCTTCGAATTTGTACTTGGCGTTCTTGGGGAGCATCACGCCTTCGTACTTTCCGACGACCTGCGTGCGGCCATCGCCGAAGGTGAAGGTGGCCTTGCCCTGCAAGATGATGAAGGCATGATCCTCACCGCCGTGCGAATGAAGCGCGTTCTCTCCGCCACTGGCATAAACCTTGAGGTTCACCCAGAGATTTTCCGCTGTCGCCAGAGGGTCGTAGGTCGTCCCCTGCTCCAGGAGCGGCGTATTGCGCAACGAAAACAACACTTCCTTGTCCGTCGCGACATTCGGCTGTCTGCGATAAATCCCTGCGTCATCCATCGGAATCCTCCTTGTTGTCGCCACCGCCCAGCCACCTCGTCATGCGCCTCGCAGCGGGACTGTTAGTCATCTCACATCTTGGGGCGGCCTCTAAGCGGACGTGCGGAAAGACACTGTTGAACCGCATTGAACGGCGGGGGCGGCAATTTGACCGGCGAGGCCTTCAATGGGGTGCCGGGGCTCACAGGGGCAACTGTTCGTATGGAGTGCGAAGGGCAGCCAATCGGGATCGCGCGGTATGCCTGCGCAACCGCTGCAACGTGGTTCGCCTGGCGAACGTCTCAAGGCCCAAGAACGGCTCGGCTGGGTGCGTGCAAAGCGCGCGGCCACCAGCGGCAGCGCGGCGCAGTGCCGGGCCACGGGGCCGCTGCAGAATTGCACTCATGGGAAAGCTGGCGGACCCGGCGAGATTCGAACTCACGACCTCTGCCTTCGGAGATCGTGAGGCGGATCCGGACGAGAAAAATTAGGTAGCAAAAACAAAGCTCCCAAATCGACCGCTCTTTTCGCCTGCCGTTCGATATGCGGTCGTTTGGCGGTCAATTTGGCAACGAGTGGCAACACGCCAGCGGCCGTCGGTTAGCGGCGGCCAATTCGGCAACAGGTGGCAACAGAGTTGGCTCCCAGAGTCAGCCGAATGTGTTCGATGACAGGTAGCTTGTATTGTGGCTGCGAGATGCCCAGTTCGATAATTGGCAGAAAGATTTTTAGCGGTTTCCTTTTCGGTGAAACCGCATTGCCCCGGATGAGGCGGTACCGACGTATTGTCCCGCCAGGAGGCTTTCATGCTTTCCGTACCTATCGAATACCCACCCTCACGTCCTGGAATGCCGACATTGCTGGTCGGCATCGCGATGGTCGTGCTGTTCTTCATCGTAAAATTCTGGACCGAACTGAAGGCCGTCGTTGGCGCCTAAACCTGCGCGACGGCTCCGTTCCGGACATCGCTAGGAAATTTCCTATGAACGTCAGTGACGCTACCGAACTAGAGCACGCCATCAGCACGGTTCGCTGGGCGGTCGAAAAGGCAATCAGCATCGTCAGCCGTGGGCCTTATGGCAACCGTATCGACGAACCGCAATTTGTTACCCTCGACATTGTAGACGACACAGTGATCGTGAAATGGCCTAGCGCACATTTTGATTGCGGCTCCCCGGTCGTCGAGGCCGAAAGTATTTCGATCCCGATCGCTCGCTTGCTCATGACCGAGACGGAACTCGGCGCGTGGGAGGGGGCGGTGTGCGCCCTAGACGCGCACATTCGCGGCCCGCGTGGCTCAACTCCTCGATCTGCGATCAGCGGCCGCAAGGGGCACAAGGCATCCGCCCGCCTCGTCCCACAACGCAAGGTAAAGGGACCGGAATCCCTCCCATAACGATATGGCACGAATGTCGGCCAGGCCTGAGATGCTGACATGGCATTCCTGCAGGCGGTAGTTCGGCACGCGCGGGTTCATGTGGTGGATGTGGTGGAACCCGATGTTCCCAGTGAACCACTGAAGCAGTCTGGGTAGTCGCAGGTACGTGGAACTCTCCAACGCCGCCGCCGCCGGAGTCCATTCGCTGTGATGGAGCCATCGCACCCGCTCACCGCGATGCTGGACCGAGAACAACCACACGCCAATGATCGAACTCACTGCCAGGATCGGGAGGTGAACCGCGGCGACACGACCGAATCCGAGCGACAGTCCCAACGTGGCAAACATCGCAATCAGCGCGATATTTGTGAGATGAACCGCTCGACGTTCGCGCCGCCAGGTCGATGGCATATCGAACGGGAGCCGGTAAAGAATAGCGAAGATCAGCGGCGGCAGCAGAACGTTGGCGATAAGAGGATGACGCGACAGGCGATACTGCACCCGCTCGGTGGGGCGCAGCGCTCGATATTCGGCGACGGTGAGGCAAGAAGAATATATATCCAGGCCGCTCACCCTGCGGTCGAGATCGTTCCATACCGCGTGATGCCCGGCATGCTGGCGGCTCCACGACGCATAAGGGGCGAATGTCATTGCGCTGCAGAGCACGCCGACGGTGTCATTTAGTCGCGCAGAGTCGAAGAAGGCCATGTGGCCGCAATCATGTTGGATAATGAATATCCTCACGAGAAAGCCAGCGGTCACGGGCGTCAGTACCAGTGTGAGCCAATAGGCAACGTCGGCCGTCGCGTACATCGCCGCGCATCCGAGCAAGAAACCTCCGATGGACGTCGCAAGCTGGATCATGCTCCGTGGGAGCATGGGAGCGCCGTGCGACGCGATGGCGCGCCGGATGGCAAGCTCTGTGTCTTTGGCAATCATCGTTTCCCACCAGTGTCATTGGCCTTCAGGAATCCACGCGTGTGAGCGCGAATTTTTGCTCAACGCTGAAGCGGTCAACGACCGCCTTGTCCGAGATGCGACCGGGGATTTTTTGAGTTGCAGACGCGCTGAGGCTACTCAACGAGACCGCAATTGTATTTTATGCTGTCCGCAACGGTGCCGGGCACGCGCGTCCAAGTCTGGCTCCTGCCGAAGATAGGGAGGCCGATGTACGCACGAAGCCTCAAGGCGTTGTCCGACAACACGGTGATCGTCCCGCGGTAGGTCTTGCCGTCCTGGGGATTGTAAACATCTCCGCTCCAAGTATCGGGACCGGTGGGCCTGAGATCGCGTATCACCACGAGCCCGCAAATCCGTTGCCCCTGCTTCGCGCGATCGGGGTTGTTGTCGTCGCGTCGTACCGATCCGCCCGGCCCTGCAGCGTCTCCAGCCAGATTATTCGCCCGCACAGCGGACCGCCGCAGTCAGCGATCGTAAGGGCGGCATCTTTGTCTTGCGTGAGCCAGTCTCCCAGGAGGCCTGTGGCGAAGGCCGAGGGCGCAGCAAGCACCACCGCCGTCGTCAGCCCCAGAAGGCCCATTCGGCGGCCGAAGGCCAGCTTGCCCTCACGTTTCTCCACTGATTGCCAGGCACTGATGCACATGGCCGGCCATCTCGCCTTCGACTGAGAACTGCCAGTAGCTCTCTTTTTCGCCTTGTCCGCTACCCGTCGATGCGAGGCGCACCCGGGCGGCCCTCTGTCGCACGCTCAGTCGGTTGACCGTATCTATTCTGTGGAAAAGGGCAGAGTGTGAACTATGCACATAGAAATGCCCACCGTTGACGCACGCTTCGCTGTCGCGCAAGCAACGATCGACGCCCTCCGGAAATGCACTCTAATTCTGGACGACAGGTTTCGTGTCATTTTGACCAACCGCGCGTTCTCCGCCGCATTCAACACCCCTGCCAAACCGGCCCTAAACGAGACAATCGTTAGGGTAGGAGGTGAATGGGAAAGCTCCGGTCTGAAGGCGCGACTGTTTGAGGCGCTAACAAAGAACAGCGACATCCACGATCGCGAATTCGAAATCGACCTTTCGTCTGTCGGGCGGCGCACGTTGGTGGTCAATGCCAGTCCGCTGACTTATCCCGACGATCACGGCAAGCACATTTTGCTTCAGATCGAAGACGTGACCGACTGCCGTATCCTCGAGGGTGAAAAAAACACTCTGCTGCGGCAGAAGGATATTTTGATCGAGGAGATGAGTCATCGTATCAGCAACAGCCTTCAGATCATTGCCAGCATTCTGATGCTGAAGGCGCGCACAGTCACTTCGTCGGAAGCTCGACATCAACTGGAAGATGCACACCGAAGAGTGTTGGCGGTCGCCAACGTGCAAGGCCATCTACGGCCGGGTGGCGCCGCCGATGAAATAAGCGCAAGCTTCTATCTGACGGGACTTTGCGAAAGTCTGTCGAATTCGCTCCTTAATGATGATCGGGCGATTTCCATTTCGGTCGAGGCGGATGAAGGGACCTTCACACCAAATGAGGCGGTGAGTCTCGGTCTGATAACGACCGAGCTCGTCATCAACGCGATCAAGCACGCTTTCCCAGACCGTACGTCCGGTGCGATTGTTGTTCGATACGAATCGGGCACGACAGCTCGGCGATTGTCCGTGTCCGACAACGGTAGGGGTTTTCCCACGATATCGTCGGATACGCCGTTGCGTGTCGGCTTGGGCACGAGCATCCTGGAAGCTCTGACCCGCCAGCTTGGGGGCCATCTCGTGACCTCCGCAAATTCTCCCGGCACGATGGTGTCCGTTACGATTCCACGGCGTTAGCACCGAGGCTTAGCCCGGGTTAGTGTTCCACGGCGCCTAGCAGTTCAGGCTCACGTCCACGCGGTGTTGCTTGCAAAAGAACAAAGAGGCATGCACGCAGGGAGAGGTCTCGTCCTTGTCGGTTTGCAATAGTGAAATATTCCGCTCACAAGCCAAGAAGCTTCGCGCAATCGCTGGCTCCGTTCGTGATGCTAGGACCGCGGAGGCATTTCTTCGGCTCGCCGAAGAATACGACCGCCTCTCTTTTCATGCAGAGAAATAGTCCGCCCTTGCGGAAAGCCTCCTCATGGGCCTGACCGGTACCCGCCATACCGAATAGGACCATCCAAAAAATACAAAATTCTGCGGGGCCAGCGTCACGTATTACGGGAGAGTAATGCCCGACCGCTTGCATCGGCTTACACACGCCACCATTTGTTATGTGCAGGGCGGGATCGAAAAACAGCAACAAAGCGCGTATCTCGCCGACCCTCTCTCTTCTACGCGCAGCCTCGGCGACTAGGGTCCACCCGCGACGGTCCGCATCGCCGGGAAGAGCTTCGGGACGTCCCATTTGGGACGCTCCTCACCCTTGAAGGGAATTCGACATGAACACTCTTAAATTCGCATCGGCGAATAGAGGACTGATCCATGACGCGGACCAGAGTGCCTATGAGGATGCGTTGTCGGAAGGTTGGCCGGCACCGTTGCAGCAGATGAAACGAAGCAGTCCCGGCCCGGGCAAGGAGAGTCTCTTAACGCGAGAGTGGTTCACCCCCGTCTGGGTCGTTCCATCAGCGCTGTTTGCGCTTGTCCTTTTCTATGCCCTGCTGAGTTAGCGCATTAGGCTTTGAACGGCCTGAAGGTAATTGGCGTGTGGTGGTGCGCCGCTGCTCTTCTGAGTAGCTACGTCACTGGCCAAGTGGCAACACGCCGACCGTCGCCCCCGCTGGGGCGTGCGAGACCAAGCTAAAGATTTGCTAATACGAGCGAATTTGGCGGACCCGGCGAGATTCGAACTCACGACCTCTGCCTTCGGAGGGCAGCGCTCTATCCAGCTGAGCTACGGGTCCTTGGGATAGCCGCGGCCGGGGACCGGCCGGGCGGCCACAATACGCGAAAACGTGGGTCGCAGGCAAACCGCGTGCGCCGCCGGTTTACGGTTAAATCCCGCTGGGAATCAATCGGCTGGCCGCACCGCTCACGCCGTTGGCGGCGGCTGCACCTGGGCCGTCCGGCGTGGCGGGCGCGCGTTCCCGACGCCGCGCCGGAGCGACGATCTACGAGCGCTGCTCGTGCTTGCCGCGTTCGACTTCGGCGACGGCATCGGCCTCGGACGGCAGTGCCGCGGAAGGGTCTGCGATCCACGCCGCGACGTCGACCCAGACATTCTCCGCCTGCAGGTCGCGCATTAGCATGTGCCAGCCGTTCTTGTAATACGCGACGCGCTGGTGCGCGGGATCGGGAAGCTGCTCGACGGCGGCCCACTGCGGCTTCAGCGGGACGATCTGGTCGTGAGCTCCGATCAGCACCAATGCGGGCCCGGGCAGCTTGTGCGCCGCATGCATGCCCTTGTCCATCGCGTCGACCAGGCCCTTCACCGCGTCCGTGCGGGTCTCCTTGATCACCAGCGGATCGCGGCCGAGGGCGCGCAGCATCTCGTTGTTGTCGGACGCGACATAGCCGAGGCCGCGGCCGGAAAGCCGCAGCCATGGCGTGACATGGCTCGCGGCCCACAGCACCCAGCGCTGGTAGAACGGCATGTAGTCCCGGCTCCATACCGCAGGCGCCGACAGGATCGTGCCGGCCGGAAGTGGGGCGGCGTCGGTCGCCAGGGCGCGCATGACAATGGCGGCGCCCATGCTCTCGCCAAGATAGTAAATGGGCGAGTCGGGATAGCGCTGGCGCATCAGCCGCGCGACCTCTCCGAGGTCGCGTGCCATCGTGTCGGCCCCCGCCCAGTAGCCGGGATGCGGCGCCGCGCCGAACCCGCGCTGATCGTACGCATAAGTGGCAATGCCGAACCGGGTCCAGTAACGCCCCGGCATGTCGAAGGTCTGCGAATACTCGTTGAAGCCGTGCAGCGCGACCACCACAGCCTTGGGTCTTGCCCGCAATTCGGGGTCGGCGGGCAGCCAGGCACGCAGCGGCAGTTCGGCGCCGTCGGCGGCGGTAAAGGTACCGATCACCGGGTCGGTCGACGCGTCGATCCCGATCAGCGCGCGGTGAGGGATCGCGGGACGCGTCGCTGCATCGGCCCTCGACGTGACGTCGAGCCGCGGCGACTCGATCGGCGGTCCTGCCGGGACCTTCACCGGTGCGCAGCCCGCGGCGGCAACCGCGAGTAGCGCGGTCGCCAGCGCCACGCGCGCGGTGCGACGCGAAACGTCTCGAAGGCCAATCCTGTCAAACACCACGGCGCGCCGTCGCCTCCGCCGCTCTGTCATCCGCGTTCTCGCGCGCCGCGCGGGTGAGCTCGAGGAAGATGTCCTCGAGGCTCGTCTCCTCGGTGGTGAGATCGGCGATGGTCAGGCCCGCGCTGCCGATTGCGGCGATGATCGCGCCGATCTTCGTCTCGCTCGGGCGGTACCGGATCAGCACCTGCCGCGGCGGCCGGACCTCGGCCTCGAAATCGGCGAGGGAATCCGGCAGGGAGTCGATGTCGTCGGCGAGCGTGACGATCAGCTCCTTCGCGTCGAGGCGGTGCAGCAGCGCAGGCGTCGTGTCGCACGCCACGAGCTTGCCCTGGTCGATGATCGCGATGCGGTCGCACAGCGTCTCCGCTTCCTCGAGGTAGTGCGTCGTGAGCAGGATCGTGACGCCGCGCGCGTTCATTTCCTTCATGTAAGCCCACAGGCTCTGCCGCAACTCGATGTCGACCCCGGCCGTCGGCTCGTCGAGCACCAGGATCGGCGGAGCGTGGAGCATCGCCTTCGCGATAAGCAGCCGCCGTCGCATTCCCCCCGACAGCGTGCGCGCATAGGCCTCGGCCTTGTCGGTGAGCCCGACCGCCTCGAGGATTTCCATCGTGCGCCGCTCCGACGGCGGGATCGCGTAATAGCCGGCCTGCAGGTCGAGGAGCTCACGCGGACTGAAGAACGGATCGATGTTGAGCTCCTGCGGCACGACGCCGATCGACAGCCGGCACGAGCGGGTGTCGCCGTCGAGGTCGTGTCCCCAGATCTTCACCTGGCCGGCGGTCTTCATCACCAGTCCGGCGAGAATGTTGATCAGCGTCGATTTGCCGGCGCCGTTCGGCCCCAGCAACCCGAAGAACGATCCGCGCGGGATCGCAAGGTCGATGCCTTGGAGCGCGACCTTCGCGGGCCACAGCTTTCCCGCCTCATAGGTCTTCGCAAGACCCCGTACCTCGACGGCGTTGGCCGGCATATCCACGGAGGAGTCGCCGGAGGACTGGTCGAAACGGGACGAAGGACTCATATATTTCTGACGCCTGTCGGGCGAGTTTGAATCGGGCTTGTCGGGTCGAGGCGGCGCGGTATCATCCGGCGCCAACGTCAGTCGTGTGCGGGACCGCGGGCGCCATTGTGGCGAAGCCCCGCCCCGCCAGCAAGCCGAGAGACCCATGGACAAGCCGGTGTCACAGCCTTTTGAGACCATTCTCGTCGACCGGGAGCGAGTCGCCTGCGATGGCGGCGGAGGTCCGCTCGGCCATCCGCGCGTATTTCTAAACGTCGGCGCGACGGGCACCGTCGAGTGCCCGTATTGCAGCCGCGTCTACAAGCTCAAGCCCGGCGCGAAACTGGGACATGGTCATTGAGTCGAGCCGCCGCGACATCGAAGGCCACCGCTAAGCCAAGCTCCGCCGTGAAGACGAAGGCGGCGTCGAAGGCAGCGCCCGCACCGACGTCCGCCGAGGCCGCACCGGAGCAGGGCGCTCGGGGCAAATCCGGAAAGCCCGACCACGTCTTCCTGATCGACGGATCGGGCTTCATCTTCCGCGCCTACCACGCGCTGCCCCCGCTGGTGCGGCGTGACGGCACGCCAACCGGAGCGGTCTACGGCTTCTGCAACATGATGGCGAAGCTGTTGGAGGACACCGAGGCCGAGTACGTCGCGGTGATTTTCGACGCCGGCCGCAAGACGTTCCGCAACGACATCTACCCGGAATACAAGGCGCATCGTCCCGATCCGCCCGACGACCTGGTTCCGCAGTTCGCCCTCATTCGCGATGCGGTGCGCGCGTTCAACCTCGCTTGCGTCGAGGCGCCGGGCTACGAGGCCGACGACCTCATCGCGACGTATGCGAAGGCCGCCGCGGCCCGAGGCGCCGAGGTGACGATCCTGTCATCGGACAAGGATCTCATGCAGCTCGTCGGCGGCCGCGTGATGATGCAGGACCCGATCAAGGGTAACCGTATCGGGCCTCCCGAGGTCGAGGAGCGATTCGGGGTGCCTCCGGGAAAGGTCGTCGAGGTCCAGGCGCTCGCCGGTGACTCCATCGACAACGTGCCCGGTGTGCCCGGCATCGGCGTCAAGACCGCAGCCGAGCTGATCAAGACCTACGGCGACCTCGATACGCTGCTCGCTCGCGCCTCCGAGATCAAGCAACCGAAGCGCCGCGAGAGTCTGATCGCCTACGCGGACCAGGCGCGGATTTCGCGCGAGCTGGTGCGGCTCAAGGACGACGTCCCCTTGCCGCAGCCGATCGATGCATTCGCGAAACAGGCGCCCGACGGCGACAAGCTGTGCGCCTTCCTTCGCGAGCAGGAGTTCACGAAGCTGCTCGCGCGTATGCAGGCGAAGTTCGGCGGCGGCACGATCGCGACCGAACCGATCGCCGCCAGCGATGTCCATCCGCCCAAGCGTCCCGCGAGCCACGACCGTCCGGGACCGGTGCTCGCCTCGGCGCTCGCGCCGGTCGATCGTTCCAAGTACGAGACGGTTACCGACGAAGCGGCGCTCGCGCGGTGGATCGCGGCGGCGCGCGAGCAAGGACAGATCGCGTTCAACGCCGAGACGACGAGTCTCTTTCCGATGCGGGCCGATCTCGTCGGCTTCGCGCTCGCGGCCGACTGCGGCCGTGCATGCTACGTACCGCTCGCCCATCGCGGAGGCGGCGAGCAGGGGACACTCGATCTCGATGGCCGGGGCGCCGGTGGCCTGCTGCCCGGGCAGATTCCGCTCGATCGCGCCCTCGCGCTGATCAAGCCGCTGCTCGAGGATGATTCGATCCTGAAGCTCGGCCATAACATCAAGTACGACGCGGTGGTGATGCGCCGCTACGGCATCCGCGTCGCTCCAGTCGAGGACATCATGGTGATGTCCTACGTTGCCGATGGCGTCGTCCACGGTCATACGAAGGAGGAGCTGGCCGCAATGCACCTCGGCCACGCGCCGATCTCCTTCGATCAGGTCGCGGGCAGCGGCCGCAACCAGATAACCCTCGACCGCGCGCCGATCGACAAGGTCGCGGAATACGCCTCCGAGGGCGCCGACATCAGCCTGCGGCTTCACTGCGTGCTGCGGTCCCGGCTTCTCTCGGAGCACATGGTGACGGTCTACCAGACGATGGAGCGGCCGCTCATCACCGTCCTCGCCGACATGGAGGAGGCCGGCGTGAAGGTCGATCCCGCCGTGCTGCGCAGCCTGTCCGACGACTTCGGCAAGCGCATGGAGACGCTGGAGAAGGAGATCCACAAGCTCGCCGGGGAATCCTTCAACATCGGCAGCCCGAAGCAGCTCGGCGAGATCCTGTTCGAACGCATGGGTCTCGAGGGCGGCAAGAAGGGAAAGACCGGCGCGTACACGACCTCGGCCGATGTGCTCGAGGACCTGTCGGCGCAGGGGCATGATCTGCCGGCCAAAGTGCTCGAGTGGCGTCAGGTCTCGAAACTCAAGAGCACCTATGCCGACGCGCTGCCGAACGAGATCGACCGCGAGACCCAGCGCGTCCACACATGCTACGCCATGACGGTTGCGTCGACCGGACGGCTGTCGTCGACCGATCCGAATCTCCAGAACATCCCGATCCGCACCGAGGAAGGGCGCAAGATCCGCTCGGCGTTTGTCGCCGAGACGGGCATGAAGCTGATCTCCGCCGACTACTCGCAGATCGAGCTGCGCCTGCTCGCGCACGTGGCGGAGATCCCGCAGCTCAAGGAATCGTTCCGCACCGGCGAGGATATCCATCTGCGCACGGCCAACGAGATGTTCGGCGCCGCGCCCAAGGGCCAGGAGAGCGAGCATCGGCGCCGCGCGAAGGCGATCAACTTCGGCATTATTTACGGCATTTCGGCATTCGGGCTGGCGCGGCAGCTCGGGATACCGCATGCGGAGGCGGCTGCGTACATCAAGGCGTACTTCGAGCGCTATCCCGGAATTCGCACCTACATGGACGCGACCAAGGAATCGTGCCGCAAGCTCGGTTACGTCACGACCATCTTCAACCGTCGCGTGTTCATTCCGGGGATCAACGCGAAGATTCCGGCGCAGCGCGCGTTCTCGGAACGGGCGGCGATCAACGCGCCGCTGCAGGGCGCGGCCGCCGACATCATCAAACGCGCCATGACCCGGGTCCCGGCGGCGCTCTCCGCGGTGGGCCTGAAGGCGCGGTTGTTGCTCCAGGTGCACGATGAGCTCGTGCTCGAGGCGCCCGCCAAGGAAGCCGACGAGACCGCGCGCGTCGTCGCCGCGACGATGGAGAAGGCGGCGCTGCCTGCGGTCGATCTGACCGTGCCGCTCGTCGTCGAGACCGGGATCGGCCACGACTGGGCATCGATCCACTAGGAGGAACGACATGCCGCGCGCGGTGTGGAACGGTGCGGTGCTTGCCGAGTCTGCGACCGTGGAGATGGTCGAAGGCAACGCCTACTTCCCGCCCGAAGCGTTGCGCCGCGAGCACCTCGAGGAGAGCCCCACTCACACCCGTTGCGGATGGAAGGGGATCGCCAGCTACTACACCGTGGTGGTGGATGGCGCGCGAAACATCGACGCGGCGTGGTACTACCCCGACCCGAAGCCCGAGGCCGCCCACATCAGGGGAATGGTCGCGTTCTGGCGGGGTGTGACGATCGAGTCGACCTGAGCGTCAGGCGCGGCGCCCGGTCCGGGCGATCGTCGCGCCCGGCGTCGCCGGCGCCGCTCCCGAGGCCGCCGGATTGTAGAGCCGCCGGCGGCGTGCTTCCTCGTCGAGTCGCCCGTTCGGGATGTGCGCCGCGCGCTCGCCCAGCATCTCCTGGCGCATCTTGGATAGGTGCTGTCGCGATCGCAGTTCCGCCAACCGGGCATGCTCGCGTTCGCGCATGGTCGCGCGCACCTCGCGCCAGACGTAGCGGCCGATCAGAAGCATAAAGGGCGGCACGAAGACGAACAGCGAACGGCCGAAGTTCTGCTGGTCGCGGCCGATGAGAGCGCGCGCGACGCAGTCGTAGCGCGCTTCCGAGGTGCGGAGTTCGCGGCACATCGCGACCTCCTCCTGGTAGCGCTCGTAGGCGCGATCGTCGAACGGCTGCGGTCGCACGAAGGTCAGCCACCCGGACGTGCCGATCCATGCCAGCGCCACCGCGAAGACGACGATCGTGCCGACTGGCATACGGCGGATGCGCGCCATCGCTCCGCCGCACACGGCGCTCGCGGCGCGGACGACTGCACGTATCGCACGGACGGCACCAACCGACATCCGGCATCTCCACGATCGGGACCCCGAACGGACGAGCGGGGAATCCGATGATCGCGTCGCGCCGTTAACGGTGTCTTAACGACTTCCGCAGCGCGCAGCAAAAGCGCGGCAATTCGCCCAAAGAGAAAGGGCGGGGCCTTGCAGGCCCCGCCCCTTCACTAAGCCGTAGGTGAGAGGCTCAGGTCGCGCTCCACACCGCGGGTGCGGTCTTGAGACGCGCGACGAGGTCCTGACGCTGCTTCTCGAGCTCGCCCGGCAGGTGATCGCCGAACTGCTCGAACAGGGCGCTCTGGTCCTCGGCTTCGGCTTCCGCCTCGGCGCGATCGATGTCCGTGATCCGCTGGAAGTTGTGCTTCGAGAAATCGAGCCCGCTCCAGTTGAGGTCCTCGTAGCGCGGCATGAAGCCGAACGGGCTCTCGGCCGCGGTCTGGGCGCGACCGTGGACGCGGTCAACGATCCACTTCAGCACGCGCATGTTCTCGCCGAAGCCCGGCCAGATGAACTTGCCGTTCTCGTCCTTGCGGAACCAGTTGACGCGATAGATGCGCGGGAGCTTCTTCGCCCGGCTCTTCATGGCGAGCCAGTGCTTCCAGTAGTCGCCCATGTTGTAGCCGCAGAACGGCAGCATCGCGAACGGATCGCGGCGGATGGCCGCCTGGTTCTCGGCGGCCGCGGTCGCCTCCGAACCCATCGTGGCCGCCCAGTAGACGCCGTTCTCCCAGCTACGGGACTCGAACACCAGCGGGAACGTCCGCGACAGTCGGCCGCCGAAGATGAACGCCGAGATCGGCACGCCTTCGGGGTCGTTGATGGCCGGATCGGCGCTCGGGCACTGGCTGATCGCGGCGGTGAAGCGCGCGTTCGGATGCGCGGCCTTGCGCCCCGATTCCGGAGTCCAGTCCTTGCCCTGCCAGTCGATCAGATGGGCGGGCGGAGTGTCGGTGAGGCCCTCCCACCAGATGTCGCCGTCGTCGGTGAGCGCGACGTTGGTGAAGATGACGTCGTGGGTGAGCGTGCGGATCGCGTTCGGATTCGACTTCAGGCCGGTGCCGGGCGCCACGCCGAAAAAGCCGTTCTCCGGATTGATGGCGCGCAAGGTGCCGTCGGGGCGCGGCTTGATCCAGGCGATGTCGTCGCCGATCGTCGTCACCTTCCAGCCTTCGAAGCCCTTCGGCGGCACCAGCATGGCGAAGTTGGTCTTGCCGCACGCCGACGGGAACGCGGCGGCGACGTAGGTCTTCTCGCCCTGCGGGCTCTCGACGCCGAGGATCAGCATGTGCTCGGCGAGCCAGCCCTGGTCGCGACCGAGCAGCGAGGCGATGCGCAGCGAGAAGCACTTCTTCCCGAGGAGGGCGTTGCCACCGTAGCCGGAGCCGTACGAGACGATCGAATAGTCGTCGGGGAAGTGGACGATGTACTTGTGCTTGGCGTTGCACGGCCAGGCTACGTCCTGCTGCCCCTTTTCCAGCGGCGCGCCGACGGAGTGGAGGCAGGGAATGAAGTCGCCGTCACCCAGCAGGTCGAGCGCCTTCTGACCCATGCGGGTCATGATGTACATGCTCACCGCGACGTACGGCGAATCGGTGAGTTGGACGCCGATGTGCGAGATCGGCGACCCGAGCGGTCCCATGCTGAAGGGGATCACGTACATCGTGCGGCCGCGCATCGAGCCGGCAAACAGGCCGTCGAGCTTTGCGCGCATCTCCGCAGGGGCCACCCAGTTATTGGTCGGGCCGGCCTGCTCCTTGGTCTCGGAGCAGATGAACGTGCGGTCCTCGACGCGGGCGACGTCGGCGGGATCCGAGCGGCAGAGATAGGAGTTCGGGCGCTTCGCCTCATTCAGCTTGATCAGCGTGCCCTTCTTCACCATCTCGGCGCAGAGACGATTGAACTCCTCCTTCGAACCGTCGCACCAGTACACCCGGTCGGGTCGGCACTTCGCCGCGATCTCGTCGATCCAGGCGAGCAGCTTCTTGTTCCGGGTGGGCGTCATCGCAACAGCCATGGTGTACCTCTTAACTGAAACCCGAGTCGGAATGTCCGAACGTGCCCGGCGAGCGCCTGGGGCGGAATCGTACGGACCGACGGTCGATCCTCAGATGCGATCGACCCTTGCGGGATCGCCAATAAAAACGTGCAAACCAGGACACTCCGGACCGCTTGTTGGGCGGCCGGGAAGAGTGAAGTACCCCGGCGGGACGGGGCGGAGCATAGCCATTCGAGCCTCGGTCGTCAAAACCTCAGCGCCCCTTTTTGCGCTGTAAAACCGTAGGTTTTTCAACGATAGACCCCAATATGGGGACGCCCTTAGCAACCGGCCGCTGTCAAATTTGCGGCACGGTGGGTCAGGTCGGGCGACGCAGGAAATGGCCTGCGGAGGCGCCGAGCGCGAGCCAGAACACGAGAGCGGAAAGAAGCGACGCGGCAACGAATTCGGCGGCGATTTCCGCCGGGACACCGGTACCTCCCGTGTGATCCGGGGCGTGTGGAGCTCCGATCGCGTGCGGCGCGAGCAACAGCGCCACGCCGATCGCCTTGACGACCGGCCCACCGAACGCGAGCGCAGCGAGACCGGCGGCCGTCGCGGCAGCGGTGCCGATCCACCACGCCTGCCGCGCGAGGAGGTCCGCGGCTGGCATGCCGGGAAGCTCCGGCGGGAGACCCAGGGCGGGCGCCGCAGCGAAGGCAATGAACCCCGCCAGTCCCCACAGCAGCCCCGTCGTGCGATCGGTCGGGCGGCCGGCGATGGTCATCCCGGCGACGAGCAGAAGCCCGTAGCCGACGCCCGCGAGCGCGTTGAACAGTGCGGTGAAGGCCGGGCGCGCGAGACCCGTCGGTTCCCACTCGTCGGAGTCCGTGGATGCGGCCACGGACGATTCCCTGCCGTCTCCGTGGTCATGGGCCATGGCGCTATGGGCTGCCGCCGCTTCGTACTCCTCGGCGACGGCGATCAGCGGCACGAGTCGCGCGAGTTGGATGGTCGTGGCGAAGGCGCCGGCAATCAGCCCGGCGATCAGCCCGGCCCACAGGACGCGCGTGATCATGGGCGTTGCCCTGCGGTCAGTGGCAGGGGAACGCGAAGGAATGCCGGGAGTCGTGGGCCGCATTGTGGACGGCGGAGAGAGTTGCGAAGCCGACCCCGAACAGGATGAAGCTTCCGAGCAATGCAGCGAGCAGCGTAGCGACCATGCGGTCGGCGAGCGACGCGGCGGAAAGGGTTTGGGACGTCATCATGCTCGTGGCTCCTCGATCGCCGGCATAGGCCTGTTTGCGCAGTGGCCTGTTGCGCAGTGCCTCGCGGGGGCGCCGGCCGGCAGGCTCGTTGGCTGAACCTAATGTCGGAGGAGTGGGGTGTCAAACCGGCGCGGGCCTTGCTCGTCGGTCGATTCGGCCCTGGTTCGTGACCGATAAGCCCCAGAAAGCTCAGGCGAAACCGGATTCTCCCCTCTTGGCGACACGGGCCGCCGGGGGCACAATGCCGCCCGCCGCAAACCGTCGATTGCATGCGCCGCCGATAGCGCCGCGCGGCGACGGCGAACGGCAAGGAGAGGGCATTGGCTCGCACCATCGCGCTGGTAGACGACGATCAGAACATCCTCACCTCGGTGTCGATGGCGCTCGAGGCCGAGGGCTTCGCCGTGCGCACCTACACCGACGGCGCGGAGGCGCTCAAGGGCATCGCCGAGAAGCCGGTGGACCTCGCCGTGCTCGATATCAAGATGCCGCGCATGGACGGCATGGAGCTCCTGTCGCGGATCCGTCAGAAGAGCCGGATGCCGGTGATCTTCCTCACCTCGAAGGACGAGGAGGTGGACGAGATCCTCGGCCTGCGCATGGGCGCCGACGACTACATCAAGAAGCCGTTCTCGCAACGCCTGCTGATCGAGCGCATCCGTGCGCTGCTGCGCCGCCTCGATCTCAAGGAGGGCGAGGCGAAGGACGTCAAGGACGGCGGCATGGTGGTGCGCGGCGAGCTCGTGCTCGACCCCGCCCGGCATCTGTGCGCGTGGAAGGGGCAGCCGGTCCAGCTCACCGTCACCGAGTTCCTCATCCTCCAGGCGCTCGCGGTGCGTCCGGGCCACGTCAAAAGTCGCGACCAGTTGATGGATGCCGCCTACGGCGAGCACATCTATGTCGACGACCGCACCATCGACAGCCACATCAAGCGTCTGCGGCGGAAGATCCGCGCCGTCGATGATAACTTCGCGCAGATCGAGACGCTGTACGGCCTCGGTTACCGGTACAAGGAGAAGTAGCACTCGCGCGGTGAGCCGCTGCGGGTGAGTGCGCCCATGGACGAACGTCCGACGCGAGGCGAGGGCTGGCTGCGGGCGCGGCTGTCCGCGCTCCACACCTTACGGCCGCCGTGGCGGATCCGGTCCCTGACGTGGCGGATCCTCGCCCTGAACGTGCTCGCGCTCGCGACGCTCGTCGTCGGGCTGCTCTATCTCGACCGGTACCGCGGCAGCCTCGTCGACACCGCGGCCGAGGCGCTGACGGTGCAGGCCGAGATCGTCGCCGCGGCGATCGGCGAGGCCGCGGTGCGCGAATCGACGCCGGAAGGGCAGGAGTTCCTCACCGGTCAGGCGCGACCGATGGTGCGCCGCCTTGCCGCATCGGCGAATGTCCGCGTTCGCCTGTTCGCGGCATCCGGCGACGTGGTCGCCGACAGCCAGGCGCTCGCCGGCCTCGGTGCGGTGCAGTACTCTGACCTCGTGCCGCCGCGGCCGCACGGGCTTCGCGAATCGCTCGTCGACATCTACGACGGCATCCTCGAGTTCCTCTCGCTCGGGCAGCACTACCCGGTCTACCGCGAGAACCCCAGCGCCGTCGCCTCCGACTATCCCGAGGCGCTTGCGGCATTGCGCGGCGAGGAGGCGAGCCAGGTGCGGGAGACTCCCGACGGTCAACTGATGCTGTCGGTCGCCGTCCCGGTCCAGCGTTATCGGCAGGTGCTCGGGGCCTTGGTGCTGACGAGCGACGACGCCGCGATCGAGGCGGCGCTGCGCGACGTGCGCGTCGACATCGTCAACGTCTTCCTGGTCGTCCTCGCCGCGACGGTGCTGCTGTCGCTCTATCTCGCGAGCACGATCGCGCGGCCGGTCCGGCAGCTCGCCGAAGCCGCCGATCGCGTGCGGCGCGGTCAGGGCCGCAAGGTGCAGATTCCCGATCTCTCCAATCGCGGCGACGAGATCGGCGAGCTGTCGGCATCGCTGAAGGAGATGACGGAGGCGCTGTGGGCGCGCATGGATGCGATCGAGCGTTTCGCCGCCGACGTCGCCCATGAGATCAAGAATCCGCTGTCGAGCCTGCGGTCGGCGGTGGAGACCATCGCGCGGGTCGAGGACCCGGCGCAGCAGAAAAAGCTGATGTCGATCCTGATCGACGACGTGAAGCGGCTCGATCGGCTGATCAGCGACATCTCCGACGCGTCGCGGCTTGACGCCGAGCTGTCGCGCGCGGAGCTCGAGCCGGTGGAGATCGGCCGCATGCTGGAGACCCTCGTCGAGATCCAACGCACCGCGCAACCCGACGGACCCACGTTCGACGTTCACATCGAAGGGCCCGCCGAGCGCTACATGGTGATGGGCATGGAAGGGCGCCTCGTGCAGGTGTTCCGCAATATCCTCGCCAACGCCGTGTCGTTCAGCCCGGCGGGCGGGCGCATCGACATCCGCTGCACGCGCGAGCCCGACGCGGTCGTCGTCCGGGTCGAGGACCAGGGCCCGGGCATCCCGGATGCCAAGCTCGATGCGATCTTCGATCGCTTCTACACGCAGCGCCCGAAGGGCGAGAAATTCGGCACGCATTCCGGGCTCGGGCTGTCGATCTCGCGACAGATCGTCGATGCCCATGGCGGCCGCATCTGGGCCGAGAACATCACCGACCCCGCGGCCCCCCTCGGCAACTCGCTCGGCGCGCGGTTCGTCGTGCGCCTCCCCGCCGCGGCCGCGGCACACCGCGCCTGACGGTCATGGCGCGACGCCCCCGATCCTCCGCGCGACCCGTTCTCGTTCACGGAACCTGCATCGCCTTCGGCGCGAACGGGGTCCTGATCCGCGGTCGCTCGGGCGCGGGCAAGTCGGACCTCGCGCTCAGGCTCATCGATGGCGGCGCGCGCCTTGTGGCCGACGATCAGGTGGAACTCACGCCGGCGCGCGGCGCGCCGGTCGCGCGCGGTCCGCGGGCGATCCGCGGTCTCATCGAGGCGCGCGGCGTCGGCATCGTCGCGGTGCCGACGCGCGCCTCCGCGCGGCTCCGGCTCGTCGTCGACCTCGTCGCGCCAAGGGCGGTGCCTCGGTTGCCGGAGCCGCGACGGGAGATGATCGCCGGCACCGCGATTCCGGCGATCGCGCTCGCTTCCTTCGAAGCCTCGGCGGCGCTGAAGGTGCGCCTTGCGCTCCGCTTCGGCGCGGGGTCTACTGATCCCATGCGCGCCGCCCCGCGCTCCATCCGGAAGCCCAAGCGATGACAACCCGGCCCCGTTCGCGAGCCGTTCGGCGTGCGCGCGTGACGGCGGGCTCCGAGGCGCCGCGCCCGAATCTGATCATCACCGGGATGTCCGGCGCCGGCCGCTCGTCCAGCCTCAAGGTGCTGGAGGACATCGGCTTCGAGGCCGTCGACAACCTGCCGCTCGCTCTCCTCGAGTCGCTGTTCCAGCGTCGCGGCCGCACGCGGCCGCCGCTCGCCGTCGGCGTCGACGCGCGGGCCGCCGATTTCGATCCGGTGCGTCTCAACCGGATCTTTGCGCGCCGGCGCAAGATGCGCGGCACGCCGTTGCGGCTCCTGTTCCTCGACGCGAGCAACGAGACGTTGGCGCGGCGCTTCAAGGAGACCCGCCGCAAGCATCCGCTGGGCACCGACCGCCCGGTGCAGGACGCGATCCGTCGCGAGCGCGCGCTCCTCGGCGAGCTTCGCGCCGCCGCAGACGAGATCATCGACACGACCGATCTCGCGCCGCCGGCGCTCCGCCGCCTGCTCACGTCCCGCTTCGGCACTCGCCGCGACGGCACCCGGCTGTCGGTGGTGTCGTTCGCTTATCGCCGCGGGCTGCCGGCCGACGCCGACCTCGTGTTCGATGTCCGGTTTCTCGACAACCCGCACTACGACGCGGCGCTGCGGCCGCTCACCGGGCGCGACCGGCGGGTCGGGGGCAGGATCGCCAAGGACCCGGGATATCCACGTTTTTTCAAGACGTTGACCGATTTCCTGGCGGTCGTGTTGCCGCGCTTCGAAAGCGACGGCAAGAGCGACCTCACCATCGCCATCGGTTGCACCGGCGGCCGCCACCGGTCAGTCTATGTCGCAGAACAAGTGGGGCGCTGGCTGGCGGCGCGCGGCCGAGCCGCGACGGTGCGGCACCGCGACCTCGACGCTGAATCAACGACGGCCCCGCGGGCCGCCATTTCCTAGGACAGAGGGATCGTAATGATCGGATTGGTGCTGGTCACCCACGGCTCGCTTGCCCGCGCGTTCGTCGCGGCGCTGGAGCATGTGGTCGGGCCGCAGAAGAACGTCGCCACGGTGTGCATCGAGGCCGACGACGACATGGAGGCGCGACGACGCGAGATCCTGGACGCCGTCCACTCGGTGAACACCGGGGCCGGGGTCGTGCTGATGACCGACATGTTCGGCGGCACGCCGTCGAACCTCGCCATCTCGGTCATGAACGAGACCGGCGTCGAGGTCGTCGCCGGCGTCAACCTGCCGATGCTGATCAAGTTCGCGAGCCTGCGCGACAGCACCACGCTCGCCGCCCTGGTGGTGGCGATCCAGGAAGCCGGCCGGAAATACATCAACGTCGCCTCGAGCCTGCTCGCCGACGCCGGCCATGCCCGGTGACGCGCTGATGTCGGGAGAAGCGATGCGCGCCCCCGGCGCCGTGGCGCAGACGGTGACGGTCATCAATCAGCGGGGGCTCCACGCCCGCGCCGCGGCGCGTTTCGTCAAGCTCGCCGGCGGTTACGACGCAGCGGTAACGGTCACCGCCAAGGGAACCACCGTCCCGGGCCTGTCCATTATGGGCCTGATGATGCTGGCGGCGGGCCCCGGAACCCAGCTCGAGATCGCCGCGACGGGGGCCGATGCCGGCGCTGCCGTGGCGGCCCTGGCCAAGCTGGTGGCCGACCGCTTCGACGAATCCGAGTAGCCGGCGCTGTCCCACCGGGCCCGCCCCGCCGCGACGGTGTGGGACACCGCCCGGAAACCTAAGCGCCGGGAATAGCACACGAATTCGCCCACGACGGCGCGGTGTCCCACTGTCCCACACTGGCGGTTTGGGACACCTGGGACAGATGGGACACTTTTCCACAGCGACGCGCACTGCGGCGGGCCGCCACCGCAGTTGCAATCACCACCCGGGGTAATATAAGGATATAAAGGTTACGTTATATATCCCCCGACCTCGACGCCTTGACCCCGCGGGACGGCTTCCGCCGTCGCCGCGTTTCCGGAGAGCGCCATGACCGCAGCCAAGACCACCTCGAACACCGACTACAAGGTGCGCGACATCGCGCTCGCCGACTGGGGCCGCAAGGAGATCTCGCTGGCCGAGACCGAGATGCCGGGCCTGATGGCGCTGCGCGCCGAGTACGGCGCGTCCAAGCCGCTCGCCGGCGCGCGCATCGCCGGCTGCATCCACATGACGATCCAGACCGCGGTGCTGATCGAGACCCTGACGCACCTCGGCGCCACCGTGCGCTGGTCGTCGTGCAACATCTTCTCGACCCAGGACCAGGCCGCGGCGGCGATCGCCGCCACCGGCGTCCCGGTGTTCGCCTGGAAGGGCGAGACCGAGGAGGAATACGACTGGTGCATCGAGCAGACCATCCGCGGTCCGGACGGCTGGAAGCCGAACATGGTCCTCGACGACGGCGGCGATCTCACCCGCCTGCTTCACGAGAAGTATCCCGAGCTGATGAAGGACGTGAAAGGCATCACCGAGGAGACCACCACCGGCGTGCACCGGCTGTACGAGATGCAGCGCGCGGGCAAGCTCATGTCGCCCGCGATCAACGTCAACGACTCGGTGACCAAGTCGAAGTTCGACAATCTCTACGGCTGCCGTGAGAGCCTGGTCGACGGCATCAAGCGCGCGACCGACGTCATGCTCGCGGGCAAGGTGGCGGTGGTCTGCGGCTTCGGCGAGGTCGGCAAGGGCTCGGCGATGTCGCTGCGCGGCCAGGGCGCCCGCGTGATGGTGACCGAGATCGATCCGATCTGCGCGCTGCAGGCGGCGATGGAAGGCTACGAGGTGGTGACCATGGACGACGCGGCGCCGCTCGGCGACGTGTTCGTGACCGCCACCGGCAACGTCGACGTCATCACGCTCGACCACATGCGGCGCATGAAGGACCGGGCCATCGTCTGCAACATCGGCCACTTCGATTCCGAGATCCAGATCGCCGCGCTCCGCAACTACAAGTGGAACGAGATCAAGCCGCAGGTTGACGAGGTCACGTTCCCCGACGGCAAGCGGCTGATCGTGCTGGCCCAGGGCCGGCTCGTGAACCTCGGCTGCGCGACCGGCCATCCGAGCTTCGTGATGTCGACGTCGTTCTCGAACCAGGTGCTGGCACAGATCGAGCTGTGGAAGCACCACGCGCGGTACGAGAAGAAGGTCTATATCCTGCCGAAGCACCTCGACGAGAAGGTCGCCACGCTCCACCTCGAGAAGCTCGGGGTGAAGCTCACCAAGCTCACCGACAAGCAGGCGGAGTACCTCGGCGTGAAGACCGAGGGCCCGTTCAAGACCGACCACTACCGCTACTAGCTCGTCACATTCGGTTGTCGGTGCCGCTTTTCGCGGCATGCGGGCTTTGCGGCCGGACGGTCAAGGCGTACACTCCCCGCGCGTAGGGGGATGACGCTGCGGCCTTCCGGCCGTCGGCGTTCCGCAGCCGCGATCCGCGGCACGGTGTCGAGATGTGGTGGGGAATCGGCCTTCTCGGTTTTTCGACCGTCGCGTGCGGCGCGGCGGCGGCCGTCCTCCGCATTCGCCTCGCCGACGCGCGACGTCGCGGCGCCGATCAGGACATCCGCTTCGCTCGGCTGGCGGCATTCGCCCAGGCCTCGCCGCAGGCCGCGCTGATCTGGCGCGCGGGCGACGCCGAGCCCTGGGCAAGCCCGAATTTCTCCGATGTCCTGGGCCGGGTCGCGTCGGTCGGCGGCGACGCCGTCGGCCACCTGCTGGATGCGCTGCCGCATGACGAGCGCACCCGCATCCAATCGGCGATCGAGCGGTTCCGGGAGCATGGCACGGCATTCCGCGCGACCGTCGGGTCGCGGACCCCCGGCCGCGTGTTCGATATCGCCGCCGAGCGCAACAGCGAGTTCGACGCGCTGTGGGTGCGTGATGTCGCCCAGATCGAGTTCGAGATGCGGCAGAAGGCGGCGGAAGCCGCCGCCTGGCAGAAGACCGTCGCCGAGCTGACGACGCTGTTCGACGCCCTCGACGTTCCGGTGTGGCTGCGCGGACCCGATCTCGCGCTGGTGCAGTGCAACCAGGCCTATGCCCGAGCGGTCGAGGTCGCCCGTCCCAGCGAGGCGGTCGCCGCCGGCCTCGAGATCGCCGGTGCGGCCCAGGGCGCCGGCCGCGCGCTGGCGGCCGAGGCGGCGGCCGCCGAAGGGCGTCCGGCGCGCCGCACGCTCTACGCCGTGCTTGCCGGGTCGCGCCGCCTGCTCGAGATCACCGAGGTGCTGCTGCCTGCGACGGGCCAGATCGCCGGCTTCGCCATCGACCACACGGAGCTCGGCGAATCGCGCGACGAGCTCTCGCGCCACATCGCCGATCACGCGGGCGTGCTCGAGAAGCTCGGCACCGCGATCGCGATCTACGGGCCGGACGCGCGGATGACGTTCTTCAACGCGGCGTTTGCGCATCTGTGGGACCTCGAAGACGAGTGGCTGCGGAGCGGCCCGTCGTTCGGCGAGGTGCTGGAGGAGCTCCGCGCCCGCCGCCGCCTGCCGGAGCAGGCCGACTTCAAGGTCTACAAGCGCGAGATGCTCGGCCTCTTCACGTCGCTGCTGGAGGCGCGCGAGGAGCTGTTGCACCTTCCCGACGAGCGCGTGCTCCGCATGGTCGTCCATCCGCACCCTCTCGGCGGACTGCTGACGACCTACGAGGACGTCACCGACCGCATGGCGCTCGAGCGCAGCTACAACACGCTGATCGCGGTGCAGCGCGAGACGCTCGACAACCTTCACACCGCGGTGGCGGTGTTCGGGTCCGACGGCCGGCTCAGGCTGCGCAACGCGGCGTTTGAGCGCATCTGGGGGCTGTCGCCGCAGTTCGCCGACAATCAGCCGCACGTGGCCGAGATCGCCGAGGCGATCCGCGATCACTTCGCGACCGACAACTGGGCCGGTCTCAAGGAGCGCATGGTCGGCCGGGCGACGGACCACGCGCCGCACAACGGCCGCTTCGTGCGCCGCGACGGCATCGTCCTCGACTACGCGGCGGTGCCGCTCCCCGACGGAGGCATGCTGTTCAGCTACCTCGACGTCAGCGACTCGATCAAGGTCGAGCGCGTGCTGCGTGAGCGCAACGAGGCGCTCGAGACCGCCGACAAGCTCAAGTCGGAGTTCATCACCAACGTCTCCTACGAGCTGCGGACGCCGCTCAACACGATCATCGGTTTCACCGAGATCCTCGCCAACCAGTACTTCGGCGCGCTCAACGACCGGCAGACCGAGTATGCGCGCGGGATTCTCGAGGCGTCGCGGCAGCTCCTCGGCCTGATCGACGCGATTCTCGATCTCGCCCTGGTCGAAGCGGGCCGGCTCACCCTCGACCGGCGCCCGATAGCCATTCGCGACATGCTCAACTCGGTCCAGGCGCTGTCGCGCGAGCGCGCGCGCAAGCAGGGCATCGAGGTCGCGCTCGCGTGCGATCCCCGCGCCGGGATGATCGTCGGCGACGAGCGGCGCCTCAAGCAGGCGCTGTTCAACCTCATCAGCAACGCGATCCAGTACACCCCGCCTGGCGGCCGCATCGAGCTGTCGGCGCACCGCGATCCCGAGCACGTCGTCTTCGCCGTCGCCGACACGGGCATCGGCATCCGTCCGGAGGACCGCGAGCGCATCTTCGAGAAGTTCGAGCGCACCGTGGATGGGCGTCTGCGCTCGCCCGGGCTCGGCGTCGGGCTGTCGCTGGTGAAGAGCTTCATCGAGCTCCACGGCGGCGACATCGCGCTGAATTCGGTGCCGGGGCGCGGGACGACGGTGGTCTGCCGTCTGCCGATCGACGAGAGCGCAGCGGGTCCGGTCGCAAACGGCCACTGAGGACCGTGCCGTCCGTCAGGCGACCGGCACGCCCTTGCTCGTCGAATACTCGAAGTGCAGCGCCTGGCCCGGGAACACACGGGCGTGCGCGGCGTGGGCCGCCATCGCCGCCTCGGCGAAGCCGGTGAGGATCAGCTTCAGCTTGCCGGGATAGCTTGCGACGTCGCCGATGGCGAAAATCCCGGGTTCCGACGTCTCGCACCGCGCCGGATCGACGGTGAGGTGATGCCGTTCGAGCGCGAGGCCCCAGTGGGCGATCGGGCCCAGGTCCATCGACAGCCCGAAGAACGGCAGCAAGGCGTCGGCGGCGAGGGTGCGGTCCTTGCCGTCGAGGTCGCGCACGACGACGGCGGAGACCTGGCCGCCGCCGCCTTCGAGACCGTGGAGCTGGTAGGGCACGACGAGATCGATCCGTCCCGCCTTGGCGAGCGCCGCGAGCCGCGACGCGCTCTCGGGCGCGGCGCGGAACTTGTCGCGGCGGTGGACGACGGAGATCGACGCGGCGATGCCGTCGAGCGCCAGCGCCCAGTCGACCGCCGAGTCGCCGCCGCCCGCGATCACCACGCGCTTGCCGCGGAAGTCGTCGCGCTTCTTCACGTAGTAGAAGACGCTCTTGCCCTCGTAGGCCTCGATGCCGGCGAGCGGCGGCCGGTTCGGGCCGAAGGCGCCGGCGCCGGCGGCGATGAAGACCGCCTTGGCGGCGACGCGCGTGCCCGCCGAGGTGGTCAGCACGAAGCCGTCGCCGTCGCGCTGCAGCGCTTCGACGCGCTGGCCGAGATGGAACACCGGATCGAACGGCTGCGCCTGCGCGTCGAGCTGCTCGACCAGCTCGGCGGCGGGGATCATCGGGTACCCGGGGATGTCGTAGATCGGCTTCTCCGGATAGAGCGCCGCGCACTGGCCGCCGATCGAATCGAGCGCGTCGAAGACATGGCACTTCATCTTCAGCATGCCGCATTCGAAGACGGCGAACAGGCCGACCGGGCCGGCACCGATGATGGCGACGTCGGTCGTCAGCGAAGCGCTTTGCGGAGACGTGGACAGGGACATGGAAAGAGGCGCGGGGGTTGCGCCCGCGGGACCTGCGGGCGGGGCCTACAATCGCCCGGAGGATGGGCCCGGCGCAAGAGTGCCCCGGGCCTGCGCGTGAGCTTCGTCCGCCTTGCCCCGGCGGGGCCGCGACCGCTACAACCTCACCATGGCCGATCGCCGCGACCCTCCGTCCACAACCACATCCGAGGCGGCATCCGGCCGCGCCATCGACGATCTCGCCATGCTCGATCGATTCGCCGCGGAGCTTGCGGGACCGGCTCGCGTGGGCGACGTGTTCGCCCTGTCGGGCGAGCTCGGCGCCGGCAAGACCGCGCTGGCGCGGAGCTTCATCTCGGCGTTGGCGCGACGCGAGGGCGTCGAGGCGCCGGAGGACGTGCCCAGCCCCACCTTCACGCTGATGCAGGAGTACGACATCGGTGCGCTGCGCGTATTCCATTTCGATCTCTATCGCCTTAAGAACGCCGACGAGGCGCTCGAGCTCGGCGTCGAGGACGCGTGCAGCGAGGGCGTCGCCCTGATCGAGTGGCCGGACCGGCTCGGGCCCTGGCTCCCGCGCGATCGGGTGGACGTGCGCCTCGCCATCGTCGGCGAGGGACGTCGTCGCGCCGAGGTCGTCGCGCGCGGCCGAGCCGCCGAGCGTTACGGCGCCCTGCAATGACCGATCGCTCCACCGCCATCGCCCGCTTCCTCGCCGACGCGGGCTTCGCCGCCGCAAGGCGCGATCCGCTGCCCGGCGACGCCTCGTTCCGGCGCTACGTCCGTCTCCACGGCGGGCCGGAGCCCGCGCTGCTGATGGATGCGCCCCCCGATCGCGAGGACGTGCGGCCGTACATCCTCGTCGCCCGCCACCTCACCGCGCTCGGCTTCAGCGCGCCGCGCGTGCTCGCCGCCGACCCGGAACTGGGGCTCGTGCTGGTGGAGGATTTCGGCGATGCGACCTTCACGCGGCTGCTCGCGGCCGGCGCCGACGAGCGCGCGCTGTACGAGCTGGCGATCGACGCGCTGATCGCGTTTCACAAGCTTCCCGCGGACCGCACGACGGCGCTCGACGTGCCGCCGTACGACGACGCGCGGCTGCTGACCGAGGCGCGCCTGCTCACCGACTGGTTCGTGCCCGCGGCGCTGGGAAGACCTCTGCCCGCGACGGCGGTCGGCGACTACGAGCGTCTGTGGCTCGAGGTGTTTCCGCTGGCGCGCCGCGTGCCCGACACGCTGGTGCTTCGCGACTTCCACGTCGACAACCTGATGCGGCTCGATGGCCGCGGCGGCGTCGCGGCCTGCGGTCTGCTCGACTTCCAGGACGCGGTGATCGGACCGGTGACGTACGATCTCGTGTCGCTGCTGGAGGACGCGCGCCGCGATCTCGCGCCCGGTCTTCGGGCGGCCATGACCGAGCGCTATCTCGCCGCATTCCCGCGCTGGAACAAGGACGACGTGCTCGCGTCCGCGGCGGTGCTGTCGGCGCAGCGGAACGCGAAGATCGTCGGCATCTTCACCCGGCTGTGGAAGCGCGACGGCAAGCCCGTCTACCTGCGGCACATCCCCCGCGTCTGGCGGCTGCTCGAAGACGACCTGCGTCATCCGGCGCTCGCCTCCGTCCGCGCCTGGTTCGACGCTCACGTTCCGACGGCGCTGCGCAAGG
This sequence comes from Gemmatimonas sp., assembly GCA_050260515.1. Lineage (GTDB taxonomy): Bacteria > Pseudomonadota > Alphaproteobacteria > SMXQ01 > SMXQ01 > DATJIG01. The sequence goes on from JBLNCI010000028.1 coordinate 44,310, forward strand.
CGCCCGAAGCGACGGTCGGCGGATGATTCCCCGTCGCGCCATGGTGCTCGCCGCGGGCTACGGACTGCGGTTGCGACCGATCACGCTGTCCAGGCCCAAGCCGCTGGTCGCGGTGGGTGGGCGCACGATGCTCGATCGCGCCCTCGACGCGCTGGCAACCGTCGGCGTGGCCGAGGCAGTGGTGAACGGCCACTATCTCCGCGAGCAGATCGCGGCGTCGCTCGCCGAGCGCAGCCGGGCGGGGCTGCCGCCGCACACGATGCTCTCGGACGAGGAGGTCCTGCTCGATACGGGGGGCGGCATCAAGAAAGCGCTGCCGCTGCTCGGGAGCGCGCCGTTCCTTGCCATCAACGCGGACATCGTGTGGCAGGACGGGGCGCGGCCGGCGCTCCAACGCCTCGCCGACGCCTTCGACCCGAGCCGCATGGACGCTCTGCTGCTGATGGTGACCCGCGACACCGCCGTCGGCTTCGAGGGGCCCGGGGATTTCTTCATGGGCGACGACGGTCGGCTCAAGCGCCGCGGCGACGCGGCGTCCGCGCCGTACGTCTATGCCGGCCTGCAGATGCTGGCGCCGCACATCTTCGACGGCGCCCCGGAGGGGCCGTTCTCGCTCAACCGCCTCTACGACCGCGCCGCCGCCGCGGGCCGGCTGTTCGGGCTGGTGCACGACGGCGCGTGGTACCACGTCGGAACGCCGGACGCCCTCGACGAGGCCGACCGGCTCCTGAGCGCCGGAGCCAAATGATGAACGGGCCGTCGTCGCCGGCGGTCTTCAACATTCCGGCGGGCGCGCCGTTCGCGGACCGGCTCGTCGCCGGCATCGTCCGCACGCTCGGCATCGAGGGCGCGCCGAGCGATCCGTTGACGCTCGCGCGCGCGACGATCCTCGTGCCGACGCGGCGCGCGGTCCGCAGCGTCACCGACGCATTCGCCCGACGGTTCGGCGGCGCCGTCGTGCTGCTGCCGCGCATCCTTCCCTTGGGCGAGATCGAGGCCGACGATCTCGGGACCGGCGACCTCGACATGGCCGAGGATGCGCCCGACGGGCCGTTCGCGGCGGACGAGATTCCGCCTGCCATTCCGCCGCTGCGGCGGCAGATGATCCTCGCGAGTCTCGTCCAGACGTTCGGCGCCAGCGCCTGGCGCGAGACGCCGAGCGCCGATCAGGCGGCGCGGCTCGCGGCCGAACTCGCGCGCCTGCTCGATCAGGTCGAGACCGAGGAGCTGAGCTTCGCCGGGCTCGAGACGCTGGTCCCCGACCAGTTCGCCCGTCATTGGCAGGACACGCTGGCGTTCTTCAAGATCCTGACGCTGCACTGGCCCGAGATCCTCAAGACCGAGGGGCTGATGGATCCGTCGGCGCGCCGCATCCGCTTGCTGCGGGCGCGGGCCGCGGCGTGGCAGCGACATCCGCCGCAGGACCCGGTGATCGCCGCCGGCTCCACGGGATCGATCCCCGCCACCGCCGATCTGCTCGCGACAATCGCGCGCCTGCCCAAGGGCGCGATCGTGCTGCCGGGGCTCGACATGAGCCTCTCGGACGAGAGTTGGGCCGCGCTCCAGGACAGTCATCCGCAGTTCGGCCTCAAGAAGCTGCTCGAGACCGTCGGCGTCGAACGCGCGGCGGTGAAACCGTGGCCGGGCGCCGAGATCGCGCCGGCATCCGACCGCATCCGCCTGTTCGGCGCGGCGCTCGCGCCGGCCGCGGTCGCGGATCGGGAGGGCGCGGAGTTGACCCAGGACCGCGTGCGGTCAGCGGCTCGCGGCCTGACGCGGATCGACTGTCCGACGCCGGACGACGAGGCGGGCGTGATCGCGCTGCTGATGCGCGAGGCGCTCGTGCACGAGACGCAGACGTGCGCGCTGGTGACGCCCGATCGCAATCTCGCCCGCCGGGTCGCGGCGGCGCTCGGCCGCTGGAACATCGACGTCGACGATTCGGCGGGCACGCCGCTCGCGCTGACGCCGGCGGGGCTCTACTTTCGGCTCGCCGCGGAGGCGGCCAGCGAGCGCTTCGCGCCGCTGCCGCTGCTCGCGTTCCTCAAGCACCCGCTGGCGTCGGGCGGGCTGTCGCCCGGCGAATTCCGCAGCCGCATACGGCGGATCGAGATGCTCGCGCTGCGCGGACCTCGTCCCGACGGCGGGTTGGACGGCATCGCCAAGGCGCTGCGCGCGCACGAGCGCGAGCCCGACGCGGCGCCGCTCGCGCGATGGCTGGAGTCGATCGCGGCGGCGGCGCGATCGTTCGCCGGCGCGCTGGAATCCTCGCGTCGTTCGGTCGGCGACATCCTGCGCGCCCATACCGCATTCATCGAGGCGCTGGCGGCGACCGACTCGGAAACGGGAGCCGAGCGCCTGTGGCGCGGCGACGACGGTGAGGCGCTGGCGCGCTTCATCGCCGAGTTCGAGGACGCCGCGCGCGGCTTCGCGCCGGTCGGCGGCCGCGATTATCCGGCGCTGCTCTCGGCGTTGCTCGCGGGCCAGGTCGTTCGGCCCCGCGCCGGACGGCACCCGCGCCTGTTCATCTGGGGCCCGCTCGAGGCTCGTCTGCAGGGCGCCGACCGGCTGATCCTGGGGGGCCTCAACGAGGGCACGTGGCCGCGCGAAGCCGAGGCGGACGCGTGGATGAGCCGACCGATGCGCGCCGCGTTCAAGCTGCCCCCGCCGGAGCGGCGCATCGGGCTCGCCGCCCACGATTTCGTCCAGGGCGCCTGCGCGGCGGACGTATTCCTCACCCGCTCGATCCGCGTCGAAGGCACGCCAACCGTGCCCGCACGCTGGCTCGTGCGGCTCGACCACTTTTTGCAGCGGGTCGGTGTTCCCGGCTCGCTCGGTGCCGACAAGCCATGGCTCGCATGGCAGGCGGCGCTCGATCGTCCCGAGTCGCCGCCGCCGGCGACGCGCCCGGCGCCGTGTCCGCCGGTGTCCGCGCGCCCGCGTCGGCTGTCGGTGACCGATATCGAGACGTGGATGCGCGACCCCTATGCGCTCTATGCGAAGCGGATTCTCGGGCTCGCGCCGCTCGACCCCATCGACCAGAACCCCGACGCGGCGACCCGCGGGTCGGTCATTCACGACGCGCTCGATGCGTTCCTGAAGGAGTTCCCGGAGACGCTGCCGGACGACGATGCGGCGCTGAAGCGGTTGCTGGAACTAGGTCGCGACGCGTTCGGCAAGGCGATGGCGACGCCGGGCGTGTGGGCGTTCTGGTGGCCGCGTTTCGAACGCGTCGCGCGCTGGTTCGTCGCCCATGAGCGCAACCGGCGGCTCACCTGCGCGCCGCTCACGACCGAGGCCAGGGGCGAGATCACGTTCGACGTGCCGAACGGCCCGTTCACGCTCGTCGCCCGCGCCGATCGCATCGATCGCCGCCTCGACGACGGCAGGCTCGTCATCTCCGACTACAAGACCGGCGAGCCGCCGAGCGCGACCGAGGTCGCCGAAGGGTTCGCGCCGCAGCTTCCGCTGGAGGCGGCGATGGTCGAGCGCGGCGCGTTCGACGGCGTCCCGCCGCTCGAGGTCGCCGGGCTGCTCTACTGGCGGCTCGCCGGCGGCAATCCGCCGGGCGAGGTGAAGCCGGCGACGAAGGATGACCTTGCGACGCTGATCGCCGACGCGTTCGCCGGGGTCGAGGCGCTGGTCGCGACCTTCGACGACAAGGACACGCCCTACATCGCGGCGCCGCGCGATCGCCGGGCGCTGCGTTACAGCGATTACGAGCACCTCGCCCGCACGCAGGAGTGGGCGAATGCCGACGGCGAGGGCGCGGAATGAGCACCGTCCTCGACCCGGTCAAGGAAGCCGAACGCGCGCAGCGCCTCGCCGCCGATCCCACCGCGTGCGTGTGGGTCGCGGCGTCTGCGGGCACCGGCAAGACCAAGGCGCTGACCGACCGCGTGCTGAGCCTGCTGCTCAACGGCACGACGCCCTCGAAGATCCTCTGCCTCACGTTCACCCGCGCCGCGGCCGCCGAAATGGCCAACCGCGTCAGCGAGCGCCTCGGCGCGTGGGCGCGAGCCTCCGACGCCGAGCTCAAGCAGGCGCTGGTCGATCTCGCGGGCTTCGCCCCGGACCGCGCGCGTATTGCCCGCGCGCGGCGGCTGTTCGCCGACGTGCTGGAAGCGCCGGGGGGCTTGCGCATCGCCACGATCCACGGTTTCTGCGAATCGGTGCTGAAGCGCTTCCCGGTCGAGGCGGGGCTCGCGCCGCACTTCGAGGTCATCGACGAGCGCACCGCGCGCGATCTCCTCGAGCAGGCGCGGGACGAAGTGCTGGCGCGCGCACGCAAGGGCGACGCCTCGGCCGATGGCTCGGCGCTGTCCGCGGCGCTCGGCTGCATCGCCGAGCGCGCCAACGAGTCCCAGTTCGCCGAGCTGATGGAGACGCTCGCCCGCGAGCACGGCCGGCTGGCATGGCTGCTCGACTCGTTCGGAGGCGTGGACGGATTGATGGCCGCGATCGCCGCGGCTTTGGGGCTTGCGCCGGACGAGACCGAGGCTGAGGTCCGCAGGAGGGCCTGCGCGGACGGCGCGTACGATCATCTGGGGCTCAAGGCGGTCTGCGAGGAGCTTGCCAACGGCAGCGACACGGACCGCCGTCGTCGCGAGCAGATCGTGGCGTTCCTCGAGGCGGTGGCCGAACGCCGCAGCGATCTGCTCGACGACTATCATGGTGCGTTCCTGACCAAGGACGGCACCGTCCGCGCGAGTCTCGCCACCAAGGCGGTGATGAAGGCGCTCGGCAACCGCGCCGAGGTGCTGGCGACCGAGGCGCGCCGGCTGATCGAGGTGCTGCAGCGCATCAAGGCGGCGCGGCTGCTCGACGGCACCCGGGCGATGCTGGCGCTCGGCGCGGCGCTCCTCGACTCCTACTCCCGCTTCAAGGAGCAGCGCGCGGCGCTCGACTACGACGACCTCATCGTCAAGACCCGCGCGCTGCTGGCGCGCCCCGGCGTCGCGCCGTGGGTGCTCTACAAGCTCGACGGCGGCATCGACCACATCCTCGTCGACGAGGCGCAGGACACCAGTCACGACCAGTGGGCGGTGATCGCCGCCATCGCCGATGAATTCCTGTCGGGCGTGGGCGCGCGCCCCGGCACCCGAACGGTGTTCGCCGTCGGCGACGCCAAGCAGTCGATCTACTCGTTCCAGCGGGCCGATCCCGACGCGTTCGCCGCGATGCGCGACCATTTCCGCGACAAAGCCACCGGCGCCGGCATTCGCTGGCTCGACCTGCCGCTCGAGGTGTCGTTCCGGTCGACGGCACCGGTGCTGACGGCCGTCGATTCGGTGTTCGCTTCCGCGCCGGCGTCCGACGGCGTCGCGGGCGACCGCCCGGTGCGCCACCGGCCCGCCCGCGAGGGTCACGGCGGCCGGGTCGAGCTGTGGCCGCAGGCGACCGCGCCGGTGGTCGCGAGCCCGCCCGCGTGGATGCCGCCGATCAAGGTCGCGCGGACGACCAGTGCCGCGACGCGGCTCGCCGACCGCATCGCCGCGACTCTGGCCGAGTGGCGGAACAGCAACGAACGGCTGCCGGCGCGTGACCGCGCGATCCGACCGGGCGACGTGATGGTGCTGGTGCGGCAGCGCACCGGCTTCATGGATCAGCTCGTCCGCGCGCTGAAGGCGCGCGACATCCCCGTCGCCGGCGTCGACCGCATGGTGCTGTCGGAGCAGCTCGTGGTGCAGGACCTGATGGCGCTCGCGCGGTTCCTGCTCCTGCCCGAGGACGATCTGACGCTCGCCTGCCTGCTCAAGGGTCCGCTCGTCGGGCTCACCGAGGACGAGCTGTTCGCGGTCGCTCACGGCCGCAAGGGGGCGCTCTGGTCGGCGCTGAAGGCAAGAGCGGCGGCGATGCCGGCGAGCGCGTTCGCCGCTGCGGAGCGGCGCCTCTCGGCATGGCTCGCTCGCGCCGACTTCGAGCGGCCGTTCGAGCTGTTCGCGCGCATCCTCTACGCCGAGGGTGGGCGCGCCCGTCTGCTGGCGCGGCTCGGCGCGGAGGCGGACGATCCGCTCGGCGAGTTCCTGGCGCTGGCGCTTGGCTACGAGCGCACCGCGACGCCGTCGCTCCAGGATTTCGTCGCCTGGATCGAAGCCGGACAGGCCGAGATCAAGCGCGATCTCGACAGCCCGGTGCGCGACGAAGTGCGGGTGATGACGGTGCACGGCTCGAAAGGGCTGCAGGCGCCGGTCGTCTTCCTGCCGGACACGACGCAGGTCGCGGGCGATCGCGAGCGCATCGCCTGGATCGACGGCCCGCAGCGAACGAAGCTGCCGCTGTGGGTGCCGAAAAAGGACGACGACGATCCTGTCGCCGCGCGGGCCCGCGCCGAGCGCCTGCAGCGCGAGACGCGCGAGTATCACCGGCTGCTCTACGTCGCGATGACCCGCGCCGAGGACCGCCTCGTCGTCGCCGGGTGCCGTCCGGCGAAGGCGTCGAACGCGACCAACTGGTACCAGATGGTCACGACCGGTCTTGCCGCCGCCGAGGAGCGGCCGTTCGACGCCGACGGCTTCGAGGGGCCCGCGCGGGTGATCGAGGCGCGCCAGCGCGTCGACGTGAAGCCCGACGGGAAGGGCGATGCGGCGGCCGAGCGCGAGCTTGAAGCGCTTCCGAGCTGGATCGTCGAACCTCCGTCGGCGGAGGCGCAGCCGCCGCGTCCGATCACCCCGTCGCGCTTCAGCATCGGACCGGAGGACGAGGACTCCGAGCCGCCGACGCTGTCGCCGTTCGATCCCGCCGGCCCGCGGTTCAAGCGCGGCCTCGCCGTGCATCGCCTTCTCCAGGTCCTGCCCGAAGTCCCGCCGCCGCAGCGCGACGCGCGCGCCCGCGCGCTCGCCGAGGCGATGGGCTTCAAGGAAGCCGACGCGGAGCGGCTCGCGCGCGAGGTCATGGGGGTGATCACGCATCGCGACCTCGCCGCAGTGTTCGGCGACGGCAGCCTCGCCGAGGTTCCGTTCGCCGGACGGCTGGGCGACGGCGGTCCCGAGATCGTCGGCCGCCTCGACCGCCTCGCGGTGTCGGCGACGGAGGTGATCGTCGCCGACTACAAGACGAATCGGCCCGTGCCGCGCGACCCGGGCGCGGTGCCGCGCAGCTACCTGCGCCAGATGGCGCTCTACCGCGCGGCGCTGCTGCGCAGCTTTCCCGGCCGTAACGTGCGCTGTGTCCTCGTCTACACCGACGGACCGCGCGTCATCGAGCTGCCGGCGACGATGCTGGACGCGGCGATTTCAAGAGCTTCCGCCACCGCGGCGCCGCATGGGAGCCTTGCTTGACGGATGCGAAGCCCGGCTTCTAGACTCCGCCCCCTTATCCAGACCATTGCCGTTGGGAGCCATCGATGGCCGTGATGCAAGTGACCGACAGTTCCTTCGAGAAGGACGTCCTCAAGTCGACCGTGCCGGTGCTGGTCGACTTCTGGGCGGAGTGGTGCGGTCCATGCAAGCAGATCGCGCCCATCGTCGAGGATCTGGCCAAGGAATTCGACGGCAAGCTCCAGGTCGTGAAGGTCGACATCGACCATAATCCGGCGACGCCCTCCAAGTACAACGTGCGCGGCATTCCGACGCTGATGCTGTTCAAGGGCGGCCAGGTCGCGGCGATGAAGGTCGGCGCGGCGCCGAAGGGCGCGCTCACCGACTGGGTCCGCTCGCAGCTCTAGGCGCCGCTCAGGCGTTCTCCGCCAGCACCGTTCCCGCGAGATAGAGCGACCCGCAGATCAGGAATCGCGCGGGCTCGCGCGCCAGTCCCGCGAGCCGCGCAAGCGCGGTCGCGAGGTCCGGCATGTGCTCGGCCGCGAAGCCGGCGGCGAACGCATACTGCGCCAGCGCTTCCGCCGACAGACCGGCCTCGGCCCCCGGGATCGGCACGGTCGCGGCGGCCTGCACGTACGGCGCCAGCGGCGCGAAGAATCCGCTCGCGTCCTTGGTGTTGAGCATGCCGGCCACGATGTAGAGCGGCCTCGGGTCGCTTTTCGCCCATGCCGCCAGCGCCGCACCCGCATCGGGGTTGTGGCCGCCGTCGAGCCACAGCGTCGAGCCCTTCGGCGCGTGCGTGTTGACGACGTGAGGGAGCGGCCCGCGCGTCAGCTTCTGCAGCCGCGCCGGCCACTCGACGTTGACGAGCCCGCCGGCGATCGCGCTTTCGGTCCAGGCATCCGGCATCAGGTCTCCGAGCGCGGCGATCGCGGCGCCGGCGTTGGCGATCTGATGCGCCCCGGTGAGCGCCGGGCGCGGCAGGGCCAACCGGCCTTTAGGTCCCTGGTAGATCATCCCTTCGGCGGTGGCCGACGCTGTCCACTCGGCCCCGAACCGGACGAGCGGCGCGCCGATGTCGCGGGCCCGTGCTTCGACGATGGCGCGGGCCTCGTCGCCCTGCGGACCGATAATGGCCGGCACACCGGGCTTCAGAATCCCCGCCTTTTCGGCGGCGATCTGGGCGACGGTGTCGCCGAGGAAATCGCGGTGGTCGAGCGACACCGGCGTGATGACGCTGACGCGCGGACGCGCGACGACGTTGGTCGCGTCGAGGCGGCCGCCGAGTCCCACTTCGAGCAGCACGGCGTCGGCCGGCGTCTCGGCGAAGGCCAGCATTGCCGCCGCCGTCGTGACCTCGAAGAACGTGATCGGCTCGCCCTTGTTCGCGGCCTCGCAGCGCGCGAGCACGTCTTCGAGATGCTTCTCGTCGATGAGCGAGCCCGCGAGCCGGATGCGTTCGTGGAAGCGCACGAGGTGCGGCGAGGTGTAGACGTGGACGCGCTTGCCGGCGGATTCGAGCATCGCCCGCAGGAACGCGACCGTCGATCCCTTGCCGTTGGTACCGGCGACGTGGGCGACCGGCGCGAGCCTCTGTTCGGGATGCCCGAGGGCCGCGAGCAGACGCTCGATGCGTCCGAGCGACAGGTCGATGCGCTTCGGGTGCAGCGCCTGGAGCCGCTCGAGAATCGCGTCGCTGCTCACGGCAGCGGCGGCGGTCAGCGGTGGAAGTTCGGCGGGCGCGACGCGTCGCCGCGCGGCAGCTTCGCCGGGGTCCGCCCGTCGGAGCCGAGAGGAACCACGGTCGCAGACGGCGCGCGGTTCATCAGGATGCCGATGATGCGGATCAGCGTTGCGCGCAAATCGCCGCGCTTCACCACCATGTCGACCATGCCGTGCTCGAGCAGGTACTCGGCGCGCTGGAATCCCTCGGGCAGCTTCTCGCGGATCGTGCTCTCGATGACGCGCGCACCGGCGAAGCCGATGATCGCGCCGGGCTCGGCGATGTGGATGTCGCCGAGCATCGCGAACGACGCCGACACGCCGCCGGTGGTCGGATCGGTGAGCAGGACGATGTAGGGCAGGCCGGCCTCGCGCACCATCTCGACGGCGACCGTCGACCGCGGCATCTGCATCAGCGACAGGATGCCTTCCTGCATGCGCGCGCCGCCCGATGCCGGGATGGCAATCAGCGGCGCTTGCTGCAGCACCGCGAGTCGCGCCGCGGCGACGAGTCCTTCGCCGACGGCGATGCCCATCGAGCCGCCGAGGAAGCGGAAGTCGAACGCGGCGACCACGACCGGCAGGCCGCCCATGCGGCCGTGGGCGACGATGATCGCGTCCTTATGACCGGTCTTGGCGCGGGATTCCTTGAGGCGGTCGCCGTAGCGCTTCTGGTCGCGGAACTTGAGCGGGTCCTGGACCGTGTCGGGAAGCTCGATCGCGGTGTAGCGGCCCTCGTCGAACAGCATCTTCAGCCGCTCCTCGGCCGAGATGCGCATGTGATGGCCGCAATGGGTGCACACGAACAGGTTCGCGACGAGGTCGCGATGGAAGATCATCTGCTCGCAGGCGGGGCAGCGGTGCCAGAGGTTGTCCGGCACGTTCTCCTTCTTGACGATCGCGCGGATCTTGGGGCGAACGAAGTTGGTGAGCCAGTTCATCAGTCCCTCCGATCAGCTCGCCGCGGTCGCCACGCGCGCGGAGCGAACGCCGCGGGCGAGGTCGGCCGCGAACGCCAACACTTTGTCGACGAGGCCGGGCATCGGCTTGCCCGCGGAATCGAGATTGGCGGCGATGGTCGACACCAGCGCCGAGCCGACCACCGCCGCGTCGGCGAAGCGGGCGATGTCGGCGGCCTGCTGCGCGGTGCGGATGCCGAAACCGACGGCGATGGGAAGCTTGGTCGAGGCGCGGATACGCGTCACCGCGCGCTCGATGTCGGCGGCGTCGGCCGATTTCGTGCCGGTGATCCCGGCAATGGCGACGTAGTAGAGGAAGCCAGACGAGTGGGCGAGCACCTTGGGCAGCCGCACGGCGTCGGTGGTGGGTGCCGCGAGGCGCACGAGATGGAGCCCGGCGGCTTCGGCCGGGCCGCGCAGCTCGGCGTCCTCCTCGGGCGGCAGGTCGACGATGATCAGCCCGTCCGCCCCGGCCGCGCGCGCGTCGGCGACGAAGCGCTCGACGCCGTAGTGGTGGATCGGGTTGTAGTAGCCCATCAGCACGATGGGCGTGTCGTCGTCGCCCTCGCGGAAGCGCTTCACCAGCTCGAGCGTGCGCTTGCACGACCCGCCGGCCTTGAGCGCGCGCAAGCCGCCCGCCTGGATCGCGGGGCCGTCGGCCATCGGATCGGTGAACGGCATGCCGAGCTCGATGATGTCGGCGCCTGCCTTGGGCAGCCCGCGCACGATGGCGAGCGAGGTGTCGAAGTCGGGATCGCCCGCGGTGACGAACGTGACGAACCCGGCGCGGCCGTCGGCGCGGAGCTTGGCGAACCGCGCGGCGATGCGATCCGCTTTCGGGCCGGGCGCGCTCACAGCTCTCTCCCGAGCAGCTTGGCGACGGAGAAGATGTCCTTGTCGCCGCGGCCGCACATGTTCATGACGATGATCTGGTTCTTGGCCATCGTCGGCGCGACCTTGGTCACGTGGGCGAGCGCGTGCGCCGGCTCGAACGCGGGCAGGATGCCTTCGAGGCGCGCACAGAGCTGGAACGCGTCCAGCGTCTCCCGGTCCGTCGCCGAGACGTATGTCACACGGCCCTGGTCGTGGAGCCACGCGTGCTCGGGGCCGATGCCGGGATAGTCGAGGCCCGCGGAGATCGAGTGCGCCTCGATGATCTGGCCGTCGTCGTCCTGCAGCAGGTACGTGCGGTTGCCGTGGAGCACGCCGGGCGATCCGGCACTGATCGAGGCGGCATGCAACCCGGTCTCGATGCCCTTGCCCGCGGCTTCGACGGCATGCATCGCCACGCCCGCGTCGTCGAGGAACGGATGGAACAGGCCGATCGCGTTCGATCCGCCGCCGACGCAGGCGACGAGGAGATCGGGCAGGCGGCCTTCGGCCTTCATGATCTGTTCGCGCGCTTCGCGGCCAATCACCGACTGGAAGTCGCGGACCATCGCCGGATACGGGTGCGGGCCCGCCGCGGTGCCGATGAGATAGAAGGTGTTGTCGACGTTCGCGACCCAGTCGCGCAGCGCCTCGTTCATCGCGTCCTTGAGCGTGCGCGAGCCGGATTTCACCGGCACGACCTCGGCGCCGAGGAGCTTCATGCGGAACACGTTGGGCTGCTGCCGCTCGATGTCGACCTCGCCCATGTAGATCGTGCACGAGAGGCCGAACAGCGCGCAGACGGTGGCGGTCGCGACACCGTGCTGGCCGGCGCCGGTCTCGGCGATGATCCGCTTCTTGCCCATGCGGCGGGCGAGCAGGATCTGGCCGAGGCAGTTGTTGATCTTGTGCGAGCCGGTGTGGTTGAGCTCGTCGCGCTTGAAGTACACCTTGGCGCCGCCGAGGTGCTCGGTGAGGCGCTCGGCGAAATAGAGCGGCGAGGGGCGGCCGGCGTAGTGCTCGAGGTAGTAGTCGAGCTCCCGCTGGAACGACGCGTCGGCCTTCGCCGCCTTGTAGGCCTTCTCGAGCTCGAGGATGAGCGGCATCAGCGTCTCGGCGACGTAGCGGCCGCCGAACATGCCGAAATGCCCCGCTTCGTCCGGTCCGGCCCGGTAGGTGTTACGGGCGGCGTCCGCGCTCATGAAAGGCTGATTCCTTCGAAGTGTCCGAGGGTTAGCTGATTGGGGGCCCGGGGGCCCGGCCGCGCCAGTGGTAGGTAGCCCGTGAGGCCGTCTTTGGCAAGCTTTCCGGTCGTTTTGTGGCCCCCGCGCCCGCTCCCGGAGTGACCCGGGAGCGGGCTGGTGAGGGGCCGGTGGGTTCGCGATTTGGAGCTACCTCGGCGCGGACACACGTCGTCGTCAGCGGATCAGCGAAATCCACCTTTTTCCTTCTCCACGAGGGTCGGCAGGGTGCCACGCTGCCTTTAAAGCGTAGCCAAGCCCGCCGATTGCTTCCTCGGTCGCGGATCGCGACGCTGGGCACTATCGGTACCGAAGAAGAAACGCGTCGCGACCCGAAGGGGAAGCGCCGTTGCCTCTCAACTCATCCGCCGCGCCGGTGTCCCGGTTGTCGGGGGCCTCTCGCGGTTTCTTCGCTCCACTCGCGGGTGCTATTGCGCAATAGCTCCCCTCGCTTGTCGCGATACGAGGACCATGCGCGCACAGAAAACGTGCCGCAAGGGGGGCTGTGGAGAAACGCGGGGCATCGGCATGCAGCCTGTGCAAAGTCGGCGCGAGGTGAAGAAAAACCGCACTCTCTTTTCGTCATGCCCGCGCCCTACGGACCGGTTGCACCCGGTCCGCTCTATTCTAGAGGCCGCCCTTCGGGCGGCGGGCGGGCATCCACGTTTTTCGTCGCTGTAAGGAAAAACAGAACGTGGATGGCCAGGACAAGCCCGGCCATGACGAACAGGAGAATCGGGCGTGTGCAACCCGTCCGTAATTGGGGGTCCAGAGCGGCCACTCGGAGCCATGTGGCCCTGGATTCCCGCTTGCGCGGGAATGACGAAGTCAGGAGGCGGACCGCCGAAAACCTACAGCCGCCTGGCGGCGTCGAGGAACGCCTTGATCAGCGCCGGGTCCTTGCGGCCGGGCGAGCGTTCGACGCCCGACGACACGTCGACGGCGGTCGCGCTGGAGAGACGCACGGCTTCGGCGAGATTCGACGCATCGAGTCCGCCCGACAGGGTCCACGGCAGCGGCGATTTCACTCCGGCCATCAGCGTCCAGTCGAACGCGATCGCGTTGCCGCCCGGAAGCGCGGCGCCCTTGGGCGGCTTGGCATCGAACAGCAGGCGGTCGGCGACGCTCGCGTACTCCGCCATCTGCTCGAAGTCGGATGCGGTGCTGATTCCAATCGCCTTCATCACCGGAAGCCGGAACGTGTAGCGGATCGCCTCGACTTCCTCGGGTGACTCGTGACCGTGGAGCTGGATCATGTCGAGCGGCACGTGGAGCAGCGTGTTGTCGAGCTCCTCGATCGACGGATCGACGAACACGCCGACCCGCGTCACTCCCGCCGACGGCGGCACGCGCCTGGCGAGGTCGGCGGCGGCCTCGGCGAAGACGAATCGCGGCGACGGCGGGAAGAAGATGAAGCCGACGTACTTCGCGCCGCCCTCGACGGCGGCTTCGAGCGCGGTCTCCGAGTTGATGCCGCAGATCTTGACGTCGACGGCCATGGCTACTTCGCGGCCGTGGCCGCGATCTCGTCGATGATCGCGCGCGCCGCGGCGACGGGATGCGCCGCCTCGGTGATCGGACGTCCGACGACGAGGATGTCGGCGCCGGCGCGGATCGCGTCGGCCGGGCCCATCACGCGCTTCTGGTCGCCCTGCGCGGCGCCCGCGGGGCGGATGCCGGGGACGATGAGCTTGAAATCCGGCCCCAGTGCCTTGCGCAAGCCTGCGGCTTCGTGGGCCGAGCAGACGACGCCGTCGAGTCCCGCGGCCTTCGTCAGTTTTGCGAGCCGTACGACCTGGTCGGCGGCGGGCGGCGTCTGGCCGACGGCCGCGAGGTCGCCGTCGTCGAGGCTGGTCAGCACCGTCACCGCGATCACGAGCGGCCGCGGCGATCCGGCGCGTGCCGCCTCGGCGGCGGCCTTCATCATCGCCGGTCCGCCGCTGGCGTGGACGTTGAGGATGAACGGCTTGACGGCGAGCGCGGAGCGCACCGCCGCCGCCACCGTGTTCGGGATGTCGTGGAACTTGAGATCGAGGAACAGCGGCGCGTGGGGTGCGGAGACCGCGACCTGCTCGACGCCCGCCGGTCCGTTTGCCGAGAAGAATTCAAGGCCGAGCTTGATGCCGCAGCCAACCTCGGCGAGCTCGCGGGCGAGCTTCGCCGCGTGCGACACGTCGGGCGTATCGAGGGCGACGAAAAGCCGCTGGGTGGCGGTGAGCGGGGACGAGGGGGCCATGGGGTCGCTACGGAGATCGGGCCGGGCGGGCACGCGGCTACGCCCGGCAGGGGTCGACGAAAGGGCCTCAGTCCATATCCTCGGACTCGGGCCCGTGCAAGGCATGCGTTTGCTGTGCGCGCAGATCCTCGATTTCCGCCGTCAGCGCCCGGTTCTCGCGGGCGAGCGCCCGGGCGCGCTTGCGGGTCGGGCCGCCCAACAGCCAGCCGTAGAAGATGCCGATCAGCAGCCCGGCGATGACCGCCGCGGCGACGATCGCGAACAGCGGCGCGTCCCAGGAACTCGGGAACGGCCAGAAGCGCAGCGTCACGGGGCCGGCGTTCGACACCGCGAACACCATCGACGCGACGATGATCGCAAGGAGCAGGAGCCACAGCGCGAGCCGCATCGATCACTCCGTCGCGGCGCCGCTGGGCGCGGTTCAGCCGCGGGTGTTGAGCCGCTCGCGCAGCTGCTTGCCGGTCTTGAAGAACGGCACGGTCTTGCTGTCGACCTGTACCGCCTCCCCGGTCCGGGGATTGCGGCCGGTGCGGGCGCCGCGGCTCTTCACCGAGAAGGCGCCGAAGCCGCGCAACTCGACGCGGTCGCCCCGCGCCAGAGCGTGGGTGATCTCGTCGAAGATCGCCGTGACGATGCGTTCGACGTCGCGGTGGTACAGGTGCGGGTTACGTTCCGCGAGCTTCAGGATCAACTCGGATTTGGTCATGGCCTCCCCTTTCGCCAGTGACCGCCCGGCGCTCAGTCGCCGTGTCACTGAGGGTGCCAAAGCACCAACAACCCGTCAAGGGTAAGTCTTTCAGAAAAAAGCGCTTTTCCGATCCGTCCTCCGACCAGCCCGAACAGGTCCTTGTTGTCCCGCTCGATCTTGACGTCGGAGATGGGGAGGGTGGCGGGGACGCCCTTGGCGCTTTCCAGCCAGGCCCGCGCCTCGTCCTCGCCGCCGATCTCGTCGACCAGTCTTGCGGCCACCGCCTGGCGGCCGGTGTAGACCCGCCCGTCGCCGAGCTTGCGGGCGACGTCGGCGTCGAGGCCCCGGCGGTCCGCCACCATGGTGACGAACATGTCGTACATGTCGAGGACGACGGCCTTGGTCGCCTCGCGGCCCTCGTCCGTCAGGGGCTCCAGCGGTGACGGCACCGCCTTGAGCGGCGCGCTCTTGATGGCCTCGGGCTCGATACCGAGCTTCTTGAGGAGACCTGTCACGTCGGCGGTCTGCATGATCACGCCGATCGAGCCGGTGAGGGTCCCCTCGCGGGCGACGATGTGTTCGGCGGCGAGCGCCGTCATGTACCCGCCCGACGCGGCGAGCGTGCCCATGACGGCGACCACGGGCTTCTTCTCGGCGACCTTGCGGAGATCGCGGAACAGCTCCTCGCTGCCGACCACGGTTCCGCCCGGGCTGTTGATGGCGACGACCAGCGCCTTCACGCGGTCGTTCTTCTCAACCTCCTTGAGGGCGGCACTGCGGTCGGGGTCCTCGCTGATGACCCCCTCGACGGTGAGCCGCTCGACGTGCGGCCGATCGACGAAACCCAGCGTGCCCTTCGTGGTGCGGTTCACCACGACGACGGCGAGCGCCGCCACCGCGATCACCGCGGCGGCCCGCCAAATGGAAAGCCGGCGCTTGAGGCGCCGGCGATCCACCACCTGGTCGGCTTCGAGAGGCATTCGCGTCTCGCGGAAGGAAGCGCCGCTGGCGCGGGTGCGCCGCGGCTACTCCTTCTTGTCGTCGCGCTCGGCGCGGGCGCGGCTCAAGGCCGCCCCGAGGATGTCGCCGAGCGACGCGCCCGAGTCGGACGAGCCGTACTGCGCCATCGCCTTCTTCTCCTCGTCGATCTCGCGCGCCTTGATCGAGAGCTGGACCTTGTGCGACGTGCGGTCGACGGCGGTGATGACTGCGTCGACCTTGTCGCCGACCGCGAAGCGGTCCGGACGCTGCTCCGAGCGGTCGCGGGCGAGATCGGCCTTGCGGATGAAGCCCGGCGCGCCGTTGACGTCGACGTCGATGCCCTTGTCGCCGATCGCCTTCACGCTGCAGGTGACGACGTCGCCCTTGTTCACGGCCTGCATCGCCTCGGCGTACTGGTCGCCGGTGAGCTGCTTGATGCCGAGGCTGATGCGCTCCTTCTCGATATCGGTGTCGAGCACCTTCACCTTCACCATCTGGCCCTTCTGGTAGTCCTTGATGGCCTCGTCGCCCGACTTGCTCCAGTCGAGGTCGGAGAGGTGCACCATGCCGTCGATGTCGCCCGGAAGGCCGACGAACAGGCCGAACTCGGTGATGTTCTTGACCTCACCCTCGAGCACGGTGCCCGGGGGGTGGTTGCGGGCGAAGCTGTCCCACGGGTTGTCGAGGCACTGCTTGAGGCCGAGCGAGATGCGGCGCTTCACCGGATCGACGTCGAGCACCATCACCTCGACCTCCTGGCTGGTCGAGACGATCTTGCCCGGATGGACGTTCTTCTTGGTCCAGCTCATCTCGGAGACGTGGACGAGCGCCTCGACGCCCGGCTCGAGCTCGACGAACGCGCCGTAGTCGGTGATGTTCGTCACGCGGCCCTTGAACTTGGCGCCGACCGGGTACTTGGCCTGGATGCCTTCCCACGGGTCCGCCTCGAGCTGCTTCATGCCGAGGCTGATGCGCTGCGTCTCGGGGTTGAAGCGGATGATCTGCACCTTCACCGTCTGGCCGACGTTGAGGGCCTCGGACGGATGGTTAATGCGCTTCCACGAGATGTCGGTGATGTGGAGCAGGCCGTCGACGCCGCCGAGATCGATGAACGCACCGTAGTCGGTGATGTTCTTGACGACGCCCTCGAGCACCTGGCCTTCCTTGAGCGAGGCGACGAGCTCCGAGCGGGCCTCGGCGCGCGACTCCTCGAGCACGGCGCGGCGCGACACGACGATGTTGCCGCGCGAGCGATCCATCTTGAGGATCTGGAACTGCTGCGGGCTGCCCATCAGCGGACCGACGTCGCGCATTGGACGGATGTCGACCTGGCTGCCCGGCAGGAACGCCACGGCGCCCGAGAGGTCGACGGTGAAGCCGCCCTTCACGCGGCCGAAGATCACGCCCTGGACGCGCTGGTTGTCCTTGAACGAGCGCTCGAGCTGGGTCCATGCCTCCTCGCGGCGCGCCTTCTCGCGCGAGAGCATCGCCTCGCCGTTCCGGTCCTCATACCGCTCGAGGTAGACCTCGACCTTGTCGCCGACCGCGAGCTCGCTCTTGGAGCCGGGCACCTGGAACTCGCGAAGCGCGACGCGCCCCGCCGACTTCAGGCCGACATCGATGATGGCGGCGTCGTTGTCGATCGCGATGACGGTGCCGACGAGGACGGAGCCTTCGGTCGGCTCCTGAGACTGGAACGATTCCTCGAGGAGGGCGGCGAAGTTCTCGCCGGTGGAAAAGGAGGGCGTCGGCGCCGAGGCGCGTACATTGGCCATGTGGAAGAATTCGCTTTCTGTGAGAGAACGTGAACTGCCGGAACGCGAACAACGCTCTGGCAGGGCTCGGCGCCGTATACATGCCGAGGTCCGTCGTGGAACTCGGTGCCGCTCACTGGAACGGCCGGCGTCGTCTAGTCGGCGGGATTCGGATCGGCTGCGATGAGCGTCAGGGCTTGGTTGAATACCTGATCCGCATCGAGCGTGCTCGTATCCAGGAGGTGGGCGTCCTTCGCCCGCGCGAGCGGCGAATGTCGCCGCGTCTCGTCCCGCCGGTCCCGGTCCTGGATGTCCGCTAGAACGCGCTGATATATAGCCTCGCGGCCCTGTTCCCGCAACTGGGCCACCCGGCGCTCGGCGCGGATGTCCGGGCTCGCCGCAAGGTAAATTTTATGGTCGGCCCCGGGAAACACGTGGGTGCCGATGTCCCGCCCGTCGACCACCACGCCGGGGGCTCCGCCCGGCGGATTCACCGCGAAATCGCGCTGCCGTTGCAGCAGCGCCGCCCGCACCGCGCCGTGGGCGGCGACCGTCGACGCGGCGGCGGTGGTCTCAGGCTCGAACAGCTTGGGGTGCTCGAGGTCGGCGGCCACCAGCCCTTGTGCGACCCGTGCCGCGGCCGCTTCGTCGGCTGGGTCGAACCCGGCGTCGAGCACCTTGGCGGCGACGGCGCGGTACAGTCGTCCGGTCTCCAGGTAGGCGTAGCCCAGGTGACGGGCGAGGCGGCGGGCGAGCGTGCCCTTGCCGGACGCAGCCGGGCCGTCGATGGCGATGACGACGGGGTTGGCCAACGGCGATCCTCAGGGGCGGGCGGGCGCGATCGCGCCGCCGAGGCGGTTGGCGATCTCGACGAACCCCGGAAAGCTGGTGGCGATCATCGCGCCATCGTCGACCGTGACCGGCGCCTTCGACGCCATGCCCATGACGAGGAACGACATCGCGATGCGATGGTCCATGTGGGTCCTGACCGCGCCGCCGCCGGCGCATGGGCCCCCGGCGCCGTGGACGATCAGGCTGTCGCCTTCGGCCTCGACCTTCACGCCCTGGGCGATCAGGCCGTCGATGATGGCGGTCAGCCGGTCGCTCTCCTTGACGCGAAGCTCGGCGAGGCCGCGCATGACGGTCTTGCCCCTGGCGAACGCGGCGGCGACGGCGAGGATCGGATACTCGTCGATCATCGACGGCGCGCGCGCCGCGGGCACCTCGACGGCGGTGAGCGGCGCATGGCGGACCTCGATGTCGGCGACCGGCTCGCCGGCCTCGACGCGCTGGTTGATGAAGCGGATGTCGGCGCCCATCTCGCGCAGCGTCTCGTAGAGGCCGATGCGCAGCGGATTGATGCCGACCTCGATCAGCTTGATCGCCGAGCCCGGGACCAGCAGCGCGGCGACGGCGAAGAACGCGGCCGACGACGGATCGGCGGGAACGCGGACGGCGCGGGCCTTGAGCTCGGGCTGGCCGACGAGCGTGATCGCGCGGCCGTCCTTGCCGTCGACGACACTCACGTCGGCCCCGAAGTGGCGCAGCATCAGCTCGGAGTGATCGCGGGTCGGCTCGGGCTCGATCACCGTCGTGGCGCCGGGCGTGTTGAGCGCGGCGAGCAGCACCGCCGACTTCACCTGCGCCGACGGCACCGGGAGCCGGTAGGTGACCGGGACGGGATCGCGCGCGCCGACGATCGCCATCGGCAGCCGGCCGTTGGAGCGCGATTCGAAACGCGCGCCGATCGCGGTCAACGGCGCGATGACGCGGTTCATCGGACGACGGCGCAGCGACGCGTCTCCGGTCAGGAACGCGGTGATCGGATGGCCGGCGATGAGTCCCGAGAGGAGGCGCGCGCCGGTGCCCGAGTTGCCGAGGTCGAGCACGTCGTCGGGCTCGGCCAGCGCGCCGACGCCGACGCCGTCGACGACCCAGCGGCCGTCGCCCACCCGCTCGGCGCGCGCGCCGAGCGCGGTCACCGAGCGCGCGGTGTTGAGGACGTCCTCGCCCTCGAGCAGGCCGTCGATCGACGTCGTGCCGACGGCGACCGCCGACAGCATCAGCGCGCGATGCGAGATCGACTTGTCGCCGGGGATCCGCGTCTCGCCGGTGAGCGGCTTCGCGGTCGAGGAGCGGAGGGGGGTCGGCGCGTGCATGGCGGGCGGTTTAGCACACGCCCGCGGGCTCTGCCACGGCGGCCGCGCGGCGTCGCGTCGCGCCGCCCAACAGGTTCGTGCAACGCCCGAATTTTGCTTTTGACAGCAACGACGGCCGTGGTTATTGCGTTGGCCAGCCGGGTGGCGGGAGCGCGGCGCCACCGTATACACCGTACATAGTGGTTTTGGAGAGGTCAGCGTGGCGAAGGCAGAGTGGGGAACCAAGCGAATCTGCGGCGAGTGCGGCGCGCGCTACTACGACATGCGCAAGGATCCGCCGACCTGTCCGAAGTGCGGCACGGTGTTCGAGGCAGTCTCCGTGAAGGCGAAGCGCAAGCCGGCGGCGGCGCCGGTGGCCGAGGACCGCGGCGCGAAGGCGCGCAAGCCGAAGGTCGCCGACGATCTCGAACTCGAAAGCAAGGTGCTGGAGACCGGCGCCGAGGACGAGGAAGAGGAGGAGATGATCGAGGACGCCTCCGAGCTCGGCGAGGACGAGGAGGACGTGGCCGAGGTCATCGAGACCAAGGTCGAGGGCGAGGAAGACGTCGAGCGCGGCCGCTAGGCCGGTCTCGATCACCGACAGAGGGCGCTTAACCGTGGATTAAGCGGCGCCGCGTAAGTGTTGTGCGGCGCGGGTTTTCCCCGGTTCCACGGTTAAATTCCGCTTGCGGCGAACAGGGGCCGAACCTAATCTGCGGCGCTTCCGGAGCCTCGGGCTCCGGCTTCCCATTCGGAGCCCTTTTCCGAACCTTTGGGGCCATAGCTCAGCTGGGAGAGCGCTACAATGGCATTGTAGAGGTCAGCGGTTCGATCCCGCTTGGCTCCACCAAATTCCTCGACGTGTTCGAGAAGGCCCGGCCGATCTTCGGCCGGGCCTTTCGCTTTTGCGCGCGCGGAGGCGCGGCGTTCGCGCCGCGCGCTCGGCGCTAGTTGCCGAGCAGCTTGTCGATCTCGGCCTGGGCGAGGTCGGGGCCGCTGCCGGCGATGCCGTCCACGCCGGTGGGCGCGGCGGGTTCCGGGGCCGGCGCCTCGTCGACGCCGGTCTGCTCGACGATCTGCGCGAGCGATCCTTCGATGCTCTGAAGCTGGCCGATCGCGCGGCGGATGCGCTGGCCGGTGAGGTCCTGGAAGCTGCACGCCTCGAAGATCGCGTGCACCTGCTCGACGATCGCCGCGGTCGCGGGATTGTCGCCGAAGCGCTTCATGACGAGACCGCGGATCGCCTCGGCGGCGCCGAGGATGCGGTTGGCGGCTTCCTCGGTGGCCTGCACCACCGCTTCGAGCTCGATGCCGGAGTTGCGCGTCGCGGCGCTCGGCAGGGCGACGAGCTTCGCGAGCTGCACGTGCACGCGCTCGAGCTGGCCGGTGACCTTGGATTCGGAGAACCCGACCATCTGCACCGTCGCGTGGATCTCGGTGCTGAGCTCGGCGATGCGGCGGTCGATGAAGCGGCGGAGCTCGCCGCACACGTCGGCGACCTCGGCGCGCACGGCATCGCGCACGAGATCGGGCATCCGCATTGCGTCGCCATCCATGATCACGGCCTCCGGCCGCGGGACTCGCGGCACTCCGGGCCCGACTGTAAAGGGGGGTGGCTTAAGGGGCGGTTAAGCCCGGCATCGGCGCGGGCGCCGAGTCGGATTGGAAATCCTCAGGCGCACTCGCGCCGCAGCAGGTCGTCGGCCTCGTCCGAGGTCCACTGCAGGCGCTGGAGACAGATCGCCAGCGCGCTGCGGATCTCGCCGATCGCCTGCAGCGCCGGCTCGCGCCACTCGGGGTGGCCGGAGCCGTCGGCCGCGCAGCGGCTGAGCGCGACGACGATCGCCTCGATCTGGCGGATCTTGTGCGGACGCAACAGGTGCGACAGCTCGCTGTCGCCGGACGTGCGCAGCTCCAGCACCGCGACCAATCCTCGGTGGCGAAGCTCCTCGATGGCCGTGCCGGTGTGCATGGGGCGTTTACCTGCCGCGTAACCGCGGGATTCCGACCGCGCGCGTCCGGCGGCGACGGGCCGCGGTCGGACACGCTTCGTTCCTAATTAAGCAGGCGGCGGCGGGCGGCGGCCGTGTCGTGAAAGCGTCAAAACGCTGACGAAAATGGCCGGCCAAGCTCCGGCCGGTGCCGCTCGAGGCTCGCTTCGGTGCCCGGCGCGCCGGTTCTAGGCGCGCCGGGCCGAGTCGATCGAGATCACGTTGGACGGCGATCCGTCCATCAGCCGCTGGATCGCCGCCGCCAGCTCCTCGGGCTTGTACGGTTTGTTGAGCCGCGGCAGGCCGAGGTCGTCGCCGCCCGGCAGCTCGGCGTAGCCGGTGGCGAGGATGATCGGCAGGTTGGGCCGGAACTGCCGGACCTGCCGCGCCAGCTCCACGCCGGTCATGGTCGGCATCGCGTGGTCGGTGAGCACGAGGTCGATGCCGGGATCGGAGCGCAGCACGTCGAGCGCGCTCATGCCCGAGAGGACCTGGATCGGCGCGTGGCCGAGGTCCTCGACGATGGCGGCGGTGCCCTCGGCGATGAGCGCGTCGTCGTCGACGATGAGGATGCGGCACGGGCGGCTGGCGCCGGCGGCGGCCGACGGCTGGACGACCGGCGCCTCGGAGCGGGCGGCCGACGTCGCGGTCGGCAGCCACAGCTCGACCGCGGTGCCGGCGCCGACGCGGCTCTTGATCTCCATGTGGCCGCCCGACTGCGCGGTGAAGCCGTGCACCATCGAGAGCCCGAGGCCGGTGCCCTTGCCGACGCCCTTGGTGGTGAAGAACGGCTCGGCGGCGCGCTTGATCGTGCCCTCGTCCATGCCGGTGCCGGAATCCACGACCGAGATCACCGTGTACTGGCCCGAGATCATGCCGCGGGTGTTGCCCGCCGGAACCGTCTCCGGCCGCGCCGAGATGGTGAGCTTGCCGCCGAGCGGCATCGCGTCGCGGGCGTTGAGCCCGAGATTGAGCAGCGCCAGCTCGAGCTGGTTCGGGTCGACGCACACCGGCGGCAGGTTGCGGTGGAATTCGGTGCCGATCTCGATCGTCGGACCGAGCGAGCGCTGCAGCATCTCGGTCATGCCCTCGACCAGTTCGGCGACGTCGATCGTCTCCGGCTTCAGCTCCTGGCGGCGGGCGAACGCGAGCATGCGCTTGGTCAGCGTCGCGCCGCGCTCGGCGCCCTCGATCGCGCCGTCGATGAGGCGGATCATCTTCGGGTCGTCCATCAGCCGCTTGCGCAGCAGCCGCAGGTTGCCGAGCACCGCCATCAGCAGGTTGTTGAAGTCGTGGGCGACGCCGCCGGTGAGCTTGCCGAGGCTCTCGAGCTTCTGCATCTCGTGGATCTGCGCCATCGCCGCCTCGCGCTCCTGGGTGCGCTCCTCGACGCGGCGCTCGAGGTCGGCGTTGATGCGCTCGAGCTCGGCGGTGCGCTCGGCGACGCGCTGCTCGAGCTGGCCGTTGAGCTCCTCGAGCTCGCGGCTCTTGCGGTAGAGCTCGATGAACACCCTGACCTTGGCCTGCAGCAGCTCGGGCACCACCGGCACCGGGACGTAGTCGACGGCGCCGGCGCGGTAGCCGCGCACGCGGTCGAGGTCGGTGATGTTGATCGCCGAGACGAAGATCAGCGCCGTGCGCTCGAAGCGCGGGTGGGCGCGGATCATCGAGGCGAGCTCGAAGCCGTCGAGGTCGGGCATGCACACGTCGATGAGAACGACGGCGACGTCCTGCTTGAGCAGGTGCTCGAGCGCCTCGTTGGCGGAGTTCGCCTTGAGCAGGTTCTCGCCGAGGCTGTTCAGCATGACTTCGTAGCTGAGCAGCTTTGCCGGCTGGTCGTCGACGACGAGGATGTTGACCTTGTCTTCGTTCGTCACGGGCTTTCTCTCCACTGTCACTCCACAACTCCGGGCGTTGGTCGCCCGGTCCGCTTCAGCGATGCAGCCACATCCGCAGCGCCGACAACAACTGGTCGGTGTTGACCGGCTTCGCAAGGTAGTCGGACGCACCCGCCTCCAGGCACTTCTCGCGGTCGCCCTTCATCGCCTTGGCCGTGAGGGCGATGATCGGCAGACGGCGGAAGGCCGGGTTGGCGCGGATCGCCTGCATCGTCTGATAGCCGTCCATTTCCGGCATCATGATGTCCATCAGCACGATGCCGATCTCCGGGGTCGACTCGATCAGCTCGATCGCCTCGCGCCCGGTGGTCGCCGTCAGCACGTTCATGCCGCGGCGCTCCAGCACGCTGCCGAGCGCGAAGATGTTTCGCGCGTCGTCGTCGACCAGCAGGATCGTGCGGCCGACGAGGTCCTCGTCGGAGTTGTGCAGCCGCTCGAGCATCTCCTGCTTGTGCGGCGGCAGCTCCGACACGACGCGGTGCAGGAACAGCGCGGTCTCGTCGAGCAGCCGCTCGGGCGACTCGACGCCCTTCACGACGACGCTGCGCGCCATCGTGTGGAGCTGCGCGTCCTCCTCCGGCGTGAGCTCGCGGCCGGTGAAGATGATCACCGGGATGTCGGCGAGCTGGGCCTCGCCGGCGATCTTCTCGAGCACCTCGAAGCCCGACATGTCGGGGAGCTTGAGGTCGAGCACGACGCAATCGGCCGATTCGCCGCGCAGGAGCTCGAGCGCCTCGCCGCCGGTGGCGACGGTGACGATGTCGATGTCCTGGTCGCCGAGCAGCTCGGTGATGCTCATCCGCTCGACGTCGTTGTCCTCGACGACGAGAAGGCGCTTGCGGCGCGGCTTCACGTACTCCTTGATCCGCGTCAGCGCCTGCTCGAGACCCTCGGTGGTCGCGGGCTTGGTCAGGAACGAGAACGCGCCGCGGGCGAGGCCGTGCTGGCGGTCCTCGTCGAGCGTGACGATCTGCACCGGGATGTGTCGCGTCTCGGGGCTCTGCTTGAGCTGGCTCAGCACGCTCCAGCCGAGCATGTCGGGCAGGAACACGTCAAGCGACACGGCGGTCGGCTTGTACTCGCGGGCGAGCGCGAGCGCCTCGGCGCCGGTTGTCGCGACCAGCACCTTGAGGCCGCTGTCATGGGCGAGGTCGACCATGATGCGCGCGTAGTGCGGATCGTCCTCGACGATCAGCAGCACCGCCTCGCCGGGCTCGAGCAGATCGCGGTCGTCGTCGATGTCCTCGGTCGGCGGCGCCACGAGCAGCGAGCCGGCGACGATGGTCGGCGGCAGCGGCTGCTGCTGGATGCCCGATTCGTTGTTCGGCGACGGACCGCGCACCGCGGCCGGGCCCATGTAGTTGAGCGGCAGGTACAGCGTGAACGAGCTGCCGACGCCGGGCGTCGAGCGGAGCTGGATCTCGCCGCCGAGCAGGTTGGCGAGCTCGCGGCTGATGGCCAGCCCGAGGCCGGTGCCGCCGTACTTGCGGCTGGTCGACGCGTCGGCCTGCTGGAACGCCTCGAAGATGATCTTCTGCTTCTCCGGCGGGATGCCGATGCCGGAGTCGGAGACCTCGAACGCCACCACCTTCGGCGCGTGCTTGAGCACCGGATGATCCGGGTTCCAGCCGCCCGACGCGCGGTAGATCGACATCTTCACGCCGCCCTTCTCGGTGAACTTGAAGGCGTTCGACAGCAGGTTCTTGAGCACCTGCTGCAGGCGCTTGGTGTCGGTGACCATGTTCTTGCCGAGGGTCGCGTCGAGCGTCGTCTCGAAGTTGAGGTGGCGTGCCTCGGCCTCGTGGCGGAACGGACGGGCGACCATGTCCTGCAGCTTGGAGAGGCCGACTTCCTCGGCCTCCACCGACACGGTGCCGGACTCGATCTTCGACAGGTCGAGAATGTCCGAAATGAGGTTGAGGAGCTCGGTGCCCGCGCTGTGGATGGTGCGGGCGAACTCGACCTGCTTCGGCGAGAGATTGCCGTCCGGGTTGTCGCCGAGCTGCTGGCCCAGGATGAGAATGCTGTGCAGCGGCGTGCGCAGCTCGTGGGACATGTTGGCGAGGAACTCGGATTTGTACTTCGAGGTGAGCGCGAGCTCGGCCGCCTTTTCCTCGAGCGCGCGGCGGGCCTGCTCGATCTCCTGGTTCTTGCGCTCCACTTCGACGTTACGTTCGGCGAGCTGCTGCGCCTTCTGGGCGAGCTGCTCGTTGGTCTGCTGCAGCTCGGTCTGCTGCGTCTGCAGCTCGATGGCGAGCTGCTGGGACTGCTTGAGCAGGCCCTCGGTGCGCATCGTCGCCTCGATCGAGTTGAGGACGATGCCGATGCCGGCGGTGAGCTGATCGAGGAACGCGACCTGCAGCGGCGTGAACTCGCCCAACGACGCGAGCTCGATGACCGCCTTGACCTGGCCTTCGAACAGGATCGGCAGGACGACGACGTTCCTCGGCGTCGCCTTGAACAGGCCCGAGCCGATCTGGACCACGTTCTCCGGGAGATCGGTGATCAGCAGACGCTCGGCGTCGGCGGCGCACTGGCCGATCAGGCCCTGGCCGAGGCGCAGGCGGTCGGGGTGGCCGGCGCCGGTCGGGTCGTCGGCGTAGCTCGCGAGCAGCTTGAGGAAGAACTCGGGGTCGCTCTCGGCGAGGTAGATGACGCCGTTGTGGGCGTTGACCAGCGGCGCGAGCTCGGAGAGCAGCATGCGGCCCACGGTGGTGAGGTCGCGCTGGCCCTGGAGCATGTTGGTGAACCGGGCGAGGTTGGTCTTGAGCCAGTCCTGCTCGGTGTTGCGCTCCGTCGTCAGACGGAGGTTGCCGATCATCGTGTTGATGTTGTCCTTGAGCTCGGCGACCTCGCCGCGCGCCTCGACCTGAATCGACCGGGTCAGGTCGCCCTTGGTCACCGCGGTCGCCACCTCGGCGATCGCGCGCACCTGGGTGGTGAGGTTCGCGGCCAGCAGGTTCACGTTGCCGACGAGGTCCTTCCACGTGCCGGCGGCGCCCGGCACGTTCGCCTGGCCGCCGAGGCGGCCCTCGACGCCGACCTCGCGGGCGACCGTCGTCACCTGCTCGGCGAACGTCGCCAGCGTGTCGGTCATGTTGTTGATGGTGTCGGCGAGCGCCGCGACCTCGCCCTTCGACTTCACGGTGAGGTTCTGCTTGAGGTCGCCGTTCGCCACCGCGGTCACGACCTTCACGATGCCGCGCACCTGCTCGGTGAGGTTGGCGGCCATGACGTTCACGGTATCGGTGAGGTCCTTCCACGTGCCGGCGACGCCGGGCACGTTCGCCTGACCGCCGAGGCGGCCTTCGGTGCCGACCTCGCGCGCGACGCGCGTCACTTCCGCGGCGAAGGACCGGAGCTGCTCCACCATCGTGTTGATGGCTTCCTTGAGCTGGAGGATCTCGCCCTTCACGTCGACGGTGATCTTCTTCGACAGGTCGCCATTCGCCACCGCGATGGTGACTTCGGCGATGTTACGCACCTGGGCGGTGAGGTTGGACGCCATCGAGTTGACGTTGTCGGTGAGGTCCTTCCACGTGCCGGCGACGCCCGGCACGACCGCCTGACCGCCGAGGCGGCCTTCGGTGCCGACCTCGCGCGCGACGCGCGTCACTTCCGCCGCGAATGAGCGGAGCTGCTCGACCATCGTGTTGAGCGTCTCCTTCAGGAGGAGCATCTCGCCGCGCACGTCGACGGTGATCTTCTTCGACAGGTCGCCGTTGGCGATCGCGGTCGCGACCTCGGCGATGTTTCGAACCTGACCGGTCAGGTTCGAGGCCATGAAGTTGACGTTGTCGGTGAGGTCCTTCCAGGTGCCGGCGACGCCGGGCACCTGCGCCTGTCCGCCGAGCTTTCCTTCGGTGCCGACCTCGCGCGCCACGCGGGTCACTTCCGAGGCGAAGGCGTTGAGCTGGTCCACCATGGTGTTGATGGTGTTCTTGAGCTCGAGTATCTCGCCCTTCACGTCGACGGTGATCTTCTTGGTCAGGTCTCCTCTTGCCACGGCCGTGGTGACCTCGGCGATGTTGCGCACCTGGCCGGTGAGGTTAGCGGCCATCAGGTTCACGTTGTCGGTCAGGTCCTTCCAGGTCCCGGCGACGCCCTTCACCTGCGCCTGGCCGCCGAGCTTGCCCTCGGTGCCGACCTCGCGCGCCACGCGGGTCACTTCCGAGGC
>JBLNCI010000029.1:0-87516 GCA_050260515.1 Gemmatimonas sp.
CACGTCGTCGTCAGCGGATCAGCGAAATCCGCTTTTTACCTTCCCCATAAGGGTCAGTAGGGTGCCACGCTGCCTTGAAAGCGTAGCCAAGCCTACCGATGCTGCCTCAGTCGCCGGATCGCGACGCTGTCGTTATCGGTACCTGAGAAGAAGTGCGTCGCGACCCGAAGGGGAAGCGCCGTTGCCTCTCAACTCACTCATCCACCGCGCCGGTGTCCCGGTTGTCGGGGGCCTCTCGCGGTTTCCTCGCTCGAACGGGAGCGCTATTGCGCAATAGCTCCCCTCGCTTGTCGCGATGCGGTCAATCTGCGCGCACGTAAAAAGCGGCACAAGGGGGCTGTGGAAAGTCTGGGCCGGTTCGCGCGAGCGCTGTGGAAAGTCGCTGTATTCCGCTCGTCATACCCGCGAAAGCGGGTATCCAGAGCCGCTGAACTCTGAATCGGAGCGTCGCCCTGGACCCCCGCTTTCGCGGGGGTGACGAAAGGGAAAACACGTGGATGCCCGCCCCCCGCGCAACGCGCGGCTCGCGGTTCAAGAATCGGGCGGCTGCGACTCGCCCTCGAAGGAAAAAGGCCCGGCACTAAGGCCGGGCCTTTCAACGCAGCGACGTGACGCCGCTTACGGCAACTGCACGAAGCGCGCGAGGTGCTCGCGGATCGCCGCCTCGAGCCGCGCGTCCATGTCGTTCATCACCTGCTCGGTGAGGTCGAACAGCACCTTGTCGCGCTCGGCGGGCGGCGTGCCCTCGGCGACGGTGCGCGAGCGCTCGGCGTTGGTACGCACGAACCCGACCTGCTGGCCGCGCTCGTCGCTGACGACGATCTCGGCGGCGACCGTCGCGGTGTAGCGATCCGACTGCTGGCGCGTGAGGCTGCCGCGGATCCCGCCCTCGATCGGCAGCGGCGTGTCGACGATGCGCCCGTCGGTCACCGTCATGCGCACCTTGTAGGGACCGCCGCCCGCCTTCAGGCGATCGCGACCCCACTGCATCATCGCCGCCGCGGGCTGCACCGGGGCGAGATGATCGATGTTGGGCTCCTTCATCGGCGGGATGTAGGTCTGCACGACCTCGACGTTCGACGCGTTGAACACCATCGCCCCCTTGTGGGCGTAGGTCAGCGCCGGAAAGGTCTGCTTGGTCGGCGGCATCGCGCAGCCGGCGACGGCGGCCGCCGCGACGGCGGCGATCAATGCGGGACGGGTGTTGCTGAGGATACGAGAGAGGAGCATGGCGAACCTCGTTTTCCTGCCCTTGCGATGGGCCTTGTGAGCGAGCGCGACCGTGAAGCGGGATCGCGGCGAAAAGAGGGCAAGGCTTCCGCCGCCGCGGAGATAACACCGCCCGGGCGCCGGCGTTGCCGGCTGTCCGCCGCGCGCGGCGCGATCGGCGGGATGTCCCGGCCGTTCAGCGCCCGGCCCGGCCGTCGCCGCGCTGCGCGGTCGGCGCGTAGACGTGGTCGAGCGCACCCTCGTCGAAACGGTACATCCGGCGGCAGAACTCGCACACCACCTCGACCGCGCCGTCCTTCTTGAGCGACTCGATCTCAACGCGCGGGAACGAGCGCAGCATGGTGACGACGCGCTCCTCCGAGCAGCGGCAGCGGTCGTGCAGCTCCTTCTCCTTCGCCGGGTACAGCCGCACGCCCTTCTCGTGGAACAGCCGGAACAGAAGATCGTTCGGCGCGAGCTTGTAGTCGGCAAGCTCGGCGCTGGTGACGGTCGCCATCAGCGACAGCGCCTCGCGCCAGCGATCGTCGGCCGCCTCCCGGCCGCCGCCGGAGGGCAGTCGCTGCAGGAACAGCGCCGCCGCGCGCCAGCCGTCCGCCGGATGATCGACCGCGACCTTGATCGCGGTCTCGACCTGCTCCGACTGGCGGAAGTAGTGGTGCACGCAGTCGGCGAGGGTCGAGCCTTCCAGCGCGACGATGCCCTGGTAGCGTTCGGTGTGCGAGCCCTGGTCGACGGTGAACGCGAGGTGACCGGCGCCGAGCCATGTCGGCACCGACTGGCCCTCCGGCCGCACCGGCGCGTCAGCCGGAACGCGTTCGGGATCGAACTGCGCGTAGCCGCGGAGATCGCCATCGCTGGTCACGTCGGCGACGACGAACGACACCGGACCGTTGCCCTTGGTCTGGAGCGTGAAGATGCCGTCGTACTTGAGGGCGCCGGCGAGGCCGACCGAGAGCGCCAGCGTCTCGCCGAGCAGAGCCGCGATCGGCGCGGGGTAGTCGTGACGCGACAGGATCGCGTCGGCGGCCGGGCCGAGCCGCACCAGCCGTCCCGACACCGCCGCTCCCTCGAGGTGAAACGGGAGCACGAAGTCGGCCCGGACGGGCGACTTTGAAGAAGGGCCGGTCACTCGGCCCTAACCCATGCAGTAGCGGAGGATCGCCTTCTGGGCGTGGAGCCGGTTCTCGGCTTCGTCCCACACCGCGGAACGCGGGCCGTCGATCACGCCGGCGGAAACTTCCCGCTCGCGGCATGCCGGCAGGCAGTGCTGGAAGATGGCGTCCGGGCGCGCGAGGCCCATCAGCTTCTCGTCGACCCGGTACGGCGTCAGCAGCTTGAGCTTCTCGTCGCGCGCGAGCGCGTCGGGCGCGCCGGAACCCATCGAGAACCAGGTGTCGGTCACGACGCAGTCGACGCCGCGCACCGCCGCCGCCGGATCCTCGGTCAGCGTGACGCGCGCGCCCTCGCGCTTCGCCCACGCCATCGTCTCGGCCGGCGGGGCGAGCGGCGCGGGAGCGGCGATCCTGAGCTCGAAATCGAAGCGCGCCGCGGCGTGAATCCACGACTCGCACACGTTGTTGCCGTCGCCGACCCAGGCGACGCTGCGGCCCTTGATGGGCCCGAGCCACTCCTCGAACGTGAGGATGTCCGCCATGAGCTGGCAGGGATGGCTGCGATCGGTGAGGCCGTTGATGACAGGCACCGTCGCATGCTGCGCCATCTCGATGAGGCTTTTCTCGGTCAAAGTCCGCAGCATGATGCCGTCGACGTAGCGCGACAGCACCCGCGCGGTGTCGGCGATCGTCTCGCCCCGGCCGAGCTGGGAATCGTCGCGGCCGAGGATCGTCACCTCGCCGCCGAGCGTGCGCATCGCCACCTCGAACGAGATGCGCGTGCGCGTCGACGGCTTCTCGAAGATGAGCGCGAGAGTCTTGCCGGTCAGCGGCTTGGCGACGCCGCCCGGGAACCGTCCCGCCTTCTCGGCGGCGGCCTCGTCGAGCAGCCGCCGCAGCGTCGCGGCGTCGAAGTCCTTGAGGTCGAGGAAGTGGCGCGGCTTCGCCGGCGCGGTCGAGGTCTTGAGCGCCGCCGACTTGGTCGCGACCGTGCGCGCGGCGGCGCGCTTTTCGCTGCGCGGCTGCGGACCGGTGCCCTGTCCCTTGACGGCCATGATCAGCCCTCCAGTTCGGCGCAGGCGCGATCGAGGATCGCGCACGCC
Source organism: Gemmatimonas sp. (assembly GCA_050260515.1). Classification (GTDB taxonomy): domain Bacteria; phylum Pseudomonadota; class Alphaproteobacteria; order SMXQ01; family SMXQ01; genus DATJIG01. The sequence continues at coordinate 3,446 of JBLNCI010000029.1, forward strand.
TCGTCGATGTGGCTGTCGTCGATGATCAGCGGCGGCAGGATGCGGACGACGTTGTCGCCGGCGGTCACCGCCAGCAGGCCGTTGGCCCGCAGCTTCGCCAGCACCTCGACGTTCGAGGCGACGCACTCGATGCCGAGCATCAGCCCGGCGCCGCGCACGCCCTTCACGACCGTCGGGTGCGTCTTCGCGACGGCGTCGAGCTTCGACGTCAGCTTCTTCGCGACCGCGTCGACCCGGCTCATGAAGCCGTCGGCCAGCATCACGTCGAGCACCGCGTTGCCGGCGGCCATCGCCAGCGGATTGCCGCCGAAGGTCGAGCCGTGGGTGCCGGGAGTCATCACCTTGCCGACGCGTTCCGTCGCGAGGCACGCGCCAACCGGAAAGCCGCCGCCGATGCCCTTGGCGATCGCCATGACGTCGGGGGTGACACCGGCCCATTCGTGGGCGAACAGCTTGCCGGTGCGGCCCATCCCGCACTGCACCTCGTCGAACATGAGCAGCAGCCCGTACTCGTCGGCGACCTCGCGCAGACCGCGCAGGAAGTCGGCATCGGCGGCGCGGATGCCGCCCTCGCCCTGCACCGGCTCGATCAGGATCGCCGCGGTCCTGTCGCTGACCGCGTTCCGCACCTCGTTGAGGTTGCCGAACGGCACGTGATCGAACCCGTCGACGACGGGATCGAAGCCCTTGAGATGCTTCTCCTGGCCACCGGCGGCGATCGTCGCCAGCGTCCGGCCGTGGAAGGCGTTGGTGAAGGCGATGACGCGGTAGCGCTGCGGATTGCCGGTCTCGTCGTGGTAGCGCCGCACCATCTTGAGGCCGCACTCGACCGCCTCGGCGCCCGAGTTGCAGAAGAACACCGTGTCGGCGAACGTCGCGTCGACCAGCCGCTGGGCGAGCCGCTCCTGCTCGGGAATCTTGTACAGATTCGACAGATGCCAGATGCCGCGGTCGAGCTGCGCCGTCAGCGCCTTGGTCAGGTGCGGATGGCCGTGGCCGAGCGACGTCACGGCGATGCCGGACGCGAAATCGAGATAGCGCCGCCCGTCGGCGGCGAAAAGATAGGCCCCTTCCCCACGCTCGAACGCGAAGTCCGCCCGGGCATAGGTGGGAAGCACCGCAGGAATCACAAAAGCCTCCTTACCGCCATTGACGGAAACCCCGGCAACGGCCGGCAGGGCGGTGGGTATCAAGGAAGGGGCGGAGTATCGGGGCTCGGGCGGGCCGTGTCAATGCGGCCGGAGCGACCGGTCTTTCCGAAAGATGACGCCAATTCAGGATGTTGGCGCGCTTGTCGCCGCCCGGTCAGGTCGAATACGTCCTGGACGCAACCTTCGATGTCTCGTCGCCAAGCCTGTATGGTTGCCGGGCTCGTCACAGAGCCAACACGAAATAAAAGCTCAATCCTGGGTGGGGAAACGTCATGCGAATCATGAAAGTCTCGGCGCGGGCACTGGCGCGGGCACTAGTGTGCCTCGCCGTTCCATTGCTGGCGGGGTGCGCCACGCCGTCCTTCGAAAAGGGCGTAACGCGGGATCAGGTCCCGGTGGAGGCGCCGATGGTTTTTGCCGGCGCACAGGTTTCCGTCATCGACTGGGTCGGCACCATCGACGACAAGGAGAAGCGCGCGGGGGAGGTCAAGGCCATCGCCGATGACATGATCCGGTTCGTGCTGACGGGGGCCGGGTTCAAGCTGGTCTGCACCCCGCCGGCAGAAGGCCGCTACACCGTGCTCGACGTCAAAGTCGAATACAAGGCGTACGAACCTCTGGTCGGCGGATGGGTCAGCACTGTCGGCGAGTTGCGCGAGAACGACCGAGTGTTAATGCGGCCGCAGTACTTCAGCCAGATGACCTTCCTACTGCCGAGCTACGCGGTGAAGGGCAACGCGATGGTGTTCGCCTCCCTAATCCGGGAAGACTTGCAGTTGCGCTTCAGGGAGCCGACCCCGGAGCAGACCGCGGCACGCCCGGTCTGCGACCGCGTCGCACGGCCCGCGCAGGAAGCCCGGCGGACGCACTGATGTGACACTCACGCCTTGAGCCGGTAGCCGGTCTTCAGCATCCAGCGGCACAGCAGCCACATGGCGACGTTGCCCACCGCCATGACGACGACACCGACCGCGAGCGAGCCCTCGGCGTGGCCGATGAAGGCGTAGCGGAAGCCGTCGATCATGTAGAAGAACGGGTCGATATGGGCGAGCGACTGCCACGGCTGCGGCAGCGCCGTCACCGAATAGAAGGTGCCCGACAGGAACGACAGCGGCGTGATGATGAAGTTCGACACCACCGCCATCTGCTCGTGCTTCTGCGCCCAGATGCCGCCGGCGATGCCGAGCAGCGACAGCAGCAGCGACGCGGCGACCGCGTGGTAGAGCGCGAGCGGCCAGTGCTCGACTGAGACGTGGACGAACGGAAGCATGACGAGGCCGACGCCGAGGCCGACGCACAGCCCGCGGGTCAGGCCGCCGACGGCGTAGCCTGCGCACAGCTCGCTCGGCGACAGCGGCGCCATCAGCACGTCGACGATGTTGCCCTGCATCTTCGCCGACACGATCGACGAGGAGGTGTTGGCGAACGCGTTCTGGACCATCGCCATCATGATCAGGCCCGGCGCGAGGAAGCTCGAGAACGGCACGTCGCCGACCGTGCGCGCGCTGCGCCCGAGTGCCAGCGTGAAGATCGCGAGGTACAGCATCGTCGTGACCATCGGCGCCGCCACGGTCTGGACGCCGACGGCGATGAAGCGCCGCACTTCCTTGACGATCAGCGCCCGCAGCCCCCGCCAGTTGACGCGGCCCAGGCGGCGGACGCGGAACGGAGCCGGTTCGCCGCGGGCGGCGGCGGGCGCCGGCGCCGCCGGCACGGCATTGCGCGCGGGATGCGACAGGGGATCGAGCTTGGTGGCCATGGCTCATGGATTATAGGACGCCCGCGCCCCACGCAAGGTGAGCCGCATGCGGCGACGCGACACGACACCGCGGCTTGGCTTAAGCTCCGGTCGTGACTGGGGCGAAGACATCCATAAGAGCGCGGGACACGCCATGAAAGCGCCCGCGCGGGACGCAAGAGCGCCGTCGCAGGCCCGGCGCGGGGCCCGCCCGCCGCGGCCGCCGACGCCGGCGCGGCTGGAACGATCCGCGCTGCACCACCTCGGCCGCTTCGCCGCGACGCGGACCGAGCTCACGCGCGTGCTCAACCGCCGGACGATGCGGGCGATCCGCGCCGGACTGATCGACCGCGAGGAAGCGGCGCGGATGGTCGAGGCGACCGTCGCCAAGGTCGCCGCAGCCGGCTACCTCGACGACGCGGCGGTGGCCCGCGCCAAGGCCGGATCGATGCGCCGCGCCGGTCGCTCGAAGCGCGCCATCCAGCAGAAGCTCGGGACCAAGGGCATCGCCCGCGACGCCGCCGAGGCGGCGCTCGCGGCCGCCGACGCCGACGACGACAACGCCGAGCTCCGCGCCGCGGCGACCCTCGCCTGCCGCCGCAAGCTCGGCCCCTATCGCACCGGCAAACGCGACGAGGCGACGATGAAGCGCGATCTCGCGGCGCTGGCGCGGGGCGGGTTCTCCTATGCCGTCGCGCGCACGGTCGCCGCGGCGTGCTCGCCGGAAACGCTGGCGGCGCTGCTCGGCGACCTCGACTGACGGCGCGCTAGGACGCGGGCTTCGCCTCGCCCTCGCGCGGCTCGCGCGACTCCTTGCGATCCTCGCCGCCGCGATCGGTCAGCCCCTGGATGGTGACGACGACGCGGCCGCTCGGCATCTCGACCCCGAGCTCGTCGAACTTGTGCTTGAGGGCGAGGTTGTAGGCGCGGCCGACGTCCCACTGCTTGGCCGGCAAGGTCGAGATCTGCGCCGAGATCGCGACGCCCGAGCCCTTCACCTTGTCGACGCCGATTATCGAGAACGGCTCGATGATGAAGGGCTGCCACTTCGGGTCGTTCGAGATCTCGGCGCCAACCTCCGACATCGCCGCCATCACGCGGTCGACGTCCTCGCGGTAGGCGACCTCGACCTCGAACGCCGCCTTGGCGAAATCGCGGGTCATGTTCTTGACCGTCTTCACCTCGCTGAACGGGATCGTGTGCACCGTCCCGTTGCCGTCGCGCAGACGGATGGTCCGGATGCTGATGCTCTCGACGGCGCCGGCATGGCCGTCGCCGAGATCGACCACGTCGCCGACCGAGATCGTGTCCTCGATCAGCATGAACACGCCGTTGATGACGTCCTGCACCAGCTTCTGCGACCCGAAGCCGATCGCGAGGCCGATGACGCCGGCGCCGGCCAGGAGCGGCGTGATATTGACGCCGACCTGGGTCAGCAGCACGAGGCCGGTGAGCACCGCCATGACGATGAAGGCGGTGGTGCGGAACAGCGGCAGCAGCGTGCGCGCCCGCGCCCCGCCCGCGCCCCGCGCCGAAAGGCGCGCGGCGTAGCGCTCGAGCGCCATCGTGAACGATTCCCAGGCGACGAGGAAGATCAGCAGGACGATGCCGACGGCGACCAGCGTGCCGACGAAGTGGACGCCCGTTTGCGAGCTGAGCCACTGCAGCGACCGCACGCCCCAGAACTGCAGGATGAAGAGGAGCGCGATCACCCAGATCGCGAACCGCATCACCTCGCGGAAGATCGGGATGTAGCGGTTGGCGCGCGCCTCGAGCCCCGGGAAGCGATGGACCACGTCGGGCTGGAGACGGAACGCCGTGGCGACGATCCGCTTCATCGTGCCGACGACGATCGCGGCGATGATCAGCACGGCGATGGTTCCGGCCGAACCGCGGGCGACATATTCGAATCCGCCGCGCACGTCGAACAACCAGACTCCGAACAAGGCGACCAGATAGAGGATGACGAGCACGTGCCAGACGTCGGCCAGCGCCTTGCGCACGCCGAGCAGCGCGGTCGAGCTCTCGTTGGCGATGAGGCGGGCGACTCCGACGCGGTTCTGGAGGACGATCACCACCAGCAGCAGCGCGACCACGCCGCCCACGACCTTGAACAGCCCGGTCCGCGCGGTGGCGGTGACGCCGAAGTAGAGCCCGGCCTCGGTGAGGAAGCCGCCGTACACCGCGACCACGGCGATGCGGCGCGTCCAGATGTAGATGTAATGCGCCGTCTCCTCGGTGATCGCCAGAAGACGCAGGTTGGGCGTTCCCGGCGCGACGACGATGCGGGCGAGGATCAGCAGTCCGCGCACCGTCACGTGGGCGTAGATCAGGAGATCGGCGGCGAGCCGCGCCCGCGACGGCGTCCCGAGCAGGCTCAGCGCCACGATCGCCGCGGCGACGAAGGCGGCGAGCGGCACCGCGTCGACCAACGCGCGGGCGATCAGCGCGACGACGCGGCCCACCACCGACGCCGGCACCGTCGCCTCGAAGCGACGCTCGACGCCGAACAGGAGACGGACGACGATGAACTCGGCGATCAGGCCGATCGCGAGCGCGCCCGCGACGCGGAGCATGGCATCGAACCGCGCCGCGCGGATCGCGGGGTCGCGGAACTGACGGAACTCGTCGGCGGCGAGTCCGGGGAGCTCGGTGAGCGACGACACCAGCCGCAGCGCCCGCTCGCTCGCGTCGCGGACGCGATCGGAGAGCGTGACCACCAGCTTCTCCGCCTGCGCCTCCTCGGGCGAAGCGTGCTCCGGGGCTGCCGAGGCGCCGCCGCGGGCCTTGAGCGCGTCGATCAACGCCTGCCGGCGGGCATCGTCCTGGAGCACCGACAGCAGACAGTCGATGTCGTCGGACGTCTGCGGCTGCGGCTGCGACTGCGCCTGGGGCGACGGCGCCGGGGTCTGGGCGAAGAGCGTAGCCGGCCACGCGCCGACGGTCGCCGCGACCAACGAGATAATGAGCAGACCCCGCGCCGCCGCTGTCCTCACCACGCTCTCCTCCGCCGAACCGCCGCCGGACACAACTGCGCCTGGGCGGGCGCCTGGGCGGGCGCCTGGGCGCCAACGAATCCCGGACCTCCGGGGGCGCCGTCAATGGTTTCTAAACCAAACCGGGCGACCCTCGGCGGGTAAAGTTCGTAACGGAGACCTTCGTTGGCTGCGCCACAACTGGCCCCTCGCCCGCGCCCCCGCCTCGCCATCCCTCCCGTCGACGGACCGTCGGCCGAGCGTGCCGCCGCGATGCGCGCCGCCCAGGCGCTCCACAGCGACGGCCTTCGCCACCAGCAGGACGGCGATCTCGATGCCGCGCGTGCCGCATACGAAGCGGCGCTCGTCCTCGTTCCCGAGGCGACCGTCACCCGCTCCAACCTCGGCAACGTGCTGCGCGCCCAAGGCGACCTCGCCGGCGCCATCGCCGCGCACCGGGCCGCTGTCGCGGTCGACGGCCGGTTCGCCCGCGGCTGGGCCAACCTCGCGCTGGCGCTCCACGACAATGGCGAGCACGAGCCGGCGCTGACCGCCGCGCGGCACGCGAGCGTGCTCGCGCCCACCGACGCCGAGATCCGCCACACCCAAGGCACGATCGAGCTCGCGCTCGGCCGCGCCAAGGACGCGATCGACAGCTTCATCGCCGTGCTCAACGCCCAGCCGCGTCACGGCAAGGCGCTGCTCAATCTCGCGGTAGCGCTGAAGGAATCCGGCGCGACCGCCGCCGGCACCGCCGCTCTCGAGACGCTGATCGCGTTCGAGCCCGACAACGCCGACGCGCACTTCAACCTCGCGCTCAATCTTCTTGCCGCGGGCGAGTGGGCGCGCGGCTTCTCGGCCTACGAATGGCGCCTCAGGGTGCCCGGCCTCGGCCCGAAGACTCCGGCGTCGCCGCGGTGGGACGGACGCCCGGCGGTGGGCAAGACACTGCTTCTCGTCGCCGAGCAGGGCTTCGGCGACACGTTCCAGTTCCTGCGGTTCGCGCACCGGGCGCGCGCTCGCGTCGGCCGCGTCGTGCTCGCCGCGCAACCGGCACTGCTCGCCTGTCTCGCGAACGCGCCCGGCATCGACGCGATCGTCGACCGCGACGGGCCGCTACCCGAGCACGACCTACATCTGCCGCTGATGAGCCTGCCGTTCGCGCTCGACGTTGCGGCGCCCGACGACCTCGCCGACGCGCCGTGCCTCGCCGTCGACGCCGAACGGCAGAAGCACTGGCGCGACTGGCTCGACCGCAACGTCCCGGCGCGGCGGCTGCGCGTCGGGATCGGCTGGCGCGGCAATCCCGGCTATCGCAAGGACGCGAGCCGGTCGCTCGCGCTCGACAACTTCGCGCCGCTCGCGAAGCTGTCGGGCGTCGGTCTCGTCAGCCTGCAGAAGGGCCCGGGCGAGCACGAGTGGCGGACGACGCCCGAGGTGCCGGTGATCGTGCCCGAGGATCTCGACCGCGACGGCGCGTTCGTCGACACCGCGGCGCTGCTCGAGTCGCTCGACCTCGTCATCACCTCGGATTCGGCGCTCGCGCATCTCGCCGGCGCGCTCGGTCGCCCGACGTGGATCGTGCTCGCGCACCAGCCCGACTGGCGCTGGGGCGAGAGCGGGACCGGGACGCCGTGGTACCCGAACGCGACGCTGATCCGACAGGCCGCTCCCGGCGACTGGGCCGGCGTGTTCGCCCGCGCCGCGGCCGCGCTCGCGGCCCTCACCGGCGAGAAGTAGGGCCGGCGAGAAGTAGCGCTTTCCTTTCCCTCACGTCGCGGCATCATGCGCTCCGAACGACGGAGGGCAGGATGGCGAAGACCCCGCGACCGAAGGCCGACGCGCGCTACCGCAGGGGACTGGCGACGCTCAGGCGCATCCACGGCGACGCCGGAGTCGAGGTGCTGGCCAACGCCGCTCGCACCGCGCCCGAGCTCTCCGAGTTCGTGATCTCGTTCGCGTTCGGCGACGTCTACGCCCGGCCGCAGCTCTCCCTGCGCGAGCGCCAGATCGCGACCGTCGCCGCGTGCGCGACGCTGGGCCACGCGCTGCCGCAGCTCAAGTCGCACATCAAAGGCGCGCTCAACCTCGGCATCACCGAGCGCGAGATCGTCGAGATCCTGACCCAGATGGCGGTGTACGCGGGCTTCCCCGCGGCGATGAACGCGGTGAGCGCCGCCGCCGAGGTGTTCGCGTCACGCCGCGCGCCATCGAAGCCGCGAACGACGCGCCGCCGCAAATAGACCGCGACGAAACCCGATCGGATCAGTGCGCCGCGAGATAGGCGTCGCGCAGCACGCTCGCCTCGAGCTCGAGGTCGCTGAGGCGGTGCTTGACGACGTCGCCGATCGAGACGATGCCGGCGAGCCCGCCGTCCTTCATCACCACGACGTGGCGGGCGCGCAGACGCGTCATCGTCGCCATCACCGTGCGGAGGTCCTCGTCGGGCGCGACCGCGACGATCCCGGTCATGAGGTCGCCGACGTTGCGCGCCTCGATCTCGGCGCCGTCGCGCGAGTAGGCGCGCACGATCTCACGCTCCGAGACGATGCCGACCACCTCCTCGTCCTGAAGCACGACCAGCGCCGCGATGTTCTCGAGCCGCAGGCGGTCCGCCGCCGCCTTCACCGACACCGAGGGTCGCGTGGTGACGACGTTGCGGCCCTTGGCGCGCAGGATGTCCTCGACTTTCATGGCTCCGCTCCCGCGGACGATCGCCCGCTCAGGTGAACCGGACGCTGCGCCGCGTCATGGCGGCGCGCGGCGCGGCCGCGCTTCGGATATGCGCACATCCTACACGCCGCGGGCGGCCTGATCCGTTGGGTCGCGGTGGCAATAGCGCGGCTCCGTACGGACTCCTCGGCGGTGGCCCGAAAATGCCACGCACTCGCCTCTTCCGACGCGCCGCCGAACGCCGCGCTCGCGCGTTCCGCACCCGACACGCTTCGCCTGCGAGGGACTCATGCGCTGGCTTCTGTTGCTGCTGCCGTTGATCGGCCTGCTGTGGCTGCCGTTCTACAACGCCACCGAGCCGCGGCTGTTGGGATTCCCGTTCTTCTACTGGTATCAGTTCGCCTGGGTGCCGGTGACGTCGCTGCTGATCTACATCGTCTACCGGGGGATCCGGCGATGAGCGGCATCAACGTCACGGCGCTCGTCGTCTTCGCGTTCTTCTTCCTGCTGGTCACCGTCCTCGGCTTCATCGCCGCGCGCTGGAAAGCGGGCGACCTCACGCTGCTGCACGAGTGGGGGCTCGCCGGCCGGCGCTTCGGCACGGTCATCACCTGGTTCCTGATCGGCGGCGACTTCTACACCGCCTACACCATCATCGCCGTGCCGGCGCTGGTCTACGCGGTGGGCGCCTACGGCTTCTTCGCGCTCCCCTACACGATCATCGTCTATCCGTTCGTCTTCGCGGTGATGCCGCGGCTGTGGGCGGTGTGCCACCGCCACAACTTCATCACCCCCGCCGATTTCGTCCACGGTCGTTACGGCAGCGAGCTGTTGGCGCTCGCGGTCGCGGTGACGGGCATTCTCGCGACGATGCCGTACATCGCTTTGCAACTCGTCGGCATGCAGGTTGTGATCGCGGCCATGGGTTTCGGCCAGGGCGGCGGATTGCTGGGCGACGTGCCGCTGATCGTCGCCTTCCTGATCCTCGCCCTCTACACCTACACCAGCGGGCTGCGCGCCCCGGCGATGATCGCGTTCGTCAAGGACGTGATGATCTACATCGTCGTCATCGCCGCGATCGTGCTGATCCCGCTCCACCTCGGCGGCTACGGGGCGATGTTCGAGGCCGCCGACAAGGCATTCCAGGCCAAGGGCGGCGCGACCGGCATCGTGCTCAAGCCCGAGCAGTTCACCGCGTTCGCGACTCTGGCGCTCGGCTCGGCGTTCGCCGCCTTCATGTATCCGCACACCACCACGGGCGTGCTGAGCTCGGCGAGCGGCGACGTGGTGCGACGCAACGCCATGCTGCTGCCGCTCTACACCATCCTGCTCGGACTGGTGGCGCTCCTGGGCTACATGGCGCTCGCCGCCGGCGTGCAGGCGCCCTCGCCGAGCATGACGGTGCCCATGCTGTTCCTGAAGATCTTTCCCGACTGGTTCGTCGGGTTCTCGTTCGCGGCGATCGTCATCGGCGCGCTGGTGCCGGCCGCGATCATGTCGATCGCCGCCGCCAATCTGGTGACGCGTAACATCTGGAAGCCGTACGTCAACCGCAGCATCAGCGCCCAGGGCGAGGCGACGCTCGCCAAGCTGGTGTCGCTCGTGGTCAAGGTCGGCGCGCTGGTCTTCATCATCTTCCTGCCGACCCAGTTCGCGATTGACCTGCAGCTCCTGGGCGGCGTGTGGATCCTGCAGACGTTCCCGGCGATCGTGTTCGGCCTGTTCGCCCCGCTCGGTCGCTGGATGCGTCCCACCGGCCTGCTCGCCGGCTGGGCCGTGGGCATGCTGGTGGGCACGTGGATCGCCTTCGGCCAGGGTCTCAAGCCGGTGCATGCGCTCGCGATCGGCGGCCACACCTACAGCGTCTACATCGGCCTCACGGCGCTGGTGGCGAACATCGTGGTCGCGGTGGTCGCCTCGCTGGTCGCGCGGACGATGCACGCCGACGCGCCGCACGACGTCACGCGCCCCTCGGACTACCGGGCGACGCACCCGGCGGACTCGCCGCAGCTCGTGCGTTAGCGGACACCACAGCTCGTGCGCTAGCGGGCGACCGCCTCTTCCGCGTCGGTGTCCATCGCGCGCCCGCCCGGGCTGCCGGCGGCGTTGGGATCGAGATCGTGGGCGATCTCCTTGAGGTGCTCGGCTTCCTGCTGGCGCGCCCACATCTGGGCGTAGGCGCCGCCAGTCGCGAGCAGATCGGCGTGACGGCCGCGCTCGATGATCCGGCCGCCGTCCAGCACGAGAATCTCGTCGGCGTGGACCACCGTCGACAGGCGATGAGCGACGATCAGCGTCGTGCGGTCGGCCGAGACCTGCCGCAGCGATGCCTGGATGTCCTTCTCGGTCTTGGAGTCGAGCGCGCTCGTCGCCTCGTCGAACACCAGGATCGCCGGGTTCTTGAGGATCGTGCGGGCGATGGCGACGCGCTGCTTCTCGCCGCCCGAGAGCTTGAGGCCGCGCTCGCCGACGCGGGTCTGGTAGCCCTGCGGGGTCGAGACGATGAAGTCGTGGATCGCGGCGAGCCTCGCCGCGCGCTCGATCTCGTCCTTGGTCGCCGAGGGCCGCCCGTAGGCGATGTTGTAGTAGATGGTGTCGTTGAACAGCACCGTGTCCTGCGGGACGATGCCGATGTTGGCGCGGAGCGAATCCTGCAGCACGCTCCGCACGTCCTGGCCGTCGATCGACACCGATCCCGACGTCACGTCGTAGAACCGGAACAGGAGCCGCGAGATCGTCGACTTCCCGGCGCCGCTCGGGCCGACGATGGCGACCGTCCGCCCCGCGGGGACGGTGAACGACACGTCCTTGAGGATGATGCGGTCCGGGCGATAGCCAAACGACACGCGGTCGAAGACGATCTCGCCGCCGCGCACCATGAGCGGCTTTGCGTCCGGCGCGTCGGTGACCTCGGCCGGGACGGTGAGGAGCCGGAACACCGCCTCCATGTCGGTGAGCGACTGCTTCACCTCGCGGTAGACGTAGCCGAGGAAGTCGAGCGGCAGATAGAGCTGCACCAGGTATGCGTTCACCAGCACGAAGTCACCGATGGTGAGCGTGCCCGCGGCCACCCCGCGACCCGCCATGATCATGACGATGACCAGCCCCGCCGCGATGATCAGCGCCTGCCCGATGTTGAGGCCGGCGAGCGAGGTCTTGTTCAGCACGGCGGCGCGCTCGTAGCGCTCCATCGCATCCTGATAGCGGCGGGCCTCGTGGGTCTCGTTGGTGAAATACTTCACCGTCTCGAAGTTGAGCAGGCTGTCGAGCATCCGCGTGTTGGCGAGCGAATCGGCGGTGTTCTGCTCGCGGCGGAACTTGAGACGCCACTCGGTGACGACGAGCGTGAAGACGATGTACGAGCCGATCGTGACGAACGTCACCAGCGCATAACGGACGTCGTAGAGCCACCACAGCACGCCGCACACGAACAGGATCTCGAGGATCGTCGGCACGATGTTGAACAGCATGAACGACAGCACGAACTCGATGCCCTTCGTGCCGCGGTCGACCGCGCGCGAAAGCCCGCCGGTCTGGCGGTCGAGGTGGAACCGCAGTGCGAGGCCGTGGAGATGCCGGAACACCGTCGTCGCGACGTTGCGGACGGCGCGCTGCGTCACCTTGACGAACAGCGCGTCGCGCAGCTCGCCGGTCGCGGCCGAGGTGAAGCGGATCAGTCCGTAGGCGACGATCAGCGCGAGCGGCAGGGCGACCGCCGCCGATGTGCCCGGCGTCAGCGCGTTCACCGCCTGCTTGTAGACCATCGGCACCGCGACGGTGGCGAGCGTCGAGACGATCATGCACACGAGCGCCAGCACGACCCGCACCCGCAGCTCGGGTGGGTTTGCGGTCCACAGGAACGGCACCAGCGAGCGCAGCGCCGCGATGTCGACCCGCGGCGTGCGACGCGCGCCCGTCTTGGGTTCCCCTTCGGAGGGCAGCGGTTGGCGCGCGCCGGCGCCCTCGGCCAATGTCATGGAAAACGCATCCTCGGATAACGGCAGCGGTGGGCGCGAACGCCGCGCGCGGCCCGGTCACAGGATAACGCACGATGGCGTCGGGCGTGCCGGACACGGCGATAGCGCACCGCGCGCGCGGTCTGCGGTATAGATTGGGCTCCGGCAGCGCGATGTAAAGCGCCGCCCTTCATCCCACCGCGAATTCAGCCTTCTCGTACGATGTCCTGGCTCGCCTTTGCCCTGTCCGGCCCCGTCCTGTGGGCGATCTCGACCCATTTGGACAAGTACCTGGTCGAGCGCTACTTCAAGGACACCGGCGTCGGCGTGCTGCTGGTGTTCACCGCCCTGATGGGGCTCGTCGCGCTGCCGTTCATCGCGGCCCTGCAGCCCGACGTGCTGCGCGTGCGCGCCGACGCGGCGGCGGTGATCGCCGCGTCGGGCGTGCTGTACCTCGGCGCGATGTACTTCTATCTGCAGGCCCTCCAGGGCGAGGAGGCGTCGGTGGTCGCGCCGTGGTTCCAGGCGGCGCCGCTGTTCGGCTACATCGTCGGCTACGTCGTGCTCGGCGAGGTCCTCAGCCACCGACAGATGCTGGGCGGGGCGATGATCGTCGCGGGCGCGATGCTGCTGTCGGTACGGCCCGGCCGGGGCCTCAGCTTTAGGGCACGCCTCGTCAGCCGCATGCTGCTGTGCGCGCTGGCGCTGACCGCGAGCTCGACGGTGTTCAAGCTATTCGCCGTCACCGACGAGTTCTGGCCGACGGTCTTCTGGAGCTTCGTCGGCCAGGCGGGCTTCGGATGCGCCCTGCTGGCGGTGCCGCGCAACCGCCGCGAGTTCGCCGACATCGTGCGCGCCAACACCGGCGCGCTGCTCGGGATCAACGCATCGAACGAACTGATCAACCTGGGCGGCGGCCTCGCCGCGCGCTACGCGCTGGTGCTGGCGCCGCTGAGCCTCGTGCAGGCGGTCACCAGCACCACGACGCTGTTCGTGTTCCTGTTCGGCATCGCGCTGTCGGTGTGCTGCCCCGGCCTCGGTCGCGAGGATCTGTCTCCGCGCAACCTGTGCCTCAAGGGCGCGTCCACGTCGCTCGTCGCCGCCGGCCTGATCGCGATGAACGCGTAGTTGAACCCAAAAGTTACCACAGCCAAGCGGAGCGTTGCTGGGCGACGCCAAAGGCTTCTACACTCGACCCCGCTGATAATCCAAATGTGGGGGAAACACACGATGGGTATTCACAAGACAATCGTCGCGGCGGCGTTGCTGCTGGCGACAGCTGCCTGCGCGTCCGGCGTGACGCGGGACGTGAACCTGGACCTCAGCCGGCCCCAGCTTTCCAGCACCGGCCAGAAGGCGGGACAAGTGACCGTGGCGATGAGCCCCGAGGTGGAGCAGCGGCTCGCCGGAACCATTCGGTTCGATCGCCAACGGCTGCAGAATACGATTCAAAGCGCGCTGCACACGAAGGGCGTTCTGACGCCCAACGACGACCCGACACTACCGACCGTCGAGGTCAACCTCACGGATGTCCGCGTTCGGTCCACCGCGAACGCCGTCCTTTTCGGGATCATGGCCGGCGACGATAGGATCAACGGCACCGTCGTCGTGCGCTCGCCTGACAAGGCAGAGATGCAGAAGTTCAACGTGACGACGTCATATGGTCTGGGTGGCTTCGGCGGTGGCCAGATGGAGGCCCGCATGTCGTGGCTGTACGAGGAATTCGCGAAGCAGGTCGCAAATGAACTGACCGGCTCCCAGCCCCAGAGCGCCGCGAAGCAGTAACCGGTAACGGATCCGGAGAACCCTGCTCTCTCCGGATCCGGTCCCGCCTGCGGTGGCGCCTGAATTCCGCGTCTCAGCCGCCGTAGTTTTGTGCGAGATAATTCTGGATCGTCTTCGCGTCGTCGGCCGCGATCGGCGCGCCGAACGCGTTGATCATCTTCGTCACTTCGGCGCCCCAGACGTCGGCCTTCAGGAACGGCGAGTTCATCTTGATGTAGTCGAGGCTGTGGCACGCACCGCAGTTCTGCTCGACCACGTCGCGGCCGGGGCCGTCCTTGAGCTGGATCGGCTGCTCCTCGGCGACAGCCGCGGTGAGCGACGCCACGACGAGACCGAGTGCAAGCGCCATGATTCTCATCGTCGCCTCCCTCACGCCGCCTGCACGGTCACGCGCTGCACCACGTTGTTGTGGTAGCCGGCGGGATTGAAGATCAGCTCCGAGGCCTGGGACTGACCGATCCGGTTGGTCGCCTTCGCCATGATCGTCATGCTGCCCGCTCGCTGCGGCGTCACGCGATAGCGCCAGGTGCGGAACGAGAACCGACCGGCGTCCTCGCCGAGCGTGGCCGCCTGCCAGCTTCGGCCGCCATTCAGGGAGACCTCGACGGTCTGAATGCCGTAGCCGCCGTCCCAGGCGACTCCGCGGACGTCGAGAGGTTTCCCGACCGGCACTCGTTGGCCTTCGTTCACGTTCGTGATCAGCGAGTTGATGACCATTTCCGTGATCGGCGTGTTGGCCGTCGTCTCCTGCGACACGAACCGCTGCACGACCGGGAACATCTGGGTCGGAATGCGGTAGGCGCTCTTGACCCAGAAGCCGTCGAACGGCTTGGCGATCGCGTTGATCGAGGTGATGTGCTTCACCCAGTAGGTCGCGGTCCATCCTGGGATCACGACCCGGGCCGGGAAGCCGTTGAAGTGCGGCAGCGGTTCGCCGTTCATTTCGTAGGCGACGAGCGCGTTCTCATCCAGCGCCTTCCACGCCGGAATGCTCTTCACGAAATCCGGGGTCTTGTCCAACACCGGACCGTCCTCGCCGTCGAGGACGATCTCGACCGCCTCCTTCTTGATGCCGGCGCGTTCAAGGATGTCCTTGAGGCGGGCGCCCTTCCATTTCGCGTTGCCCATCGCGCCGTAGCCCCACTGCACGCCGGCGACATGCGGTTGCGACAGGCCGCGGCGATTGCCGGAGCACTGGCATACGGCGGCGATCTCCACCGCGGGGAAGTCGTTGCGGAGCTGGTCGAGCGTCAGCGTGAGGGATCGCTCGACGGAGTCGCCGCCGACCGAGAGCCGCCAGGACGCGGCGTCGACCTCGGGGATGACCGCAAGGTGATAGCGGACGAAGAAGGCGTCGTTGCGCGTGAAGGTGCTGTTGAAGTGGCTGATCGGCGTCTCGTAGTTGGGCGGCCGGTAGCTGAGCTTGATCAGCGGCACCTTGCCCGGGAGCGCCTCGAGAACGGCCTCGTCTCGGACACCGCTCGGCACGCCGCCGGCGAGCGGCACCCCGGTCTCCGCCGCCCACGACAGGCCGGGAAGCGCGAGGTTCCCGGTCAGCGCCGCGGTCCCGACCGCGAGCGACCCGCCGCCAACGCCCTTGAGAAGTTGTCGTCTGCTCAGCATGGGCCCCTCCCTCGGTCGCCGCATGAGACGCACGCCAACAGGAGGAAATCAGGGCACGAACGAAGGCCGCGGTCAACGAACCATTGGGCGGTTCATGCCAAACCCGAGCCGCGGTTCAGCCGACGACCTCGTTGTAATACCTCGGCTCTATGTATCGGGTCGGGTCGGTGAGCGGCGCCTTGCCTGTCCCGTAGCGGGTCCGCAGATCGAGCACGGTCCTGACGCCGTCCGGGATCATGCGCGCTTCGGGGGTGAGGCCGGAAGCGGGGGACAGCAGGCTCTTCATCACCGCGTCCACAACTCCGGGCTTGATCTCCGGCATGTTGCGCAAGAGGACCTGGGCGGCCTCCGCGCGATGGTCCGGCGCCAGCGTCCACGCGAGGCCCGCGAGATAGCCCCTGATGTAGCCCTTCACCGCGTCTGCGTTCGCCGCCGCCCAGCGCCGGCTCGCGGCGAACACGCCTCCCTGGTAGCTCGGGAACAGCCGCGTGCTGGTATCGAGGACGCGGAAGCCCTGGGCGCGGGCGATGCTGGT
The DNA here is from genome assembly GCA_050260515.1 of Gemmatimonas sp. Classification (GTDB taxonomy): domain Bacteria; phylum Pseudomonadota; class Alphaproteobacteria; order SMXQ01; family SMXQ01; genus DATJIG01. The sequence continues at coordinate 19,882 of JBLNCI010000029.1, forward strand.
GAACGGTTCGATGGTGATGGTCCCGGCGTGCTGGCCGGCTTTGACCGACTCCCACCGGAGCGGCGTCGCGCCGACCGGCGCCATGGTGTAGTCGCCGCGCTGCAATCCCGCCTGCGCCAGCATCTCGTACAGAACGAACGCGAAGCCCGTCGCGAGCGCGTCGAGCGCGAGCGACTTGCCCTTGAGATCGGCGTACTCGCGCACCTCGGGGTTCACGACGAACGCGAGCTCGATCTGGGTCGCGCCCATGAAGGCGACGAAGTCGGGAGTCTCCGCGAGCTGCACCGCGCCCTGGCCCTCCTGGTAGGCGACGACGTTGTCGAACGCGGTGCCTGCGATGTGGAACTTGCCCGCCGCGAGATTTTCCGCCTGGAACGCCGAACTCGGCGTCGTCGTCAGATTCACCTCGACGCCGGCATCGGCGAAGAAGCCTTTCTCCCGCGCGACGAACACCGGCAGGTTGGGCGCGCCGGGGAACGCGATGAGCTCGATCGTGTGGGGCATGTCAGGCTCGTCTCTTTTTCTGACGGACGTCGCGGACGGCCTTCCAGACGGCATGGGGCGTCACCGGCATCGCGATGTCCCGGACGCCGTAGGGTTTCAGCGCGTCGACGATCGCGCTGACGATGACCGCCGGAGCCGGAGTGGTGCCGCCCTCGCCGCCCGCCTTGATGCCGAGCGGATTGGTCGGCGACAGCACCTCGGCGATATGGGTACGGAACCGCGGGAAGTGATAGGAGCGCGGCATGCCGTAATCCATCAGCGAGCCGCACAGCGGCTGACCGGACGCGGGATCGATCGCGCACTGCTCCCACAGCGCCTGGCCGACGCCCTGGACGATTCCGCCCCGGGTCTGGCCCTCGACGATGAGCGGATTGATGCAGCGGCCGACGTCGTCGACCGCGGCGTAGCGCGTGATCGCGAGCTCGCCGGTATCGGGATCGATCTCGATCTCGCAGACGTGGCAGCCGTTCGGGAACACCGGATCGTGCATCTCGTTGTCGCGGACGACCGCGACGCCGTCCTTGAGATCGCCTGGGAGCTCGGCGCGCGCCGCGGCCTTCGCGAGTTCGATGAAGTCGAACGTCCGGTCGGCGCCTGGGGCGCGGAACCGCCCGTCCGCGAATTCGATCCGCTCCGGCGACGTCTGCAGCAGGACGGCGGCGATGCGCTTGCCCCTCTCGATGAGGTCCTTCGCCGCGAGCGTGAACACCGTGCCGGCATGGCGCATCGAGCGCCCGGAGTGCGAGCCGCCGCCAACGCTCACCACGTCGGTGTCGCCCATCACGATGTCGATCGCCTCAACCGGCACCTTGAGCAGATCGGACACGACCTGGGCGAAGCTGGTCTCGTGGCCTTGCCCGCTCGGCTGGGTGCCGATGACGACGCGCACGCGGCCATCGGGCTTCACCGCGATCTCGGTGCGCTCCTTCGGCGCGCCGATCGAGGACTCGACGTAGTTGGCGAGGCCGAGGCCGAGCAGCTTGCCGCGCCGCTCGGCGTCGGCGCGACGCGCCGGAAAGCCGTTCCAGTCGGCGATCCCCATCGCGCGGTCCATGTTCCCTTCATAGGTGCCGCTGTCGTAGGTCGCGCCGACGGCGTTCGTGTACGGCATCCGCTCCGGCGCTATCAGGTTCTTGCGCCGAAGCTCGACGCGGTCGATTCCGAGTTCCTCGGCGGCAGTGTCGATCAGCCGCTCGATGGCGAACGTGACCTCGGGGCGACCCGAGCTGCGGTAGGCCTGCGTCGGCATCGTGTTGGTGAACACGGCGCGGGCGCGCAAGGTCGCGGCCGGAATGTCGTAGGATCCGGTGATCAAGGCCGAGCCCTTGCCCAGCGGCGACAGCGACACGCAGCGCGCGCCGACGTTCGAGACGTTGTCGGCGCGCATCGCGAGGAAGCGGCCGTCCTTGCGCAGCGCCAGCGACACTTTCGTCACGAGATCGCGACCCTGATAATCGGTGAGGAACGCCTCCGATCGCGTCGCGGTGAACTTCACCGGCCGCCCGATCTTGCGCGACCCCCACAGCACCAGTCCGAACTCGACGTAGACGCGGTTGCGCGAGCCGAAATTGCCGCCGACGTCGTAGGACAGGACCCGCAGACGATCCGGCGCGACGCCGAGCACGGTCGCGAGCTCGCGTTTCTGGCGCACCGCGCCGCCGGAACCCGCGTAGAGCGTGAAGCGTCCGCTCTCTGCGTCGAAGACGCCGAGCGCGGCGCGGGTCTCGAGCGGCACCGCGGTGACGCGACCGACGTGGAAATCCATGGTGACGACGTGATCGGCCGAGGCGAACGCGCGCTCGGTCGCATCCGCATCGCCGAACAGCGTGTCGACCAGCACGTTGCCGGGCGCCTCGTCCCACACCAGCGGCGCGCCGGGCGCGAGCGCGTCCTCGGACTGCGCGACCCACGGCAGCTCCTCGAACGCGGTCTCGACCGCCTCGGCGGCATCGAGCGCCTGAGCCCTGGTCTCGGCGACGACCATCGCGTAGGCCTCGCCGACATGGCGCACCTTGTCGGCCGGCAACAGCACGTGCGGGCCTTCGAACACCTTCGCCCCGTCCGGGCCCTTCAGCTTCATGTCGTACTTGGTCGACGGAACCGGATCGTGCGGGATCGGCGCAAGCCCGTCGGCGGCGCAGTCCGCGCCAGTGAAAATTCCGAGCACGCCCGGCATGGCGCGGGCGCGCGAGGCATCGATGCGAAGAATGCGCGCGTGCGGATACGGCGAGCGCACCATCGCCGCATAAGCCTGCCCCGGAACATTGAAGTCGTCGCTGAACCGGCCGCGGCCCGTCAGCAGCCGCTGGTCCTCCTTGCGACGCACCGGCTTTCCGATGGCCCGGAAATCGTTTTCGCCGCTACCGTCCACGGCGTGCCCCGTCGTCAAATCCGTGTGGCGCGTGCCGCGCCGATTCACCATGTGGCGCACACGATGCGGCGCACACGCATTTTCGTTGTCGGGGCGGACCCGCCCCGATACCCTTACTGGCACAAGACCAAGTGCCGCACAACGAGAACGGCACGACGCTCGCGTCGCATTTTCGTCCCAGCTTGCCGCCGCCGATCACCGGACCGCATGAACGCGCCGCCGCCGACGAACGCTCCCGTGGATCTCCACGACCACCTCGCCCGCCTCGAGGCGCGCGGGCTGCTGGTGCGCGTCGACCGGCCGATCAGCAAGGATACCGAGCTGCACCCGCTGGTGCGCTGGCAGTTCGTCGGCGGGCTTCCGGAGAGCGCGCGCCGCGCGTTCCTGTTCACCAACGTCACCGGTGCGCGGGGCGAGCGCTACGACATCCCGGTCGTGGTCGGCGCGCTGGCGGCATCGTCCGAGATATACGCCATCGGCATGGGCTGCGCCGTCGACGAGATCGGCGACGCGTGGACGCGCGCCATGGCCAACCCGATCGCGCCGGTGTCGGTCGACTCGGCGCCGTGCCATGAGGTCGTGCTCACCGGCGACGCGCTCGTCCGCGCCGGTGGCGTGTCGTCGCTGCCGATCCCGATCTCGACGCCCGGGTTCGATGCGGCACCGTACCTGACGGCGACCGTCTGCGTGACCAAGGACCCCGAGACCGGCGTGCGCAACCTCGGCACCTACCGCGCCGGGCTCAAGGCGAATGATCGCCTCGGCGTGCGGATGGCCTCGCGTCTCGGCGGGGCCGGAGGATATCTGCACTGGCTCAAGTACCAGAAGCGCGGAGAGCCGATGCCGTGCGCGATCGTGGTCGGCTGTCCGCCGGTGGTCGCCTACACCGGGCCGCAGAAGCTCGCCGTCGGCCAGGACGAGATGGCGGTCGCGGGCGGCCTCGCCGGCCGTCCGATCCGCGTCACTCGCGCCAAGACCGTCGACCTCGAGATCCCGGCCGATTCCGAGATCGTCGTCGAAGGCCTGATCGACACCGAGTTGCTCGAGCCCGAAGGGCCGTTCGGCGAGAGCCACGGTCACGTCGCGCTCGAGGACTTCAACATGTCGATGCGCGTCACCGCGATCACGATGCGCAAGCAACCGATCTTCGCCTCGATCATCAGCGAGGTGACGCCGAGCGAATCGAGCGTGCTGAAGAAGGCGGCGTACGAGACGCTGTTCCTCAACCACCTGCGCGACCAGCTCGACATCAAGGGAATCCGGCGCGTCGTCATGCACGAGGCGCTGACCAACCTCCGCAAGGTGCTGTTCCTGCAGTTCGTCCACGGCGCGCCGCACACCGAAGTGTGGCGCGGCCTGCACGGCGCGGCGACGCTGCAGGCGCAGTGCGGCAAGATCGTCATCGCGGTGTCGGAGGACATCGATCCGTCGAATCCCGACGCGGTGTTCTGGTCGCTCGCCTATCGCTCGACGCCTTCCGACGACGTCCACATCGTTCCCTACCGCTCCGGTGGTCACGGACCGAAGGGCGGCGGTGAGGATTCGGCGATGCTGATCGATGCCACGCTGAAGCACCCGGCATCGCCGCTCGCGCTGCCGGCGAGGCCGTTCATGGACAACGCGCGAAAGATCTGGGAGGAGCTCGGATTGCCGCGCATCGCGCCACAGCCGCCGTGGCACGGGTATTCGCTCGGCGACTGGAACGACGTGTGGCAGCAATTCGCCGACAACGCGGCCAGGGGCGAGTGGGCGAAAAATGGAGAGAATACGTACGCGCGCCGCCGCGGCGGGCTGACGCCCGAGACGCCGGCGCGCAACGTCGAGGGGCGCACGCGTAAGGAGTAGGACAGTCGGACAACGACGGAGGCAGTGATGGTCGCGTTCGGTCGCATCGCGTGTTGGGTGGCAGGAGTCGGGGCAGCGGTCACGACGCTCGCCGGGTCAGTCGCCGCCCAGTCGGTTGAGCAGTTCTACCGCGGCCGGACAATGACGATTCTGATCGGGCACCCGCCGGGCGGATCGTACGACCTCTACGCTCGCCTCGCGGCCGACCACATGGGCAAGTTCATCCCGGGACACCCGAACATCATCGTGCAGTCGAAGCCGGGCGGCGGCAGCGCCGTCGCGAGCGCGTATCTCTACGGCATCGCGCCGCGCGACGGCTCGATGCTCGGACTCTTCGCCGAGACCATCGCCGCGACCCAGGTGCTCGATCCGCAGCTCGGCAAGTGGAAGATGCAGGAGATGACCTACATCGGGTCGTTCGCCGGCGTGAACGCCGCGTTCGTCCGGCGCAAAGACTCTCCGGCGAAGACCGTCGAGGACATGCGCAACATCGCGATGAACGTCGGCTGCTCGGGGCGCACCTCCCAGAGCTACCAGTCGCCCGCTTTGCTCAAGAACCTCGGCGGGTTCAAGTTCAACCTGATCTGCGGGTATCCTGGATCCGCCGAGTACGTGCTCGCGATGGAGAAGGGCGAGGTCGACATGGTGTCGAGCGCCTGGAACCAGTGGATCAGCGCACACCCGCAGAAGATCAAGGACGGCGAGTTCGTTCCGGTCATCCAGAGCGGCCTCAAGCGCCATCCCGACCTGCCGGACATCCCGCTCATGCAGGAGCTGGTCAGCGACCCGAAGGTGAAGCAGGCGATCGAGTTCGCCTCGGCCGGCGCCGCGATCGGACGCGCCATCATCGCGCCACCGAAGGTGCCGCAGGACCGCATCGACGCGCTGCGCGCCGCATTCGACAAGGTGGTCGAGGACCCCGCGTTCCTCGCCGACGCCAAGAAGCGCCTCGCCGAAATCGATCCGAGTCCCGGAGACGAGGTGCAGCAGGCGGCGCTCGCCATCGTCAACGCGCCGAAGGACGTCGTCGAGTTGGCGGCGAAGGGGATGGAGTGACGCGCCGTTAGCGGCGGACGCCTACCGGCTCGGGGCGCGACCGCTGCCCTTGTCGCCGCTGCCTGACGGCTGCTGACGGCCCGGCTGCGCGCGTCCGCCGCCGTTCCCGTTGCCGCTGCTGCCCTGGCCGGTGTCGGCCGGCTGCGCCTTTTCGGTGTTGGCGTTGACCGACTGGAGCAGCGCGTTGCAGTCGTTGTCCTCGCCGAGGCCGAGCTGGATCGTCGGCAGCAGCGCGCCGAGCGGCGTCAGCAGCGCCCCGAGCGCGATCGCCGCGGCGCCGCGCGCGGCGAGCGGCCCGGCCTCGGGCGCGATGTTCGGGCTCTTGAGCGGACCGGTGATGCGGATCGGCGTCGCGACCGATCCGATGCTCGGCTTCTTCTTCTCCGTGCGCATCGTGTAGTCGATCTGCTCGGCACCGAAGTTGATGGTGCCATCGGCGACGATGTTGGCCTCCGTCGTATCGATGATGAACAGGTCGGTGTTGGCGATCCCGTCCTTCACCTCGAAATCGGTCACCATGCAGCGGAGCACCGCGCGGCGCGGCACGCCGAGCGCCGACATCAGTGAGTTGCCGAAATCGAGCCCGGCGAGGTTCACCAGCAGCGCGCTGATGTCGCCGCCGGTCATGAACAGCTTCAGATCGCCGTTGGCGCTGCCCATGATCGCCGCCGTCGAGTTGCCCCTTCCGTCGAGCGACGCGTGCCCCCCGATCAGACCCGCCCCTTCCACCGGCGTCTTGGCGACCAGCCGGCGCAGATCGACGCGGCTGACGTCGAAATCGATATTGGCGTGCGGCGGATCGTTGCGCGCGTCGAGCGCGACCTTGCCGCCGAGCTTGCCCTGTCCGATCTGGAAGTTGATCGGATCGGCCTTCGCCACTCCGTCCTTGATGACCAGGTGCGCCTCGAGCTTGTCGATCGGCACCGATTCGTTCTTGATGCTGTCGGCCGTGTACTTGACGTCGTAGTCGTTCTGCCGCAGCGCGGCGACGTTGAACGGATCGTCGGGGAACAGGCGCGCCCGTTGCCGCTCCTCGCCGGGCTTGCCGCCGATGAAGCCCGACAGATCCGCCATGTCGACCGTCTTCGATCTCGCCTCGGCAGTGATGAGCGGCCGGTCCTTCCCGGGAGCGACCGCGAAGGATCCGGACAGGTCGCTGTTGCCGACCTTCCCGACGAAGTCGTCGAGCCGGATGCTGCCCTTCTTGTAGTCGAGATGGCCTTCGAGGCTGTAGGGCTGCGTCTTCGCCAGAGGAACCGTGGTGAGATCCGAGAGAGCCGACATGTCCGGTCCCTTGAGCGACACCTGCACGTTGGCGCCGCCGAAACTCCACGGGTCCTGCACCGTTCCCTTGACGGCAACGTGGGTCTCGCCGTGGTCGGCCGTGAGGTCGATCGGGTACGGCGTGCTTGGATCGCGCAGCGACAGGAGCGACCCGCCGCGGAACGCGGCTTGGATTCGTTGACCGACGTAGGTGCCGTCGGCCTTGAGCACGATCTCGGGCTCGGGTTTGCTCTCGTCGGTGTCGACGTCGATCTTGAAGTCCGATTTCAGCTTCGGGTCGACGATGTGGATGTGGCCGTCGTGGATGATGACGCTGCCGAGCAGCGGGACCGACGGCGGCTTCTTCACCTTTGCCTGCTGGTCCTCCTCGGCCGGCGGCTGATCGGACGACGCGAGCGTCCAGTTGGCGACGCCCTTCGGATTGCGCCCGAGATCGCCCACCGGCTTGTCGATGATCAGCGTCGGAATCCGGAGCTCGCCGCGCAGCGCCGCCTTCGGGTCGATCGTCAGCATCACCTTTTCGATGCTGCCGGTGCGCGTGCCTTCGGGGAACTCGGGCGGGTTGCCGATGACGATGTTCTCGGCCTCCAGCGTTAGATCCCACAGACTGGCGTTGAGATCGCCGATGGTCACCGGGCGGTTCAGCGCCTTCGACGCCATGCGCTCGAGCGGCGGCTTGAACCAGTTCCAGTCCCACGCCAGGAACACGGCGACGACCAGCACGACGAAAACCGCCGCGACGATGCCGAGGACGCGCAGGACCGGGTGCTTTCGCTCCATAGCCACCGGAACGCCGCGGCTTTCGGTTCGTTCCGGTATCCGTTGCCGCCGGCGGCGCCCGCTTCCGCCGATGCAAACGGCCACTTTCGGTCACGCGAGGGGCCATTGACTCCGCGGCCGGGGCCGATTATCCCTGTCGTCTGCAAACGATTGCAGAGCCGGTCAACGGCCACCCCCACAGTGCGAGGTCCCCATGTGCACCGACCATCATAGCCACCCGACGGCGCCCGCCGTCGCGCAACGACAGATCGCGCAGGCGAGCGGCGGCGCGACCGAAGCCCGGACGGTCGAGCCGCACTGGAACTGGAAGCGGCCGATCCAGGCGCCCGGCAAGATGGCGGTGGACTTCGAAGGCCGCGTCGACTTCCGCCGGCTGACGAACTACCGCATGTCGCGCGCGCGCCAGGCGCTGAAGGCGTCGCAGTGCGGCGCGCTGCTGCTGTTCGACGTCAACAACATCCGTTACGTCACCTCGACGAAGATCGGCGAGTGGGAGCGCGACAAACTGACCCGCTTCGCGCTCCTCGCCGGAGACGAGGAGCCGGTGCTGTGGGACTTCGGCTCCGCGGCCGTCCATCACCGCCTCTTCTGCGACTGGCTGCCGCCGGAGAACTTCCGCGCCGGGCTGCTCGGGCTGCGCGGCACCGTGCCGCCCGAGGTCGGTCTGATGCGGCGCCACGCCGAAGAGGTGAAGGAGCTTCTCAAGGCCGCCGGCGTCGCCGACATGCCGGTCGGCGTCGACCTGATCGAGCCGGCGATGTGGTTCGAACTCGAGCGCGCCGGCATCAAGCTCGTCGACGGCCAGCAGATCATGCTGAACGCCCGCGAGATCAAGAACGTGGACGAGATCACGCTCCTCAACCAGGCCGCGGCGATGGTCGACGGCGTCTATCACATGATCTGGGAGGAGCTGAAGCCGGGCGTGCGCGAGAACGACATCGTCGCCAAGGCGAACGAGATGCTCTACGCGATGGGGTCCGACGACGTCGAGGCGATCAACGCGATCTCGGGCGAGCGCTGCAACCCGCACCCGCACAACTTCACCGACCGCCTGGTGCGACCGGGCGACCAGGCGTTCTTCGACATCCTGCAGTCCTATATGGGCTATCGCACCTGCTACTACCGCACCTTCAACGTCGGCCGCGCGACGGTCGCGCAGCGCGACGCCTACAAGCGGGCGCGCGAGTGGCTCGATGCGTCGATCCAGATGATCCGGCCCGGCATCACCACCGACAAGGTCGCCAAGGTGTGGCCGAAGGCGGAGGAGTTCGGCTTCCCCAACGAGATGGCGGCGTTCGGACTGCAGTTCGGACACGGGCTCGGGCTTGCCCTTCACGAGCGACCGATCATCAGCCGCCTCGTCTCCCTCGAGAATCCGATGGAGATCAAGACCGGCATGGTGTTCGCGCTCGAGACCTACTGTCCCGCGAGCGACGGCGCGTCGGCCGCGCGCATCGAGGAGGAGGTCGTCGTCACCGACACCGGCTGCAAGGTGATCACGCTCTTCCCCGCCGAAGACCTGCCGATCTCCAACGCGTACTGAGCGGCGCCATGGCGACGAGAGAGGCGGCCGCCCGCGACCACGCCAACGACGACGTCGGTGAGGCGACCCGGCTCGCGCTGTTCCGCACCATGTGCGTGATCCGCATGGCCGAGCAGCGCGCGTTCGATCTGTTCCTCCAGAACCTGGTCAAGGGCACCAGTCACCTGTCGCTCGGGCAGGAGGCGATCGCCGCGGGCTTCGCCCAGGCGATGAAGCCGGGGGATCTCAGCTTCTGCACCTATCGCGGCCACGCCCACACGCTCGCGCGCGGAGTCCCGATCGAGCAGGTGCTGGGCGAGCTGATGCAGCGCGACAACGGCCTGATGCGCGGCAAGGGCGGTTCTATGCACCTCACCTCGGAGCCCCACGGCGTGATGGGGTCGTACGCCATCATCGGTGCCCACCTGCCGATCGCCTGCGGCGCCGCCTGGCGCGCCCAGTACAAGGGCCAAGACGATGTCTCGGTGTGCTTCTTCGGCGATGGCACCACCAACATCGGCGCCTTTCACGAAGCGCTCAACTTCGCGGCGATCTGGAAGCTGCCGGTCGTCTTCGTCTGCGAGAACAACCTCTATATGGAGTACACGCCGATCAAGGCGGTGACCGCGGTCGAGCACCCGGCCGCCGACCGCGCCTCGGCCTACGGCCTCGATCGCATCGTCATCGACGGCAACGACGCGGACGCCGTCTACCGCACGGCCCAGACCGCCTACGCCCGCGCCCGCGCCGGCGAGGGTCCGTCGCTGATCGAGTGCATGACCTACCGCCACAGCGGCCACTCCCGCGCCGATCCCGCGAAGTACCGCCCGCCGGGCGAACTCGACGAGTGGCTCAAGCGCGACCCGCTCAAGATCTACCGCGAGCGCCTGGCGAAATTCGGCATCGGCGAAGCGGCAATCGCCGAGGTCGAGCGCCAGGTACTGGCCGATGTCGATCGTGCCACCGAGACTTGCAAGTCCGCGCCGCCGTCGCCGCTCGACATCATCGCGACCGACGTGTACGCCGACGGAGGTGCTGCGTGGCGGAACTGACCTACCGCGACGCCGTCGCCCGCGGCATCGCCCAGGAGATGGCGCGCGATCCGGACGTCGTGTTTCTCGGCGAGGACGTCGCCGCGGCCGGCGGTGTGTTCAAGGCAACGGTCGGACTGCTGGAGCAGTTCGGGCCGAAGCGCGTGCGCGACACGCCGATCTCCGAGCAGGCGATCCTGGGCGCGGCGATGGGCGCGGCGATGACCGGGCTCAAGCCGATCGCCGAGATCATGTTCTCGGACTTCCTCGCCGTGTGCTTCGACTACATCGCCAATGAGTTTCCGAAGTCCCGCTACATGAGCAACGGCCAGACCAAATGCCCGCTGGTCGTGCGCACCGCCAACGGCGCGGGGTCCCGCTTCGGCGCCCAGCACAGCCAGAGCGTCGAGAACTGGGCAATGATGATCCCGGGCCTCAAGGTCGTAGCCCCGTCGAACCCGACCGACGTTATCGGCCTGCTCGCCGCTGCGGTGCGGGATCCCGACCCGGTCATCTTCTTCGAGCACAAGTCGCTGTACCCGACAAAAGGGGAAGTCCCGGATGGCGAGATCGTCGACACGCTCGGGACCGCGCGCATCGTCCGCCCCGGCCGGGACGCCACCGTGCTCGCGCTCGCGCTGATGGTGCCGCGCGCCGTTATGGCGGCGGAAAAGCTGAAGGCCGAGCATGGCATCGACGTCGAGGTGATCGATGTGCGCTCGCTCGTGCCACTCGACACACAGACGATCCTCGGCTCGATCGCCCGCACGCACCGGTTGTTCACCGTCGAGGAGAATCCGCGGCTGTGCGGCTGGGGCGCCGAGATCGTCTCGATCGCCAGCCAGGAGAGCTTCTACGATCTCGATGGTCCGCCGGTGCGCATCACCACGCCGCACATTCCGCTGCCGGCGGCGGACAACCTCGAGGATGCGGCGATTCCGTCCGTCGAGCGCATCGTCGATATCGTGCGCCGCGGACTCGCGAGCTGAGGAGCGCGCCGTGGACGTGCTGATGCCCCAGCTCGGCGAGACCGTCGCGGAAGGCAAGATCAGCGCCTGGTTCAAGTCGGTCGGCGACCGCGTCGCCGCCGGCGACAACCTGTTCGAGGTCGAGACCGACAAGACGGCAATGGAGGTGCCGACGACGGGCGCCGGAGTCGTCGCCGAGATTCGCGTCGCCGCGGGTGAGACCGTGCCGGTCGGCACCGTCGTCGCGGTCATCGCCGGCGACGGCGCCGCGGTGACGGTCGCGGCTCCGAGTTCCAAACCCGCGGTGGCCCCGGCGCCGCGCGCGCCCTCGGCGCCATCCGCCGCTCCGGCGGTTTTGGCGCCGATCGTCCCCGCGGGGCGGGCCAGCGTGCCGTTCGACCCATTCAACGAGGTACGCCTGCCCGGGCGCAACTACGGCCCGGCGCGGCTCCCGAGCGGGGTTCCGATCACGCCGCTTGCCCGCCGCCTCGCCGCCGAGTCCGGAATCGACCTCACCCGGCTGAGCGGGTCGGGACCGCACGGCCGCATCGTCGCCCGCGACGTCGAGGGGGCGCGGCCGACATCGCCGCTGCTCGCGCGACCGGCGACGTCGGCCCCGGCGCCATTCGAGCTCGTTCCGCACGATGCGGCTCGCCGCGACAACGCGCTGGCGATCGCCGCGGCAAAGCGGGCCGTTCCCCACTTCGTCGTGCGTCGCGACGTCGTGCTCGATGGGGTGCTCAAGCTCATCTCCGAGATCGAGGCCGCCGATCCCTCGCTCGCTATCTCGCTCGTCCATTGCGTCGCGAAGGCGCTCGCCATCGCGCTGACCAAGGTGCCCGAGGCGAATATCCAGTGGAGCGACGATCACATGCGGCGCTTCCGCCAAGTCGACATCGCGGTGGCCGCCGCGGCGGGCGAAGCCGCGACGATCCGCGCCGCCGAGCGGGTCGGTGTCGCCGCCATGGCGCGCGAGCTGCGCGAAGCACGGATCACCGCGCCGGAAGGAGTCGCCATGGTGTGGGACATGAGCGGCGCCGGAGTGCGCGCCGTCAGCGCCACCGTGCGGCCGCCGCACACGATGGCATTGACCATCGGCGCGATCGAGAAACGGGCCGTGGTCGCCGCGGACAGGATCGCCGTAGCCACTCAAACCACGCTCTGCCTCGCCTGCGATCACCGAGCCATCGACGGGGCCCTCGGGGCGCGCCTGCTCGCGGCCTGCGCGGCCGCACTTGAACGGCCCTTGGCCTTGATCCTGTAGGTTCGGTTTCGCGAAAAACTGTCTTGCACCGACGCTGGGGGCCGCCTACGCTGCAAACGATTGCACAAACCGCCGCGAGACGGCTGGCCGGCAATCCGACATCAGAAGCAACCCGCGCACGAAAGTGAAGACGGGGCCACGACAGGGTAGCGCGCCGGCGTCGCCGGCCGAACTGAGGGAGACAGACATGCGGACATTCAGCTTCGATCGTCGGCGGCTCGTGCGCGCGGCTTTCGCCGCCGTCATGGCGATCGCCTTCGCCGCGCCGGCGCTCGCGCAGCAGGAAGTGAAGATCGGCATCGGGTTCGGCATCGGCTTCCTGCCGACGTTCATTCTCGACGACATGAAGCTCGTCGAGAAGCACGCCAAGGCCGAAGGGCTCGACCTCAAGGCGAGCTATCCCCGCTTCTCGGGATCCGCCGCGATGCAGGACGCGGTGCTGTCGGGCTCGGTCGACGTCGGCGTCTACGGCGTCCAGGCGATGCTGATCGCCTGGGAGAAGGCCAAGGGCACGCCGCAGCAGATCGAGGGCATCGCCGGCGTAACGACGCTGCCGCTGGTGCTCGTGACCAATCAGGCGAGCGTGAAGACGCTCAAGGATTTCAAGCCGAGCGATCGCATCGCGATGCCGGCGCTGGTCTCGCCGCAGATGTACGCTCTCCAGATGGCGGCGCAGAAGGAGTTCGGCGCCGACCAGTACGACAAGCTGAAGCCGCTGGTCGTGGCGCTGCCGCATCCCGAGGCGCTGAACCAGCTCCTGTCGGGCGCGACCGAGGTCACCGCCTACTTCTCGTCGGCGCCGTTCACGCAGATCGCGCTCAAGGACTCGCGCGTGCACACGGTGCTGACCTCGACCGATGCGTTCGGCGGCAAGGCGTCGTTCCTCGTCGCCGGCGCGACGAAGAAGGTCCTCGACGCGAACCCGAAGCTCGCGACGGTGGTGACCAAGGCGCTGGCCGAGGCGCACGACGTGATCAGGAACGATCCCAGGAAGGCCGCCGAGATCTACCTCAAGGTGGAACCGTCCAAGACACTCGACAATGCCGCCGTCGAGGCGATCCTGCGGGAGCTCAAGGACGACTTCGACGTCTCCGTGCACGGCGTCGGCGCGAGCGCCAAGTTCATGGCGCAGATCGGCCAGCTCAAGACGCCGCCGGCGAGCTGGAAGGATGCCTTCGTTCCGTCGCTCCACAATACCCAGAGCGACTAGCGACCGGCGGGGCGCCGTCTTCCGTCATGAAGGCGGCGCCTTTGTTTTTCGAAATCGTGTTTCGATGACCCAGCTCGACAATCGCTTCGACCGCCCGGCCGCCGCCGCCACTTCCGCGACGCCGCTGCTCAAGGTCGAGAACGTCACGCTTCAGTACAAGACGCCGTCGCGGCTCGTGACGGCGACGTACCGCGTGTCGTTCGACATCTACCCCGGCGAGCGGTTCGTGCTGCTGGGCCCTTCGGGCTGCGGGAAGTCGACGATCCTCAAGTCGATCGCCGGGTTCATCAAGCCGGTCGAGGGCCGCATCCTGCTGGGCGGCGCGCCGGTCGACGGCCCCGGCCCCGATCGCATGATGGTGTTCCAGGAGTTCGACCAGCTTCTGCCGTGGAAGACGGTCCGCGACAACGTGCTGTTCCCGCTGCGCCAGAACGGCGTCGCGAAGGCCGAAGCCGCGTCGCGCGCCGACGACGCCATTGCCAAGGTCAATCTGTCGGACTTCGCCCACGCCTACCCGCACACGTTGTCCGGCGGCATGAAGCAGCGCTGTGCCATCGCGCGCGCGATGGCGATGAAGCCCGCGGTGCTGCTGATGGACGAGCCCTATGCGGCGCTCGACGCGCTCACCCGCCGCAAGATGCAGGACGAGCTGCTGCAGCTCTGGGACGACTGCCGCTTCACGCTGGTGTTCGTCACGCACTCGATCGAGGAGGCGGCGATCGTCGGGTCCCGCATCCTCGTGCTATCGCCCCACCCCGGCCAGGTGCGCGCCGAGCTCAACAGCCCGGGTTTCGCCCACGACGCACGCACCGGCGCCGCCTTCCAGGCGCTGGTGCAACGCATCGATCACATGCTGTTCGGCGACGAAAGCCGCACCCACTGACCGGGACGCACCGGGAGAAGCGAGCGATGACCGACGCCACCTTGCACCATCCGCCGATGCGCCCGGAATACGAGCGCTCGGTCTCCGTCCCCGCTTCGATCGGCAGCGTCGAACGGCCGCTCGGGTTCGCCGAGCGGGCGTGGAACGTGCCTCTGGTGCGCAAGATCGTCATTCTCGCCGTGCTCGCCGCGATCTGGGAAGCCTACGCCCGCACCCTCGCCTCGCCGATGCTGTTCCCGACCTTCAGCAGCACCATGACCGCGTGGTGGGAGGGCGTCGTGTCCGGGGTCATCCCGCAGCGCCTGAGCGTGACGCTGCAGATCCTGATCGTCGGCTACGGACTCGGGCTCGCGCTCGCCGCGCTGTTCGTGTCGATCGCCATCTCGTCACGGATCGGCACCGATCTCCTGTCGTCGCTGACAGCGATGTTCAACCCGCTGCCGGCGATCGCCATGCTCCCCCTGGCGCTGCTGTGGTTCGGCCTCGGCGCGCCCGCCATCGTTTTCGTCATCCTCAACTCGGTGCTGTGGGCCGTCGCCCTCAACACCCACGCGGGCTGCCTCGCGGTGTCCGAGACGTTGCGCATGGCGGGCCAGACCTTCGGCCTCAAGGGCTTCCGCTACGTCACGCGCATCCTGATGCCGGCCGCATTCCCGGCGATCCTCGCCGGCCTCAAGATCGGCTGGGCCTTCGCATGGCGGACCCTGATTGCCGCCGAGCTGGTGTTCGGGGTCTCGTCGGGGCGCGGCGGACTCGGCTGGTACATCTTCGAGAACCGCAACCTGCTCAACACGTCGAGCGTCTTCGCCGGCCTGCTGACGGTGATGGCGGTCGGGCTCATCGTCGAAGGGGTCGTGTTCCGCGCCATCGAGAATCGCACGGTGCGGCGCTGGGGCATGACCCAGTCGTGACCGGCGCCGAACACGCAATCGCCGAAAAAATCCGTCAGGGAGAGGATCGCGTTATGAACATTGGTTGGATCGGCATCGGCCGCATGGGGTACCCGATGGCCGAGCGACTGCTCAAGGCCGGCCACCCGGTGCGGGTCTGGAACCGCACCCGTGCCAAGGCCGAGCCGCTGGCGAAGCTCGGGGCGACAGTGGTCGACCAGGCGACCGAGCTGCGCGGTGTCGACGTGCTGTTCACGATGGTCTCCACCGGCAAGGACCTCCGCGACGTCTGCTTCGGCGCGAACGGGGTCGTCGGCGACGCCCGCTCGAACGTGCCGTCGATCCTGGTCGATTGCTCGTCCATTGGCGTCGAGGAATCGAAGGCGCTGCGCGCGGACCTCGAGGCGCGCGGCGTCACGTTTCTTGCCGCTCCGGTCAGCGGCAACGGCAAGTGCGTGAAGGTCGGAAAGCTGTCGCAGGTCGTATCGGGGCCGCGCGCAGCCTTCGATCGGGTGAAGCCGCTGCTCGATGCGCTGTCGCCGCGCGGCGTCTCCTACGTCGGCGACGGCGAGCTCGCGCGCATCTGCAAGATCGCCCACAACGTGATGCTCGGCGTCGTGATCAACAACCTGATCGAGATCACGCTGCTCGCGCAGAAGGCGGGCGTGCCGCGCCACGCCTTCCTCGACTTCATGAACAATAGCGTGATGGGATCGGTGTTCACCCGCTACAAGTCCCCGGCGCTCGTGAACTGCGACTGGACGACCACCTTCACCCCGGCCCTGCTCAAGAAGGATCTCGACCTTGGACTCGACGCGGCGCACAGGCTCGGCGTGCCGGTGCCGGTGACGGCGGCGGCCCGCGAGGTGCTGCAGGCGCACATCGGCGCGGCGCAACTCAAGCCCGATCCCGACGCCTACCTCGCGCTCGATTTCGCGGCGCTGATGGAGACCGTGGCACTCGCGTCCGGCATGAAGGTCGAGAGCGAGAACGTGCCGGTCGCCAGCGGCCTCGAGGGATGACGACGATGCCACGCGCTCCTCTTCGCGGCCCGCAGGCGGGCAAGACCGGAAAGCCTGTCACCCTCAAGGAGGTGGCCGCCGCGGCCGGCGTCCACGTCTCCACCGCCTCGCGCACGCTGAATCCGATGACGCGACATCTCGTCGCGGATTTGGTCGCCGCGCGCGTCGAGCAGGCGGCGCAGAAGCTCGACTACCGGCCCGACCTCGTCGCCGCCAGCCTGCGCACCGGGCGCTCGCGCCTGATCGGGGTGCTGGTGCCGGACATCGCCGACCCGGTGTTCTCGCCGATTCTCTCGGGCATCGCCGAGGTCCTGCTGGCCGACGGCTACTCGACCGTGATCGCCGACGTCGGCGGGGACCAGGAGCGCGAGATCGAGCTCGTCGACGGCCTCATGGCGCGGCGCGTCGACGGGCTGGTGCTCGCGACGGTGAGCCGCAGCGACCCCGTCGTCGACCACTGCATCGATCGCGAGCTGCCGGTCGTGCTGGTGAATCGCAACGAGGCGGAGCCCCGCCTTTCGGCCGTGATCTCGGACGACGGCGGCGGCATGAGGCTCGCCGTCGACCACCTCGTCGACCTCGGTCATCGCCGGATCGGGCACGTGGCCGGGCCGCAGCACGTCTCGACCGGCTATCTGCGACGGCTCGGCTTCGAGGGCGCGGCGCGTGCGCGCGGCCTCGCGCCCGAGGACACCGCCGTCGAGGTCGCCAATGCCTACTCGCGCGCGGAAGGCGCGCGTATCGGCGGGCTGCTGCTCGATTCCCGTCGCGATCTCACCGCGATCGTCGCCGCCAACGACCTCCTCGCGCTGGGGGTCTACGACGCGCTCCGCGAGCGCAACCTGAGCTGCCCCGACGACATCTCCGTGGTCGGCCACAATGACATGCCGCTGGTCGACATGGTCTCGCCGCCGCTCACCACGGTGCGCATCGGCCACCGCGAGATGGGCGAGCAGGCCGCCCGCATGCTGCTCGACGAGATCTCCGGCGGCCACGCGCCCCACCGGACGGTGACCATCGCGCCGCAACTGGTACAGCGTGCGTCGACGCGCCGGATATGAGGGAATCGCAAAACAATAACCTGCACAGGAGAGGCACATGACACGGTCCGCAGGACAGTCCGCAGGAAGGTTCGTACGCACCGCGTTCGTCGCACTCGTCGCCGCCGTCGCGTGGTCGGCCGGCGAGGCCCGCGCCCAGTCGAAGCCGCTCGAGGTGATCGCATTCGGCGGCGCGCCGAACTGGCCGCTCTGGATCGCCGAGGAGCAGGGATTCTTCGCCAAGAACAACATCGCCATCCACTTCACCCAGGCGACGGGGTCCGTCCCGCTGTTCCAGGGTCTCGTTACCGGCAAGTACGACATCGCCATCACCGCCATCGACAATTCGATCGCCTACATGGAGGGACAGGGGGAAGTCGAGTTGCCGGCGAAGCCCGACCTCATCGCGGTGATGGGCGGCATGGCCGGCGCGCTCCAGGTCTTCGCGTTACCGGAGATCAAGGCCTACGCCGATCTCAAGGGTAAGCCCGTCGGCGTCGACGCGAAGACGACCGGGTTCGCATTCGTGACGATGAAGATGATCGAGGTCGGCGGCGTGAAGCCCGCCGACTACACGCTGGAGTCGGTGGGTGGAACACCGTTCCGCGCCAAGGCGCTCGACGAGAAGAAGATCGCGGCGACGCTGCTCTATTCACCGTTCGATCTTCCGCTCCGGGCCAAGGGCTTCACGTACCTCGGCAGCGTGAGCGCGATCGGCAACTATCAGGCGTTCGTGGGCACCGTGCAGAAGCAGTGGGCGAAGGACAATTCCGATCGCCTTGTCGGCTTCATCCGAAGCTGGGTGCAAGCGGTCGACTTCCTCTACGACCCCAAGAACAAGGAAGCGGCGCTGTCGAACGCCATGAAGAACGCCAAGGTCGACCGCGCGGGCGCCGAGAACGTCTACCAGACCCTGCTCGGCGAGAAAGAAGGCCTGCAGCGGAAGGGCAAGATCGACCTCAACGGCATCCGCACGGTGCTGAAGCTCCGGAGCGAGTACGGCACGCCGAAGAAGGATCTCAGCAACGTCGATCCCGCCAAATACGTGGACGAGACCTGGTACAAGCAGGCGATCGCGGCCAAGTAACCGCGCGTTTCCGCCGTTTCCGGCAACAAAGGCCCGCGGAACCCGCGGGCCTTTTTTCTTGCCTTGCACCCTATATCCACGTCCGGCGGGGAGTGGTTTAATCGGCGCGCCTGAACAGGAGCTGCGGACTGCGCCGCATCCTTCCATTTCTCCTTGTCCTCATCCTGACGAACCATGTCGCGGTCGCTCAGACCGCTCAGTCGCGTCAGCGGTGCTTCGACAACGACCCGGACATCGCCGTGGCCGCGTGCACCGCGATCATCGAATCGCGCGCGCCCGCGAACGAGCGCGCGGTCGGCTTCGGCGGCCGCGGCCGCGCGTACTTCCGGAGCGGCGATTACTCGCGAGCGCTCCTCAACCTCGACCAGGCCGTCCAGCTAAATCCCGGGTATGCCGACGGCTACAGCGATCGCGCCGCGGTATACCTCGCGGTGGGCAACTACGATCAGGCGATCGACGACGCGACGGAAGCGCTCAGCATCGATCCGCGCCACGCCGTCGCGCTTCAAAACCGTGGCGCGGCGTACCTGCAGAAGAACCTGCCGGCGGCCGCCATCACCGATCTCGACCAATCGATCGCGCTGGATCCGCGGTCGCCCGGCGCGTTCAGCAACCGCGGCGCCGCGTACTGGCGCCGCGGCGACTATCCGCGGGCGATGGCCGATCTCGGCGAAGCCTTGCGCCTTGCACCCGACTTCGTCGATGCGCTGCGCAACCGCGTCGTCGCCAACTTCTCCAGCGATCACCTCGACCTGGCGATGGCCGATCTCGACCACCTGATCCGGCTGCAGCCCGAAAGCGCCGGCTACTTCGCGGACCGCGGGCTCGGCTTCTTCCTCAAGGAGGAGCCGGAGCACGCAATCGTCGACTTCGACCGCTCGCTGGCGCTCGACGGCACCAACATGACCGCACTCGCGAACCGCTGCGTCGCCCGCATGGTCGTCGGCGACCTCGACGGTGCGCTTGCCGACTGCAACGCGACGCTCGCCGCCAAACCCAACGACAGAAACACGCTCGTCAATCGCGGCCTCACCTACCTGAAGCAAGGCGAGCCGGATCGCGCTCTCGCCGATTTCGGCGAGGTGCTGCGGGCAAGCCCGAACGACAGCGCCGCACTGTACGGGCGCGGCTTCGTGCGGCGGGCGCGTGGGGACGTCGCGGGCGGTAGCGCCGACATCGGCGCCGCGGTGGCGAACGATCCGACGATCGTCGGCATGTTCCGATTCTATCGCATTGAATCGCGCTGACGGCGCGACCGCCACTCCTCCGCTCACGAACTTCTGATCCCGCTCACGCGCTCGCGAGCGCGCGGCGGCCGGCCACCATGCTTAGATGGCCGGCGTCTGCCCGGAGGTCGTCCATGCGCGCGCTCGTCGTCGGTATCATCTGGTCGCTTCTGTGGGCGGGAGGAGCGGCCGCGCAAAGCCTGAGCGAAGACCGGGAGCGCTGCGCCTCGACCGATCCGGACGCAAGCCTCGCCGGGTGCTCGGCGGTGCTCAGGTCCCCCGCGGCGACCCGTGGTCAGCGCATCGAGGCCTATCTCTCGGCCGGCGTCGCGTATCTCCGCAAGGGCGACTTCGACCGCGCGCTCATCGACCTCGACCAGGCGATCAGTCTCGAGCCGGGGCTCGCGCAGGCCTATTACGTGCGCGGCGCGGTCTACATCCTCCGTCACAGCTACGAACGCGCGATCGCCGACTTCGATCGGCTGATCGCGCTCAATTCCGCCGACGCGGTCGCCTACTACAACCGCGGCACAGCGTTGATCGGCGTCGGCGCCTACGATCGTGCCATTGCCGATTTCGACCGCGCGATCGAGATCAACCCTCGGGACGTCGAATCGCTCAGCAATCGCGGCGCGGCATACGCGCTGCAGGGCAACTACGAACGCGCGCTCGACAACTACGATCTCGTCCTGCAGTTGGACAAGACGAACGCGCCGACCCTCACCAACCGCTGCCTCGCGAGTGCCGTGCTCGGACGGCTCGACCAGGCGCTCTCGGATTGCAATGAAGCCCTTCGCCTCGCGCCCGAGGAAGTGTCGACGCTCACCAGCCGCGCGCTGACGTATCTCAAGCTGCGTCGGCCCGACGCCGCGGTTGCCGATTATGACGCGGCCCTGTCGCTCGCGCCGAAGCAGGCATCGGCGGTCTACGGTCGCGGCGTCGCGCGGCGGATGAGCGGTGACCGCACCGGCGGCGATGCCGACATCCGCGCGGCCATGGCGATCGACCCGACGGTTGAGAAGCGCTTCGAGCACTACGGCGTGCGCCTCTTCTAGAGGGCACGCCGCGTCGATAGCGCAACGCCCGGAGGCTGTGCTCCGGGCGTTCTCGTTTCCGCCGATCAGGCGGCCTTCACCACCACCATCTCGAAGTCGGCCTTGGCCACTCCGCAGTCGGGGCATTCCCAGTTGTCGGGAATGTCATCCCAGCGGGTGCCGGGCGCGATTCCTTCCTCCGGGAGGCCCTTGGCCTCGTCGTAGACGAAGCCGCACACGATGCACTTGTAGACTTTCATCTCTCGTTCTCCTGTGTCTCGTTCTCGCTCAGCCGGCGCTAGGCGGCCTTGGTGTTGGTCACGCGGTCCAGCGCCTGCCGGTAGCGGTTGGCGTGGCGCTCCTCGACCTTGGCCAGCGCGGCGAAACGCTTCGCCGCCTTGGCGAGGGTCTCGCGGAAGCGCTCGGCGTGGTCCTTCGACTCGGCGATCTGCTCGTCGAACTCCGCGACCGCGGCGGCGTTGCCCTCCGTCTCGGCGAGATGGCGGAAGTTCGGGTACATCTCGGAGTACTCGTAGGTCTCGCCCTCGATGGCGATCTCGAGCGCCTTGGCCGGCGTCACGCGGCCCTTCGGATAGAGCAGATCGAGGTGACCGAAGGCATGCTGGACCTCCTGGTCGGCGGTGTCCTCGAACACCTTCGCCGTCGCCTCGTCGCCCGCCTCGCGGGCCAGCTTGGCGAAATAGCGGTACTTGATGTGCGCCATGGACTCACCGGCGAAGGCGGCTTCCAGGTTCTTCACGGTGGCGGATTCGTCGTTCATCTCGGGCTCCTTTCAGCTCCTGTCGAGGCTGAATTTGGCGTTTGCCGGATGATCGTGCCAACGGATAATGTCGATAATAGTAATCGGTATATCCGATAACTCGGGGTCCGCCCCATGCCCGCACCCGAAGGCTTGTCCCTGCGCCAGCTCGGCTATCTCGTGTCCCTCAGCGAGACGCTGAACTTCACCCAGGCCGCCGAGCGCTGCCACGTCACGCAATCGACGCTCTCGGGCGGGCTCAAGGAGCTCGAGCGTTTTCTCGGCGCCACCCTCGTCGAGCGTGACCGCCACCGGGTACTGATGACGCCGCTCGGCAGCGCCGTCGTGGCCCGAGCGCGGGCGCTGCTGGCGGCCGCCGGCGACCTCCTGACCTTCGTGGGCGAGCGCGCGGCGCCGATGTCGGGCACGGTCGGCCTCGGCGCGATTCCCACCATCGCGCCGTTCCTGCTTGCCCCGCTGATTCGCGCCGCTCGGGCGAAGTACCCGGAGCTGCAGATCGTGCTGCGCGAAGAGCAGACCGCGCGGCTGCTGGCCGAGGTGGAAGGCGGCCGCCTCGACTTCGCGCTGATCGCCCTGCCGTACGACACCCGGACGCTGCGGGTGAAGCCGCTGTTCATCGAGAATCTGTGGCTGGTCGCGCCGATCGGCGATCCGCTCGCCGGCCGAGCGCCGCTCGCGCTCGACTCGGTCGAGGCCGACCGCCTACTGCTGCTCGAGGAAGGGCACTGCCTCCGCGAGCACACCCTTCAGGCATGCGGCACCCAGGCGCGAAAGACCTCAGGCACCGGGATCGAGGCGACCAGTCTCCCCACACTCGTTCAGATGGTCGAGGCGAAGCTCGGCGTTGCCCTTCTGCCCGAGATGGCCGTGAAAGGAGGAGCGCTGGCCGGAGCCCTGGTCGACGCACGTCCCCTGCGCCGGCCGGCGCCGCACCGGACCATCGCCCTCGTCGCACGCCCCACCACCGGCCGCGAGCAGGAGTTCGAGGCGCTCGCGGCGTTGGCGATCGATGCCGGTGCGCGGATCGGCGGGAAGCCATCGGGGCGCTGACCGTCTCCCGGGGCGCCGACACGATCAAGGCTCCGGTGGAAAGCCACGTCCGCATACCGGCGACCCGCCTCATCGTCCGCAACAACCAGCAGATGGTGGCGGTGCTCGGCAACGACAGCCAGGTACAGCTCCGGCGGGTCCGCGTCGCGTCCATCGACGGCGCGACGGTCGATGTTTCCGAAGGCCTCCAGCCCGGAGAGCGCATCGCGCTCAGCATTCCGGACGAGGTGACGGACGGCAGCCGCGTCCAGCCGGTGGACGTCGCCCGCCGCGGCAGCTAGCGCCCCGCGCGGTCGAGGGGCGGTTGGAGACGAGTCCCGGTCTGGGCTAACATCGTCCCGGACACCGGCCGAGCAGCCGGCACGATCAGGGAGACATGGCATGACCCGGCATTGGCTCGGCGCGGCATTGCTGCTGGCCGCGTTCTCGACATCGCCCGCGCACGCGCAGAGCGGGGACTTCTACAAGGGAAAGCAGGTCCAGATCATCATCGGGTCGGCCGCGGGCGGCGGCTACGACGCCTACGGCCGCATCGTGCAGCGCCACCTCGGCAAGCACATTCCCGGGAACCCGACGGTGATCGCGCAGAACATGCCGGGCGCCGGGCAGACCAAGGCGGCGGGCTATATCTATTCGGTCGCGGCGAAGGACGGCACGTTCATCGCCGCGGTCTCCCCGGGAGCCCTGCTCGTGCCGGTGCTGGGCGGCCCGACCATCCAGTACGACCCGAACCGGTTCCAGTACGTCGGCAGCGCCAACAGCGACGTCTACACCTGCGTGACGCGCGGCGATTCGCCGGTGCAGAAGTTCGCCGATGCCTTCGACAAGGAATGGATCATCGGCGTCAGCAGCGGCACCACGCGCGACATGCCGATGGCGCTCAAGAACGTCCTTCATGCAAAGCTGAAGATGGTCGCGGGATACCCCGGCACGAAGGAGATCTCGCTCGCTTTCGAGCGAAACGAGGTGCAGGGAATCTGCGGGTTCGGCTACGCCAGCCTGATGTCGCAATACCCCGACTGGATCCCGAGCGGGAAGGCCAAGATCATCCTGCAGGAGAGTCTCAAGGGTCACCCCGATCTCAACAAGGCCGGCATCCCGCTGGCCACGAGCTTCGCCAAGAACGACGAGGACCGGCAGGTGCTGGAGCTGATCTACAGTCAGGGCATTTTCGGTCGCCCGTTCCTGGTCGCCCCCGAGGTCGCGAAAGACCGCGTCGCGATCCTGCGCAAGTCGTTCATGGAAACCATGCAGGACCCCGCGCTGATCGCCGATGCCGGCCGCGCCAAGCTCGATCTCGACGCCATCTCCGGCGACGAGGTCCAGGCGCTCGTCGCGAAGGTTTACGCGACGCCGGAACGCATCATCCAGCGTACCAAACAAGCGCTCGAGACCGACTGAGGTCACGCGGCGGGGGCGTGGCGAGCGCCGCCACGCTATCCCTGCGGCGTTTCGTCTCGTTTGACCACAACCAGTTGTTCCGCCACGTGTCTCAGAGGCCGCTTGAAAACGCGGGCGAGAGGCCCCATCTTGGTCCGGTCAACTCGATTTGGGTCGGCCTGGCACTCGGCACTCTCAAGGTCCGTCCCGGTTTCCCTCCCTAAGCGAAGATGACCCGGCGCACACACGCGTGCGACGGTCCGACATATCTAATTGGAGGGACTGCATGTCCACCGGTACTGTTAAGTGGTTCAACCCGACGAAGGGCTACGGCTTCATCCAGCCGGAAGATGGCTCGAAGGACGTCTTCGTGCACATTTCCGCCGTGGAGCGCGCCGGCCTCGGCAACCTTCGCGAGGGTCAGCGCGTGAGCTACGAGCTCGAGCGCGGCCGCGAGGGCAAGACGTCGGCCGTGAACCTCAAGGCCGAGTAAGCTTTCACCGCAAGGTGAGATCGGAACGGGGCAGCGCAAGCTGCCCCGTTTTCGTTTGCGCCGGCGGAACTCGGAATTCATCGCCACATCGCCGCTGATCGCGCCGCGGGCCGCGCTGCGGTTAGCCGTTCCTTAACCTAACCCGCGCAGGCTTTGCCCAAAGGCCGTGTGGGGCGCCGATCCGCTGCGTGAACCCGCTCCTCCGCGCCAGCAGCCGGATCGCGGGCATGGTGCGGAAAGCATTTTCTCTCTCGGACCGTTGGCCGGCGATGTTGACCGCGGCCGTCCTGATGACCGCGATCTGGGTCGCGTACGGCGCGCAGGTCTGGTCGCTGCGCGAACGGATCGACGACGACGCGATGGCGCGCGCCGACCGTCTCCTCTCCTCCTACGCGCGATACGTATCCGCCAACGTCAACTTCATCGACGGGCTGCTGAAGCTGCTGACGACGTACGCCGCCGAGAACGGCATCGAACGAACAATCGCACTCGCCGGCGAAAAGAGGCTCTACACCGGCGTGGTGGGCACGATCAGCGTCGTCGACGCCGAAGGGCGCGGCCTGTTGGTCGGCGACGGCATCTCCGGGCCCCATGACATCTCGCTGCGCGAGCACTTCGTCGCGGCGATGCATCAGGATCGCGACGCGCTCATGATCGGCGCCCCGATCCTCGCCCGCACCGCGGCGCAGCCCGCGATTCCGTTCGACCGCACCATCCGCGAGCGCGACGGCCGGATCATCGGCGTCGTGACGGCGGCCGTGCATCCCGAAATGTTCCGACCGATGTTCGATCGCGCCGTCCTCGGACCCGGCGGGATCCTCATCTGGCACGACCTCGAGCACGACGTGCATCTGTCACGCATAGGGCCCGACCGCGCGGATCGCGACCGGCGCCATGGACGCATGCCGGACTTCGGCCACTCCCGCGAGGGGACGTACTGGAAGACAAGCAGCGCCGACGGGCTGCGGCGCGCATTCGCCTACCGGACGATTCCCGGATATCCGGTCGCGGTTCTGGTCGGCATCGCCGTCGACGACGTCGCTGCGACCACCCGCGAACTTCGCAGCAACATGCTCGGCGCGGCGATCGTGGCCAATCTGGTGCTGTTCCTCGTGCTCGGAGGGTGGCTGCACCAGCAATCCGCGCGCACGGCGCTGCGCGTCGCCAAGGAGACGGCGGACGCGGCCACCCGGGCCAAATCGAATTTCCTGGCGACGATGAGCCACGAAATCCGCACCCCGATGAACGGGATCATCGGGTTCGCGGAGCTGCTGGCGGAAACGCCGCTCGACGGCAGACAGAAGGACTACGCACGGACGATTCACGAATCGAGCCGGGCACTGCTCAAGCTGCTCAACGACATCCTCGACTACTCGCGGATCGAAGCCGGAAAGATCACGCTCGAGCCGATCAGCTTCAATCCGGCGGCGATCGCCCACAACGTGGCCGGACTGTTCCGTCGCCAGGCGGAGCGGAAGGGCGTCGAACTTTCCCTCACGGTGGACGCCACCGCGCCGACCGCGCTCGTCGGCGACGTCGACCGCATCCGGCAGATCCTGATCAATCTCGTGGGCAACGCGCTGAAATTCACCGAGCGCGGCGGGGTCGATATCCGCGTGTCGGGCGGCGGCGGGGCCGATCCCGGGAGGCTGCGGATCGAGGTCGTGGACACCGGAATCGGGATTCCGACGGACGCGCAGGAGCTCCTGTTCAAGCGCTTCAGCCAGGGCGACAGCTCGATCACGCGCCGGTTCGGCGGCACGGGCCTGGGCCTCGCGATCGCGAAATCCCTCGTCGAGGTCATGGGGGGCGACATCGGTTTCGCCAGTCAGCCCGGCCTCGGCAGCAGCTTCTGGTTCGAGCTCACGTTGCCCGTGGCACCGCTCATGGCGGATCGGGGCGGCGCATCTTTCCACCGCACGGCAGGCCAGCGCATCGTCCTCGTCGTCGACGATGTCGCGGCCAACCGGGAACTCGTGGCCGACCTGCTGCCGAGCAGCGAATATGCGGTCGAGATCGCCGAAAGCGGTCGCGCCGGTCTCGAGCGCATCGCGAAGGGCGACGTCGACGTCGTGTTGCTCGACCTCGAGATGCCCGAGATGGACGGGTTCGAGACCGTCGGCCGCATTCGCGCCATTCCCGGCGCGATGTCGCGGGTCCCGGTGATCGCGATGACCGCCCACGTCAGCGACAGGACAGCGCGCAAGTGCCTCGATGTCGGCATGGACGGTTACCTCGCAAAGCCGGTCGACCGCGCCGCCCTGCTCGCCGCGTTGACCCGTCTGCTGGGAACCGGCGGCGACCGCCAGGCCGCCGGCGGACAGCGGTAGCACGGGCGGCGTCGCGCTTCGATCCGCCGCTCTGCACCGGATTCCCCGATTGTTTTCCCCGGCGGCGCTGGTAGTTTTCCGGCCGGGTTCATCGCCGAGGGGAGCGAAGCGTGACGGCCGCCGCGAGCACCAAGCCTAAATCCGATATCGAAATCGCCCGCGCCGCCAAGCTCCGACCAATTCTCGACCTGGCCGCCGACCGGCTCGGACTTCCGGCCGAAAGCCTGACGCCCTACGGGCACTATCAGGCCAAGATCTCGCTCGACGCCGTCCACGAGCTCGCAAGCAAGCCCGACGGGCACCTCATCCTCGTGACGTCGATCTCGCCCACGCCTGCGGGCGAAGGCAAGACCACGACCAGCGTAGGCCTCGGCGATGCGCTGAACCGCATCGGCAAGAAGGCGATCATCGCGCTGCGGGAGCCGTCGATCGGCCCGACTCTCGGCATGAAGGGGGGTGCCGCCGGCGGCGGCTACGCCCAGGTCGTGCCGATGGACGAGATCAACCTTCATTTCACCGGCGACCTCCACGCGATCGGCTCGGCCAATAACCTGCTGGCCGCGATGATCGACAATCACCTGTATTGGGGCAACGAGCTCGGCATCGATCCGCGGCGCGTGTCGTGGCGTCGGTGCATGGATATGAACGACCGGGCGCTGCGCGACATCGTGTGCGGTCTCGGCGGCCCGCAGAACGGCTACACCCGCGAGGCGCACTTCGACATCACGTCGGCATCCGAGGTGATGGCTGCCTTCTGTCTCGCCAGCGACTTCAAGGATCTGCAACGCCGCCTCGGCAACATCATCGTCGCCCAGACCGCGAAGCGCGAGCCGGTGCGCGCGTCGCAGCTCAAGGCCGAGGGCGCCATGGCCGTGCTGTTGAAGCGGGCGCTGGAGCCGAATCTCGTCCAGACGCTCGAGAACAACCCGGCGCTGGTCCACGGCGGTCCTTTCGCCAACATCGCCCACGGCTGCAGCTCGGTGATCGCCACGCGCGCGGCGCTCAAGCTCGCCGATTACGTCGTCACCGAGGCCGGGTTCGGCGCCGACCTCGGCGCCGAGAAGTTCTTCGACATCAAATGCCGCAAGGCCGGCCTCACGCCGGCGTGCGCGGTCCTCGTCGCGACGATCGGCGCCGTCAAGATGCACGGCGGCGTCGCCGTCCGCGACCTGCGGACCGAGAACTGCACGGCGGTCGAGCTCGGCCTCGCGAACCTGCTGCGGCACCTCGACAACCTGTCGCAGTTCGGGGTCCCGGTGGTGGTCGCGATCAATCGCCACACCTCCGACACCGACCGCGAGATCGCCATCGTCCGCAACGCCTGCGCCGCGCGCGGCGTCGAAATGATCGTCGCCGAGCACTGGGCCCGCGGCAGCGCCGGAGCCGAGGAACTGGCGCGCACCGTGGTCCGGACGATCGACCAGAAGCACGTGAACTTCCGGCTGCTCTACGACGACTCCGAACCGCTGGTCGAGAAGGTCCGCACCGTGGCGCGGACGATCTACCGCGCCCGGGACATCAGCGCCGACACCCAGGTCCTGGAACGCTTCGCGCAGCTCCAGGCCGGCGGCTTCGGCCACTTCCCGGTGTGCATCGCCAAGACCCAGTACAGCTTCTCGACCAACCCGAAGCTGATGGGCGCACCGAGCGACCACGTCATCCCGATCCGCGAGGTCCGGCTCTCGGCGGGCGCCGAGTTCGTGGTGGTGGTGTGCGGCGACATCATGACGATGCCCGGTCTCCCTCGGGAACCCGCGGCCGTGCGCCTCAGCGTCGACGACCACGGGCACATCCAGGGATTGTCGTAACCCCGGAGCGCGCTGGCTCAGAGGGATCCGCCGGCGCGGCGCCGCGCGTGGTTAATCCTCGGACTGTTGTATAAGAGTTAAAGTCCGGTCAGAGATGACGATGCGCAAATGGTGGCCAAGATTCGAACAAAGACTCGAAAATAGGTAACTGCCCCGGTACGCTCCGCCGCAAAGTCGCACAGGGGGGAGCGCATGACAAACATCCAGGGCACGTCGGGCAACGACACCATCATCGGCACCGCACGGAACGACGAGATCAAGGGAGGCGGCGGAGACGATCTCCTCCTTGGCGGCGCCGGCAACGACGAACTCAGCGGCGGTGCGGGAAACGACACGCTCGACGGCGGAAGCGGCAGGGACGAGCTTTCGGGCGGCAGCGGCAACGATGTCCTCGTTTATGGCGCCGCAGAGAACGTCGGCACTCGGGACAAGTACGACGGCGGCGACGGAGTCGACACCCTTCGCCTGGTTCTGACCCATGCCGAGTGGGCTCGCGCCGACGTTCAGGCCGACATCGCCGATTTCCTGCATCTCGCCGAGACGACGACGCGCCATGGCGAGGCGAACGGACACGAGTTCACGTTCGCATCTCTCGGCCTCAAGGTCGAGCACGTCGAGAATCTCCAGGTTGTCGTCGACGGAGTCATCGTCGACCCGTTGCATCCTGTCCAGGCGCAGGACGACGCCGTGGCGGTCGATGAGGACAGCACCGTCGTCGGCAATCTCGTGGGGAACGATTCCGTCATCAACGGCGTACAGTCGGTCGAGGTGCTGACCTCGCCGTCCGCCGGCAATCTCGTCGTCAATGCGGATGGCAGCTACAGCTACACCCCGGGCGCGGCGTTGCAGCATCTCGCCGCCGGCGAGACAGCCACCGAGACGTTCACCTACCGGGTGACCGACACTCAAGGCCACGCGGACACGGCGACCGCTACGATTACGATCAACGGCGTCAACGATGCCCCGACCGCCGCGGCCGACGCTGCCACCGGCAGCCAGAACCAGCTCCTCACCGTCGATGTGGTCGCGAACGACACCGACGCCGACGACGGACACGTTCTCACGCTGACGGGCGCGAGCGTCGCGGACGGCCAGGGCTCCGTCGCCGTTGTCGACGGCCAGCTCGCGTTCGATCCGGGCAGCGACTTCGACCATCTGGCGCCGGGGGCCACGCAGGACGTCGTCGTCACCTACACCGTGAGCGACGAGTTAGGCGCGACCTCCACCGCCACGGCGACGATCACCGTCACCGGCACGAACGACGCACCGGTCGCGGCCGCCGACTCGGCCACGACGGGTGAGAACCAACCCGTGATGATCGACGTTCTCGCGAATGACACGGACGCCGACGACGGGCACGTTCTCACTCTGACGGGTGCGAGCGTCGCCGATGGCCAGGGCTCCGTCGCGGTCGTCGACGGCCAGCTCGCGTTCAATCCGGGCAGCGACTTCGATCACCTGGCGCCGGGGGCCACGCAGAATGTCGTCGTCACCTACACGGTGAGCGACGAGTTCGGCGCGACCTCCACCGCCACGGCCACGATCACCGTCACCGGTACCAACGACGCACCGGTCGTGGTCGCCGACTCGGCGACCACGGGTGAGAACCAACCCGTGATGATCGACGTTCTCGCGAACGACACGGACGCCGACGACGGGCACGTTCTCACTCTGACGAACGTCAGCATCGCTGATGGCCAGGGCTCCGTCGCCGTCGTCGACGGCCAGCTCGCGTTCAATCCGGGCAGCGACTTCGACCATCTGGCGCCGGGGGCCACCCAGGATGTCGTCGTCACCTACACGGTGAGCGACGAGTTCGGCGCGACCTCCACCGCCACAGCGACGATCACCGTCACCGGCACCGACGACGCACCGGTCGCGACGGCCGATTCCTTCACGACCACGGAGGATTCGCCGATCAGCGGCAACGTTCTGGGCAACGACAGCGATATCGACGACGGCGACGTACTTACGGTCGCCAACACAGGCAGCTTCGCCACCAGCCATGGCACGGTGACGCTCGGCGCCGACGGGTCGTTCACGTACACACCCGACGCGAACTTCAGCGGCAACGACCACTTCGACTACACCGTCCAGGACGCAAGCGGAGCGCAGTCGACCGCGACCGCCTCGTTCGTCGTCGACGCCGTCGCCGATGCGCCGACGCTCACCGTCGGGAATGTTTCGGGAACCGCTGGCGTCGCCATTCCGCTCGGCATCGCCGCGACACTGACCGATACCGACGGCTCCGAATCGCTGGCCGTCACGGTGTCCGGCGTTCCGACCGGCGCCAGCCTCTCCGCCGGAAGCGAGACCGCTCCTGGGGTGTGGCAGCTTACCGCGGCGGACCTTACTGACCTCTCGATCACGACGGCGCCGAATGCGACCGCGCACTTCACCCTGCAGGTCACCGCGACATCCGCGGAAATCTCCAACGGGTCCGCCGCGTCGACCATCGCCACCATTGCCGTCGACGTGCCCGACATCAACGGCACCGCGGCGGCGGATACGATCTTCGGCGACAATGATGCCAACGTCATCCATGGCCTCGCAGGCGACGACGTGATCACCGCCAACGGCGGCGACGATCAGGTCTTCGGCGACGACGGCAACGACGACCTGCATGGCAACGGCGGAAACGATGCCCTGCACGGCGGAATCGGCGACGACCGGCTCAGCGGCGGCGCGGGGTTCGACCAGATCTTCGGCGATGCCGGAAACGACACGCTGATCATCAACACGTTCGACGCCACCACGGACACCTTCGACGGCGGTGCCGGAATCGACACCGCGGCTGCCTCCGACGTGTGGGCCACCGGTCTGTCGATCGATCTCAGCGCTGGACTGATCTCGGTCGCCGGGGGCGGCGCCTTGATCGTGTCGGCAATGGTCGGCGTCGAGAACGCCACCGGAACCCAATTCGCCGACACCATCACCGGCGACGCAGGGGCGAACGTTCTGCACGGCCTCGCCGGAAACGACTCGATCACCGCGAATGGCGGCGACGATCAGGTCTTCGGCGATGACGGCAACGACGCGATCAGCGGCAACGGCGGCAACGACGTTCTGCACGGCGGCGCAGGCGACGACCGGCTCAGCGGTGGAGCCGACTTCGATCAGATCTTCGGCGACGACGGCAACGACACCCTCATCATCAACACGTTCGACGGCACGACCGACACGTTCGACGGCGGCACCGGGATCGATACCGCCGAAGCGGCGAGCGGTTGGGCGACCGGCCTGTTGATCGATCTCTCCGCCGGCAGGATCTCCGTCGCCGGCGGCGGTGCCACGATCGTCAATGCGATGACTTCGGTCGAGAACGCGACCGGGACGGGCTTTGCCGACACCATCACCGGCGACGCCGGCGCCAACGTTCTGCACGGCCTCGCCGGAAACGACTCGATCACCGCGAACGGCGGCGACGATCAGGTCTTCGGCGACGACGGCAACGACACCATCAGCGGCAACGGTGGGAACGATATCCTGCACGGCGGCGCCGGCGACGACCGGCTCAGCGGCGGAGCCGACTTCGATCAGATCTTCGGTGACGACGGCAACGACACGCTGATCATCAACACCTTCGACGGCACGACCGACACGTTCGACGGCGGCGCCGGGATCGATACCGCCGAAGCCGCCAGCGGTTGGGCTGCCGGGCTCTCGATCGACCTGAATGTCGGCCGGATCGCGGTCACGGGTGGCGGCGCCACGATCGTCAATGCGATGACGGCGGTCGAGAACGCGACGGGAACTTCATTCGCGGACGTCATCACCGGCAATGCCGGAGCCAATCTGCTACGCGGCCTCGGCGGCAACGACACGCTGAACGGCGGTCTCGGCGACGACACGCTGGGCGGCGGCACCGGCAACGACCGCTTCGTGCTCGGCGCCGGCACCGGCCACGATGTCATCGAGGATTTCGCTGCCGGCGCCGGAGTCGGTGACGTCATGGATGTCTCCGCGTATCACCTCGGCTCCTTCGCCAACGTGCTGTCTCATGCCAGCACCGTCAGCGGCGGTACGCTCATTCAGCTCGATGCGGCGAACTCCGTGATGCTGCTGGGCGTCAGCCTGGCGACGTTGAACCAGGACGATTTCCTGCTGTAGCGGGCCGTCATCCGACGGGATCGAAAAGGGGCGTGGCTGCGGCCACGCCCCTTTGTTCTTCGATGTCGTCCGGATCAGGCCGGCGACAGCGCCGGAGAATCCGGGCTCAGCCCCGGAGAGCTCTGCGGCGCCGCCTCCATCGTCCGCAGGATACGGGACATCTTCCGCACGAGGTCGGTATCGCGCAGGCGCGGGTAGAGGTTCTTCTGCTCGTGCGGGTCGTCGGAGAGGTTGTACAGCTCGGGCCGGATCTTCCGGTCGTAGGCGCTCTCGACGTACTTCCAGCCATCCTGGACGATCGCGCGCAGCAGCGGAATCCGCAGCTCGGAGATGTCGCGGCCCTTGAGCACGAAGTCCGTCACCACCTCCTGATAGAGCGGGCGGTTGAGCGCCGGCACGGCCTCGCCACGCAGGATCGGCGACGCATCGACGCCATCGATGTTCGGCGCCGACGGCACCCCGAGGTAGGCGAGCAAGGTCGGCATCATGTCCACCGAGCTGATCTGCTGATCGACGCGACGACCCGCGGCGAGTCCGGGCGCCGCCACCATCATCGGCGAATGCGTCAGGAACTTGTAGACGTGGTAGTCGTGGTGGAACAGCGCGTTGCTGCGCAGAATGCCCTTCCAGTCGGTGTAGAGACCGGCGCGATACAGCGCATCGCGCACGTGCCACAGCGCGGAGACGCGACCGTCGGCGCGCAGCCGGTTCATCACCTTGCTCGCGAACTCGCCGCGCGGCTCCCACAGCAGGTTGTCCCCGTGGTCGCCGAACACGACCACGACGGTGTTGTCCCAATTCACCGCGTCGAAAATCGGCCCGAGATGGAAATCCACGGAGCTGAGGCAACGGTCGTAGAAGTCGCGCCCGTACTTGCTGTTGTTGAATCGCGGATCGCACTGCCGATCGGGATGCAGCTCGCAGGTGTGGACGAAGTAGAACCACGGCTGCTCGGAGTGGTTGAGCTCGTCGAGCTTCTGCAGGACGCGGATCCCGTAGCTGTCGTGGATCGCCTCCGTCTTCTTGTCGCGGCGGTCGATGTCGTCGAAGCCCTCGAGCAGGTCCTGCGCATCGGCCATCGCTTCGGTGACGGTTGTCACCGTGCGATATCCCTGCTCCTTCATCAGGCGCGCCATCGTGATGGGCGTGCCGATGAACTTGCGATCGCGGAAGCTGCGGAGACCGTGTCGATACGGAAAGAGGCCGGTGAACCACGATCCCATCACGGCCGTGGTGTTGCTGCCCACCGCATGGACGTTGTCGAAGGCCGTGCTTCGCTTCAGGAACGAATCGAGATTGGGGGTGTGCGCCGTTTTGGCGTCGCCTTCGAAGCGATCCTGGCGAAGGCAATCGATCATCACGACGAGGAGGTTCAGCATTGCGTCCTCACTTCTCTCTTTGTGCGGGGGATAGGCCTCAATCAATGCGTCCCGATTCCTGCCACTGCAGGTTGGTTTCGTGAAATTGCCATTTCAGGGCAATCCGCCCCAAAAAAGCCGCCCCATTTCCGCCCCATTCGGTGACCACCGTCCGCGGCGCGGCAGCGGCGACCCGGCGCCTGCGTAGCTTTCGCTACGTCGCGCCGCGTCGTAGGATTTACGGCAACGCTGCGGTTCGTCGGCGACGCCAAGAGAGTCGATTCGAGGGGGAAACGGTGGAGAGGCTGAAGGCACTCGCGCGGAAATCGTCGTTTGCGATCCTAGGGTTCGCGCTGATCGGGCTCGCCGCGGCTTGGCACGGCGCGGTGGGCGCCCAGGAGCCGCCGCCACCGGCGGAGGTCGCCCAGAAGTTCAGCACGTGGACGAAGACCCTCGACGAGATTTCGCACGACCTGAACAACCTGAAGCTCGACCCTTCGCAGCTCGAGGCGCTGTCGGATCGTGCTGTGGACATTCGGTCACAGGCGCTGGAATTCGACGACGTACTGATAAGCTTCGCTGACGAGGCGCGCGATCTGCGCGACGCGTTCAACGCCTCGGCGTCAGCGGGCGGGACCGAGACCGCGGACACCCAGGCGGAAGCGAAGGAGCTCGAGGCCAAGGTCGCCCAGATCGAAGGCTGGGGGCGGCAGGTCGACCTCACGGTCGCGCGCTCCGATCAGTTGCTCGACAAGATCTCGACGCGGCGGCGGCAGCAGCTCGCCAAGTCGCTCGAGGAGAGGGGCCCCGTGCCCCTCAACCCGGTGGTGTGGTTGCGCGCGGCCGGACAGGTCGGCGACATGGCGCGCGTGACCGCGAGCGGCGCGGCCGAACAGGTGGCGACGTGGGTCGATCCGGCAAGCCCGGCGAGGTCCGAAGCCGCGTCCGTCGCGGTGCTCGCGGTCGCCGCCTGGCTCGCGGGATTCGCCGCGACGCGGCTCGTGGCGCGGCGCTCGCATCCGGTGCTCGGTCCCGTGTTCTCGGGCCCGTGGAGCGTCGCGTTCTTAGACGTCCTGCGGCCCGCGCTGCCGTGGCTCGTGTCGCTCGCGGCGGCCGGTTTCGCGTCCGACGTCAAGGACTGGGCGCCGCAGAGTCCTGCCCGCGCCGCCATTCTCGCGGTGACGTGGACGGCGATCACCGCCGCCATTGGTGTGTGGGTTCTCCGCGCCACGCTCGTCCGGCCGCGCGGCCCGTTGCCGGGAATCGCCGCCACGCCGGAGCGGAGGGCGGTGCTGTCACGCGCGTTCGGCGTGCTCATCGCGCTGCTCGCGGTGGACCTCGGCGTGCAGTCGCTGACCGACAACCTGGCAAGCCCCGACCTGTTCGCGGTCTGGACGCTCCTCTTCGTCGTCGTCGGCAGCCTGTTCGGGCGCACCGCGGCGGCGGCGATCGGACGCTCGCTCCGCGAGCAGCCGAAGCCGGACGGCAAGCTCGCGCGCTTCCTTCTGCTGGTGGTCCCCGCCGTCGTCGCCGTCGTTTCGCTGGCGGCGACCGCGGTCGGCTACGCGCAGTTGGGGCACTACGTGTTCTCGAACGCGCTGGCAACCGCTGCGGTCCTGTTCCTCGCGTGGAGCGCGCGCGGCATCGCCGCCGAAGTCCTGCAGCGCGCGTGCGACGCCGAGAGCCCCGCCGGGCACGTCCTCGCCGACCGCTTCGGCGCCGACCAGTCGGCGCTGCGGTTGGTGCAGTTCTGGCTCGGACTGATCCTCGACGTCGCGGTCCCGGCGGCCGCGCTGCTCGGACTGATGGTGGTCTGGGGCACCGGCACCGAGGACGCGATCCTGATGACCGAGCGCCTGATCGACGGCATCCGGGTCGGCAACGTGACCCTGTCGCTCGCCGATCTGGTCGCCGCGATGGTGACGTTCGTGGTCGGGGTCTGGATCACCCGGCTTTCGCAGCGCATCCTCGACCGCCGTGTATTCCCAGGGACTCAGCTCGACCTCGGCGTCCGCAATTCGCTGCGCTCCGGGCTCGGCTACGTCGGCGTCATCATCGCCGGGGCGATCGCGATTCTCGCCCTTGGCATCAATCTCTCGAGTCTCGCGCTCGTCGCCGGCGCCCTCTCGGTCGGCATCGGCTTCGGTCTTCAGAACATCATCAACAACTTCGTGTCCGGCCTGATCCTCCTGATCGAACGGCCGGTGAAGGTCGGGGACTGGATCGTGGTCGGCGCCAACGAGGGCGTCGTCAACCGCATCAACGTGCGGTCGACCGAGATCATCACCGCGGCGCGCGCGACCGTCCTCATCCCGAACGCCGACTTTCTTTCGGCCTCGGTCACCAACTGGACCCACAAGGACAAGGGCGCCCGCGTCCGCCTGACCTTCAAAATCCCGGGCTCGATCGGCGCCGAGGGCGGACGCGACCTGCTGCTCGCCTGCGCGCGCGAGATCCCGAAGGTGCTGTCGTATCCGCCGCCCCGCGCGCTGCTCCAGGACATCGGCGACACCTACACCTTCGAACTCGAGGCCGACATCGCCGACGCGACGACGATGCGCGAGGTCGCGAGCGAGCTGCGCTTCGCCGTCGACCGCGCGCTCCGGAAGGCGAAGGATTGACCGCGGACGACAGCGCCGCCGCCGAAACGCGGCGTCTGATCCGCACCGCGCGGCGCGCGGTGCTCGCCACGACGCGCGAAGGCTGGCCGTATGCGTCGCTCGTGCTGCCGGCGAGCGATGCCGAGGGGCATCCGCTGCTGCTGCTGTCCGACCTCGCCGAGCACGCGAAAAACCTCAAGGCGGATCCGCGCTGCTCGCTGCTGTACGACGCGACCGAGGGGCTCGAAGACCCGCTGACCGGGTTCCGGGCGACGGTGATGGGCGAAGCGAGGGGGACCGAGGACACGGCGCTGCTCGAGCGCTACATCGCCCGCCAGCCCGCGGCCGCGCAGTACGCGGGGTTCGGCGATTTCCGGCTCTATCGGCTCACGATTGCACGCGCCCACGTGGTGGCGGGCTTCGGCCGGATCCGATGGGTCCAGGCGTCCGACCTCGTCAGCGCCAGGGCGTAAGCACCCGGCCCTCGCTGTCCCACGGCATCCCCGCGGCGGCGCCCGTGTGGGACACCACCCGACCCTGAAATCCCCAGTCATTTCAGCCCATTGCCGGAAAATTCGGCGTGCTGTCCCACTGTCCCACTGCGGCGATTTGGGACACCTGGGACAGTGGGACACTTTTCAACAGGGCACTTTGGGAGGGCACTTTGGGCGACGTTCTCCACAGCTCCCTGACGGCGCCGGCAGATGCTGCTTGCGGCTCCGGAGCCCCGGACCGACGGTTCCCCGGTGGCAACGAAGGAGGCCGATCATGGGCCGCAAGTACATCGATTGCCGGGATTACCCGAGCCAGTCCGGGTGCACCGTCGCGATCTCCGCCGACAGCGAGGGCGAGCTGCTGGAAGCCGCCGTCCAGCACGCGGTGAAAGTGCACGGCCATGAGGACACCGCCGCCTTCCGCGAGCAACTGCGGCAGGCGATGAAGGACGGAATGCCGGCCGAAGCGCACGCGTAGCGCCGCCGCATCACCGATTTCCGAAGCGCTCGCGCATCGGGCGAGCGCCCCGGCAATTGCGCGCCTCCCCCCTCTCGCGTCCCGCCGTCGCTTTCACTAGAGTACGCGCCGTCCGGGCCCCTCGCGGCCCGTGTCGACAGGGGGATTCGATGCTTCGTCGCCTGACGCTCACCGGTCTCGCGCTCGCCGCGGCGCTGGCCCTCGCCGTCCCGGCGGTCGCCCAGGAGAAGATCGTCAACGTCTACAACTGGAACGACTACATCGCGAAGGACACCATCGCGAAGTTCACCGCGGCGACCGGCATCAAGGTGAACTACGACGTCTACGACGGGAACGAGATCCTCGAGGCCAAGCTGCTCGCCGGCAAGTCGGGCTACGACGTCGTGTTCCCGTCGACGTCGCCGTTCTTCGCCAAGCAGGTGAAGGCGGGCATCTACCAGGCGCTCGACCGCGGCAAGATCCCCAATGCGGCGAACCTCGATCCCGCCGTGCTCGGCGAAGTCGCCAAGTACGACGCCGGCAACGCCCACGGCCTGCCCTATCTGATGGCCGGCACCGGTGTCGGCTACAACGTGAAGAAAGTCAGGGAGCTGATGCCCGACGCGCCGATCGGCAGCCTGGCGATGGTGTTCGACCCCAAGGTCCTGCAGAAAATGAAGGCCTGCGGCGTCACCGTGCTCGACTCGCCCGAGGAGGTGTTCAGCGCGGCCCTCGCCTACCTCGGCAAGGATCCGACGAGCCAGAGCGACTCCGATCTCAAGGCGGCGACCGACGTCGTCCTGAAAGCACGGCCGTCCTACAAGTACATTCACTCGTCCGCCTACATCAACGACCTCGCCAACGCCAACACCTGCGTCGCGCTCGGCTATGCCGGCGATCTCGTGCAGTCGCGCGCGCGGGCGAAGGACGCCGGCCGCGGTGTCGAGATCGGCATTTTCCTCCCCAAGGAAGGCGCCGCCTTCAACATCGACGTGGCGGCGATCCCCAAGGACGCGCCCAATGCCGATGCCGCGCACCAGTTCATCAACTTCCTGTTGAAGCCGGAGATCATGGCCGCGATCACCGACGAGACCGGCTACGCCAACGCAGTGAAGCCCGCCGACGCTCTCGTGCGCGCCGACCTGCGCTCGGATCCGGTGGTCTACCCGCCGGCCGACGTGCGCGCGAAGCTCTACACGATCCCGCCGGCCGAACAGGCGTTCGAACGCGCCCGGACCCGCGCCTGGACCCGCATCAAGACGCGTTACTGACGACATGGATCTGACCGGCAACGCCTCCCAGGCCTTCCTTCGCATCGACGGCGTCTCCAAGCGCTTCCGCGACACGATCGCGGTGGACGGCGTCTCACTCGACATCGCCCGCGGCACGTTCTTCTCGCTGCTCGGCGCGTCCGGCTCGGGGAAGACGACGCTGCTCCGGATCCTGGCCGGCTTCGAGACGCCGGACACGGGGCGCGTGCTGATCGACGGCGAGGACGTCACCGAC
This sequence comes from Gemmatimonas sp., assembly GCA_050260515.1. Lineage (GTDB taxonomy): Bacteria > Pseudomonadota > Alphaproteobacteria > SMXQ01 > SMXQ01 > DATJIG01. Next base: position 59,266 of record JBLNCI010000029.1, read on the forward strand.
ATCCCGCCGCACCGGCGGCCAGTCAACATGATGTTCCAGTCGTACGCGCTGTTTCCGCACATGACGGTCGCGGAGAACGTCGCCTTCGGCCTGCGCCAGGACGGCATGGCGAAGCCGCAGCGCGACGACCGCGTCGCCGAGATGCTGGCTCTCGTTCGCATGCAGGGGTACGAGTCGCGCAAGCCGCACCAGCTCTCCGGCGGCCAGCGCCAGCGCATCGCGCTCGCCCGCGCGCTCGCCAAGCAGCCGAAGCTGCTGCTGCTCGACGAGCCGATGGCAGCGCTCGACCGCAAGCTCCGCGAGGAGACGCAACTCGAGCTCGCCGAGCTGCAGCGCCGGCTCGGTCTCACATTTGTCATGGTCACCCACGACCAGGACGAGGCGATGACGATGTCGGACCGCCTCGCGGTCATGGAAAAGGGCCGCGTGCTGCAGGTCGGCACGCCGGCCGAGGTCTACGAATCGCCCCGCAGCCGCCACGTCGCCGAGTTCCTCGGCGCCGCCAACGTCTTCGAAGGTCGCGTGCTGCGCCACCGCGACGGCCACACCGAGGTGCGCTGCGCCGGAGTCGAGATCGCGCTCCTGCTCCCGTCGCTGCCGCAGCTCCGCGAGGGCGACGCGATCGCGTTCGCGGTGCGCCCCGAGAAGATCTCGGTCGATACCGCGCCGCGCCCGGGCGACAACGCGCTCGCCGGCGAGCTCGACGACGTCGCCTACAAGGGCGACGTGTCCATCGTCCACGTCCGCCTGAGCGACGGCCGTCGCGTGCGCGTGCAGGAAACGAACGTGCGCCGCGACGCCGCGGGAGCGCAGCGCGGCCAGAAGGTCTGGCTGCGGTGGCGTCCCGACGACAGCGCGGTGCTCGGCGCATGACGCCGCGTTCCGGAAACGGGCGCAGGCGCGCGGCGCTCGCCGTGGCCGCGCTCCCGCTCCTCTGGCTGATCGTCTTCTTCGCGGCGCCGTTCGCGATCGTCTTGAAGATCAGCCTCGCCGAGGCGGTCGTTGGCCAGCCGCCATACTCGCCCCTGATCTCGGCCGCCGCCGACGGCTGGCATCTGCTGGTCAGCGCGGCGAACTACCTGCTGTTCACCGACGATCCGCTCTACCTCGCCGCCTACCTCAACTCGTTGCTGGTGGCCGCGGTCTCGACCGTCGCGTGCCTGCTGATCGGCTACCCGATGGCCTACGCCATCGCCCGCGCGCCGGAGTCGTGGCGAAACCCGCTGCTGATGCTCGTCATCCTGCCGTTCTGGACGTCGTTCCTGATCCGCGTCTACGCGTGGATGGGAATCCTGTCGACCAACGGCCTCCTCAACAACGCGCTGCTCGCGCTCGGCGTCATCGACGAGCCGCTGGCGCTGATGAACACGAATTTCGCGGTCTACCTCGGCATCGTCTACTCGTACCTGCCGTTCATGGTGCTGCCGCTCTACGCGACGCTGTCGCGGATGGACCTGACGCTGCTCGAGGCCGCGGCCGATCTCGGCTGTCCGCCGTGGCGCGCGTTCTGGCGCATCACCGTGCCGCTGTCGTGGCCCGGCATCGCCGCCGGATCGCTGCTGGTCTTCATCCCCGCCACCGGCGAATTCGTCATCCCCGACCTGCTCGGCGGTCCCGATTCGCTGATGATCGGCAAGGTGCTGTGGACCGAGTTCTTCTCCAACCGCGACTGGCCGGTCGCCTCGGCGCTGGCGACCGTGCTGCTGGTGGTGCTGGTCGGTCCGATGGTGATCCTGCAGGCGCTCGAGCGCCGGGCGGAGCCGAAATGACGCGCCGTTCGCCCGCGCTGTTCGTCGCCCTCGGCTTCGGCTACGCGTTCCTCTACGCGCCCATCGTCCTGCTGGTGATCTATTCGTTCAACAGCTCACGGCTGGTCACGGTGTGGGCCGGCTTCTCCCCGCGCTGGTACGGCGAACTGTTCCACAACGCGCAGATCCTCGAGGCGGCGTGGCTGAGCGTCAGGGTCGCCGCCGCGACGGCGACGCTGGCGACCATCATCGGCACGCTCGCGGCCCTTGCACTCGCCCGCGCGACGCGCTTCCCCGGACGCGCCGCCCTCGTCGCGCTCCTCGCCGCGCCTCTGGTGATGCCCGAGGTCATCCTCGGCCTGGCCCTGCTGCTGCTGTTCGTGGCACTGGAGACGACGATCGGTTGGCCGTCGCGGGGCGCCGGCACCATCGTCATCGCCCATGTGACGTTCAGCGTCGCCTTCGTCGCTGTCGTCGTGCGCGCGAAGCTCGCCGACATCGACCGGTCGCTGGAGGAGGCCGCGGCCGATCTCGGCGCGCCGCCGGCGACGGTGTTCTTCCGCATCACCGCGCCCCTGATCGCGCCCGCGTTGGCGGCGGGCTGGCTGCTGTCGTTCACGCTGTCGCTCGACGACCTCGTCATCGCGAGCTTCGTGTCGGGCCCCGGCGCCTCGACGCTGCCGATGGTGGTCTATTCGAGCGTCCGGCTCGGCGTCAGCCCGCAGATCAACGCGCTCGCGACGCTCATGGTGCTGGCGGTCGCGGTCACCGTCGGTGGCGCCGGATGGCTCCTCGGCCGGCGCGACCGCTCCGCCTGACCGTCACCGCGCCGGCGGCAACGTGATTCCCAGCGACGCCGCGATCGCCGACAGTTCGCGCCAGGTCTTCGCGCTCACCGGAACACCGTCTTTCCGCTGGCGTGCGGCCGTGCGGCCGCCGCGCTCGCCGGGCAGCAAGATCTCGTCGACGCCGTCGAGGCGCGGGGAACTCTTGATCGAGTCGCCCAGGGCGCGGACATCGGCGACGAAGTCGGCCACCGGCCGGAACTTCGCCACGTCGATCGCAATCACCATGGCGTTCTGCTGTCGCCGGCTCTTGAGATCGAGGTTCGCGCCGAGGACGGCGGTCAGGAACTCGAACATCAGCGACAGGCCGGAGCCCTTCGGCCCGCCCAGCGCGAGCATGATCGCGGCGTTCGCCGCGTCGGTCGTGGGGTTGCCCTGGTCGTCGAGCGCCCACCCTTCGGGCAGCGGCTTGCCTTCCGCGAGCGCCTGACGCACGCGGCCGCTGGCCGCGATCGCGGTCGCCATGTCGAGGACGATCGGCCCGCGCTCTCCCCCCGGCACCCCGATCGCGATCGGCGAGGTCGCCACGGTCGGTACGCGGGCGCCGTGATAGGCCATGTTGGCCATGCCGACGGCAATCACGATCGCCGCGTAGCCGCGCGACGCCGCCCACTCGGCATATCGGCCGACGGCACCGGTGTGCGTGGTCTGGCGCACCAGTCCGACCGCGATGCCGGTGCGCCCGGCGAGCGCGACCGCCTCCGCGATCGCCTGCATCATCGACACCGCGCCGGCGGCATAGCCGCAGTCGAGGCGGAAGGCAGCGGGCGCGAGCGGCTCGAGCTTGGGTCGCGCGTCGGCCACGAAGCGGCCACGCTCGATCGCGGCGAGATAGGACGGGATGCGGCTCACGCCGTGGGACGAGACCCCGCGCAGGTCGGCCCAGACCAGGACGTCGGCGACGGTCTCCGCATCCTCGGCGCGCATTCCCTTGGCGCGGAATACGTCGGAGACGAAGCGACGGAGATCCTGCTCCGAAATCCTGACTCCCGTGCCGGCCATGTCGCCTCCCCCAATGAGCGCTGCCGTTCTAGCCCATCGCGGCCCGGGTTGGGTAGACTGGCGCCGAGAGCGGCCCACAAACGCCCCGTCACTCCTGCTTGTTGGGATTCTCCGTTGCGGCGGCCGCCTTGCGGACGATGTCCTCGGGCATCGCGAACAGGTGCTTGATCATCGTCTCCAGGCGTTCGCCGGGGACCATCGAGATCTCCAGGTTCATGGCCTTCGCGGAGGCGACGAATTGCGGATCGCTCATGCTGGCGACGAACGCCTTGCGCAGCGCGTCGAGCCGCTCGGGCGGCACCTCCGGCGGGGTCAGCAGCGGCCGCCCCATCAATTGCGGCGACAGCAGGATGTCGAGGATCTGGCGCTGCTCGTCGGTCGTGGCGAAATCCGTCACCAGCGGCACGTCGGGCAGATCCGGGTGCTTCTCCAGCGCCATCTGCAGCAGCAGCACGATCTTCTTGTCGGCGACCCACTCCGATTTGGTGCTGATGATGGTGGACCACGACCAGCCGCAGCGCCCCGCCACCTCGCCGCGCTCGATCGCGAGATCCATGTCGTTGCCGCTGTGATACCCCGTCACCAGCTTCATCCTGGTGCCGAACACGTTGTTGAGCAGGTTGGTGTAGACGTCGGTGTCGCCGCCCGGTCCGAGTCCGCTCATCGGGATCGGGATCGTCCGCAGGTCCTCGAACGTCTTCACCGGCGCCGTGTGCCACACCGCGCACACGCTCTTCTCGTCGTTCATGCTGCCGATCCAGCCGAACCTGGTCGGATCGAAACGGATGTTCTTCTTCTCGAACAGCGCCGCCGTCGACACCGCGGCGCGGTGAATCAGCGCGAACACCGAGCCGTCGCGCGGCTGCACGTTGTACATGTTGTTGGCGGCGACCAGTCCGCCCGCGCCCTGCATGTGCTGGACGATGATCTTCGGATTGCCCGGGATGTAGCGCTGCATGTACGGCACGATGGCGTTCACGTAGGTGCCGTAGCCGCCGCCCTCGCCGGCGCTCATCACCAGCTTCACGGTCCTGCCTTTGTAGAATTCCTCCGGCGTTTCCGCCCGAGCATGAGCCGCGGTCATGGCGATCGCCGCCGCGGCGAGCAACAGTCGCCTCCTCATGCGCGCCTCCCCAGGCACTCCGGCGCCGTTATCGGCGTCTCGGATCGGCCGATCTTACGTCAGCGGAATCGAAGCCAGCCAGCGCGTTTACCCTACGCCACCATACGGAACCAAAGGCCGCCGTTCTCGCTATGTCATTTTCCCGAGGAGGCAGGCGATGGCGACACGGACGCTCGACAAGTCGGACTGGCGGGGATTCTTCGACGGCATCTCGCGGACCATCGAGGGAAAGCGTGCCGACATTCACGTGGAATCGCTCGCGATCGGCAGCCAGGTGGCCGCGAAGTGGCTGCCGCTGCTCGGCATCACTTACGACCCGAAGGATGATCTCGTGGAGATCGCGCTCGAAGGCGTCGACCACATGATCGCCAAGCCGCAGCAGATCCTCATCGACGTCGGCCCCGAAGGCCTCCAGAACGTCGAGATCATCGATCGCGATGACGTCCGCCAGGTCGTGCGGCTGCGCGAGCCCCTCATGCTGCCGTCCCCGGTCGGTGGCTGAGGTCCACCAATAGCCGCTTGCGCGGCGGCGCGGCCACCGCCACGCTCGGATAGCCAGCGGGGGCGCTATGGAGCGGCGGCCATTCGGGCCGACACGGCGGCAGGTGCCGGTGATCGGCCAGGGAACATGGATGATGGAGAGCGCCCGGCGCGCCGACGCCGTCGCGGCGTTGCGCCGCGGCCTCGACCTCGGCATGACGCACATCGACACCGCGGAGATGTATGGGTCCGGCGAGGCCGAGGAGATCGTCGCCGAGGCCATCGCCGGCCGCCGCGACGAGGTGTTTCTCGTCTCGAAGGTGCTGCCGAACAATGCGTCGCGTCGCGGCACCGTGGCCGCATGCGAGGCATCGCTGAAGCGCCTGCGCACGGACCGCCTCGACTGTTATCTGCTGCACTGGCGCGGCGGCACGCCGCTCGACGAGACGTTCGCCGCCTTCGGCGAGCTCGTCCGCGACGGAAAGATCCTGTCGTGGGGCATCAGCAACTTCGACGTGGCCGATCTCGATGAAGCCCTGCGGCTGGTCGGTGAGCGCGGCATCGCCTGCAATCAGGTCCTGTACCACCTCGAGGAGCGCGCGATCGAGCACACGGTCGTGCCGTGGTGCGAGCGGCATGGGGTCGCGGTGGTGGCCTACAGCCCCTTCGGGAGCGGCCGGTTCCCCTCGCCCCGCAGCGCCGGCGGCAAGGTGCTGGCCGACATTGCCGGGGCACACGGCGCGACCCCTCGTCAGGTCGCCCTCGCCTTTCTGGTCCGCCGCCCCGCGGTGTTCGCGATCCCGAAGGCGGCGTCCGCGACACACGCCGAGGACAACGCCGCCGCCGGCGCCCTCAGGCTCAGCGACGCCGAAATCGCGCGCATCGACGAGGCGTTTCCGGTCGGCGCCGAGCGTGAGCTGCCGATGATCTGACGGCGTCGCGACGCCCCGCGCGGCCCGCCGGCTCCGTTCCCGCCTTGTTTGCGCAACAAGGTTGCGGGTCGTCCCGGCGTGGACCGCGGCGGCCGTATTGCGCAACGCGGGTGGGACTCTTACCGTCGCCAAGATATCGTGGCGAGTTTCGGGGGAGCCGCCAAGTACCGGTCAATATTTACGCTTTTGCCCGGCGCGAGCACTTGCGGAGTGTGCTAAAACCGAAGCGCGACAACACTCGAAGAGTCCGGAGCAACGGGCCTCGGGAAGGCAACAGGCAAGGCAACCAGTCCGACGGCGAGGCAACGCCGCGGGCGCAACTGGGGGACTATATGTTCACGCAAATCCTCGATCCCACCGGGAATCTGTTCGTCACGTGGCTCGTCGCGCTGATCCCCGTCGCGGCTCTCCTGTTCATGCTCGCGGTGATGCGCATGACGGCGTGGCTGGCGACGCTGATCGGCTCGATCATCACCGTCGTCCTCGCGCTGTGGGTGTGGAAGATGCCGGTCAACGACGGCCTTCTCGCCTACACCTACGGATCGCTCACCGGCATCTGGAACGTCGACTGGATCACCTTCTGGGGCGTGACGCTGTTCAACACGCTCGTGGTCACCGGCACGTTCGAGAAGCTGCGGTCGTGGCTGATCTCCCAGGGCACCCAGGACGTCCGCGTGCAGACGATCCTCTTCGCCTGGGCGTTCGGCGCGCTGCTCGAAGGCCTCGTCGGCTTCGGCTATCCCTGGGCGTTCGTCGCGCCCATCCTGATCGCGATCGGCATCCCCGACCTCGACGCGATCCGCGTCGCCGCGATCGCCAACAACGCGCCGGTGTCCTACGGAGCGCTCGGCGCGCCGATCATCGCGCTTGCCGCGGTGACCGGATATCCGCTGCTCGCGCTGTCGGCCTCGGTCAGCAAGATCGTCGCGATCCTCGCGATCCTGCCGCCGTGGATCCTGCTCTACCTCGTCGCCGGCAAAAAGGGCATGTGGTCGGCGTGGCCGCTCGCCGTCGTCGGAAGCCTCGGCTACATCGCCGGACAGCTTCCGGTCGGCACGTATCTCGGGCCGTATCTCCCCGACGTCGCCGGCGCGATCACCTGCTTCGTCTGCCTGCTGATCCTGCTCAAGTTCTGGCGTCCGGCCGAGGTGCTCGCCTACGGCGGCCGTCCGGTTCCCGGCGCGCAGGTCCAGGCGGAGCACCACGGCATGAGCGGCAAGGACATCCTCCAGGCGTGGATGCCGATCGCCGTCCTCGTCGCGGTCGTCGTCGCCTGGACCGGCCCGTGGTCGAAGCTCCCCGGCATCGTCTGGCTGCACTGGGCGGTGGGCGCGGCGTCGTCGATCACCCAAGGGGCGACGATCTCGGCGGCGTTCGACTTCAAGCCGTTCGTCGGCGGCTCGGCGATCCTCGCGTCGTGGATCGTCGTCGCGGTGCTGCTCCGGGTGAACGGACAGCAGCTCGGCGAGATCTTCCGCCGCACCTGGACGCAGATGTGGGGCGCGTGCCTCGTCGGCGTGTTCATCTTCGGACTCGCCTACGTCTACAACTACTCCGGCATGGCGGCGTCGCTCGCGAGCGCGTTCTCCAAGCTCGGCGTGGTGTTCATCGTGGTGGCGCCGATCCTGGGCTTCATCGGCGTGGCGCTGTCGGGGAGCAACACCTCGACCAACGCCATGTTCGGCAAGTTCCAGGCGCTGGTCGGACAGATCCTCGGCTTCCCGCCGCTGCTGCTGCCGACCATGAACTCGGTGGGCGCCGAGATCGGCAAGCCGATCGCGCCGCAGACCGCGAGCGTGGGCGTCTCCACCACCAAGTTCGTGCGCAACGAGGGCGCGGTGATCCGCCACAACTTCGGCTGGACCATCGCGTTGCTGCTGTACCTCGTCGCCATCAGCATCGCCTGCTACCTGTTCTTCCCCGGCATCGCGATGATCTAGGTCGCGATCCGAGGCTCAGGTTGCCGCGGCCCGAGGGTATCCCTCGGGCCGCGGTTTTTTCGGGCCCGCGTCGACCCGCCGCTCCTTCCCTGTTTTGACGGATCGCCCCGGCCCGTCGATAATCGGCCGACCCATGTCGCGCCCAGAATAGCTGTCCGGCGAACGGACACGGCGCATGGGATCGGGGGGTCAGCTTGCCGTCTCCATCGACCGATTCATTGCTCGTCCGCGTCGTCGGCCGGCGGCCGTTCGCCGCGTTCGCCGCCGTGTCGTTCCTGGTCGTGGCGCTGCTCGCGGCGGTGAACCTCACCTCGCATCGCGCGCTCGAGCGCTACGTCGCCGACCAGATCGAGCGGGTGCCGTGGGACGTGTCGGTTTATCAGACGGCGGAAGTGCCGGTGGCGGCTGAGGTCCGCGACACCATCGCGAAGGCCGATGGCGTGACGCGGGTCGAGGACATCCACTTCCTGCGCACCGCGGTGCCGGAAGGCGTGTCGCCGGAAGTCGACGGTCAGCCGTTTCGCACGCCGTGGCTGTCGATGCTCTCGGCGTCGGATCGCAACCTGCTGCCGCCCGACATCCGGCCGCAGGGCGATGGGGCAATCCTCGTCCTGGTCGGCTCGCGGGCGCAGATGGGCGACGCGTACCTTCATCTCCAGAATCGCACCCGGTTCGGTGTCCGCGCCGACCTCACGCCGGAGGGCGAGGTCGCGAGCGCCCACAGCCACGATGGATCGCAGGATCGCCCGCACCTCCACAGGGTCCCGGTGTTCGAGGTCCCGCTCGAGCGCACGGTGCGCATCGACAGCAACGAACTCAACCGCTGGTTCCTCGACAAGACGAGCTCGCCGACGCTGGTTCCGGAGCTCGGCGCCATTCTCGTCGTGCCGAACCGGCCAAGCCTTCTGACGACGTTCGACTCGCTGTCGCGCGGCATCGTTGCCCACGATGACGGCCCCGACGCGCATGCCAACACCGGCGACTACTTCCCGGAGATCATCCACCTCGCGGCCCTCGACCGCGCGAGGCTGATCACCGGCTGGGACGTCGCGGGATCGCTCGCCCGCCTCGAGACGATCAGCACGACGATGCGCGCGGCCGTGCGGGCCAAGAGCTACAGCGCCGCCGTCGACAACACCTCGGCGGTGCTGCTGTCGCGGATGGCCGGAATCGCTCGCCAGATCGACCTCATCGGGCTGCTCGTCGCACTGCCGCTCCTGTGGATGGCGTGGATCCTGATGGCGAGCCTGTCGAACCTGCTGCTGCTCAACGAGCGCCGCAAGCTCGGGCTGCTGCGGCTGCGCGGCACCCCGGCGGCGGCGATCCGCCGCGTGCTGCTCCTCGTCATCGCGACCGCCGGCATTGTCGGCGGCGGCGCCGGAGCGGTGGTCGGAACCGTGCTGCCGGCGTTCGGCTATCGCGCGGGACCGCTGCCGTGGTCCGAGCTGCTCGGGGTGCAGAAGCCGCTATACCTGGCGATCTTCCTCGTCGTCGGCGTGGCGATGGCGCTGCTCGTCAGCCTCCGCTTCGTCAATCACGCCGCAACCATCTCGCCGCTCGAGGCCTCCGGTCGCGCCACGGCTTCGGAGGCGGGCTTCGGCCGTATCCGCTTCGGCCTTGCGCAGGCGCTGGCGCTCGTCGTCGGCGCGCTCAAGATCGCGGGCTGGATCACCGGCTCGTCGGCGCTCAGGATGATCGACGCGCCGTGGGCCCAGGCGCTCGACCGCGCGCTCGACTTCGTGAGCTTCCCGCTGTTCGTCTACGGCGCCGGCACCCTGCTCGCCTCCCGGGCGCGCTGGATGTCGCTGGCGCTTGCGCCGGTCGTGTTCGCGCTCAGCGGGCGGCTCGCGCCATTCACCCTCCGGCACCTCGCCATGCGCCACCACCGCCTCGCCGCGTTCCTGCTGATCGTCGCGATGATGGCGAGCGTCAGCCTCTATCCCGGCGTGATGACCGCGGTGTTCGACGACAAGATCGAGCGCGCGGCCGAAACCCAGCTCGGCGGGGCCGTGCAGTTCTCGCTCGATGCGCCGACGCTCGTTCCCGGGCTGCGGCTGATCGAGGGCGGCTTCCGCGAGCGCTACGCCGCGCTGCGCGACGCCGTCGGCCAGGCGCTCGCTCCCTTGCGCGCCCGCCCCGAGGTCGAGGGCGTCGAGTTCCTCGTCGAAGGACTCGCCGACGGCCTGTTCATGCCGGGCTACGGCTTCAGCGGCGTGCCGGTGTACTTCGTCGATTCGCCCGAGCGCTATCTCGCGACCGTCCCGCGCGAGCCGTCGCTCGGCGCCTCGGCGCCGTTCACGGACGTCATCCGCAGCACCGACGACAACCAGGTGCTGGTATCGCGACCGGTGCACGAGTTCTACCGGCGCGACCCCGGCATGCGGATGCCGGTGGGCCGCAACCTCGACAAGACGATGCAGACGGCGACCGTCGGCGGCGTGCTGCACTACCTGCCGGGCATGCCGCTCAAGACCGTCAACGACCGCCAGAGCTTCGTCGCCGCACGGGTCGACTACCTCAACCATCTGTTCGGCTTCAACGCGTACCTCGTCGGCGCGAGCGACAATCCCTGGTTCAACAGTCTCGACGTCCTGCTGCCGCGGGTGGTGGCGGTCGTGCGGCCGCGCCCCGGCGTCTCGCCGTCGGCGTTGCGCGAAATCGTCCGGACGGCATTGCCCGTTGCTCCCATCGAGATCCGCGACGTAAATGACGAGACCGCGCGGCTCGGCAGCGATATGTACATCTACCTCGCGCGGCAGAATTTCGAGATCTACCTGATCGGCGGGCTGCTGCTGTCGATCATCGGCATCGTCGCCGTGGCGCTGTCGAACCACGCCGAGGATCGGCGCGTCCTCGCGCTCCTGCGCATCCGCGGCTGCGGTCCGCGCGGCCTGCTGGCGTTCTCCGCCCCCGGGCTGTTCGCGCCGTCGCTGGTGGGGCTCGTGCTCGGCGCCGCCGTCGCTCTGGTCGTCGGCTTCGGCATCACCCGGCTGGTCTGGGAGCTGCGCCAGATCCTCACGGTCCTGAACCTCCTGCCGTCGCGCCTCGCCGTTTCGTGGCAGACCGTCGAGGTCGCGCTGCTGCTGATCGCCGTGCTGCTGGCGATCGCCTACGGCTTCAGTCGCTGGATGTTCCGCCGCTCCGCCCGCGAAGGCCTCCTGGAAAGCTGATCATGAACAAACCCGACACGCTCGCATCCGCCGCAATCCGCGTCGAAGGACTCGGGAAGAGCTATACGACCGCGGCCGGTCCGGTGGCGGCGCTGCGCGACGTCTCGTGGACGGTGCCGGCGGGCTCGGCGATCGCCATCATGGGGCCGAGCGGATGCGGCAAGACGACGCTCCTCAACCTCCTCGGCGGGATGGACAAGGCGACCTCGGGCCGCATTCTCGTCCACGACAGCGACGTGACCGCGATGTCGGAGCGAGCGCTCGAGGACTATCGCCTGCGCCGCGTCGGCTTCGTCTTCCAGTTCTTCAATCTGATCCCGACCCTGTCGGCGCGCGAGAATCTCGAGCTGCCGATGGTGCTGGCCGACGTGCCCGCGGCCGAGCGGCGCGACCGCGCCGATGCGCTCCTGACCACGGTCGGGCTCAAGGAAAAGGGCCACAAGCGGCCGGAGGAGCTGTCGGGCGGCGAGCAGCAGCGCATCGCCATCTGCCTCGCGCTCGTCAACGATCCGCCGCTGATCCTCGCCGACGAGCCGACCGGCAACCTCGATACCGCCAACGTCGAGATCGTCACCGAGCTGCTGGTGTCGCTGTCCACCAAGCAGGGCAAGACGGTGATCGTCGCCTGCCACGATCCCAAGGTCGTCGAGGCGTTCCCGACCGTGTACCGCATGCGCGACGGCGTATTCGTGACCTAGCGTGCATCAATCGCGCTGAAGAGCGCCCGTACCTGTGCAAATGGGAGGCTGTGATGAAGCTTCATTCCCACGTATGCCCGTATCGCGTTCTCGCGGCCGGTGCGCTCGCGGTCTGTATTGCGAGCAATCCGACATCGGCGCAGCCCGCCGCATCGGCACCAGCGGTCGACCGCCCGCACATTTACGCGCCGTGGTCGCCTGACAAGATCAATGACCGGCGCAGGGAGTTCGGACTGATCGGACCGGGCCCCTCGAAGCCGTACCCGGCGCCGCGCTTTCCGGCCTCGCTCAAGGCACCGAATTCCATCGACGACATGATGCCCGGCGCGCGTGCCGCTGTCGCGCAGACCAGCGGCCGCTCACCGATCGGCCTCGTAAAACGCGGCGAGAAGGTGCTCATCGTCGTTCCCTACGACGCCAACACGTTCGTCCAGGAGGCGATCGCACGCGCGTTCAAGGAGCGCGGCGTCACCGTCACGATCCTCTATGAGAACGAGGCTGCGGGCGTCGCGAAAGACGATGTCGCCGCATTCATGAAGGCAAAGCAGGTGTTCACCGCGAGCGACGGCCAGCAGGAGCCGGCGGAATGGTTCTTCCGCTCCCTACCCGACGCCGACAAGACCAAGGCTTGGCTCAGGGACAAGGATCCCGACCTGTCGAAGGCCATGTTCCCCGACATAAAGTATGCGAACCAAGGACAGGCCGACCTCGCGCGTAAGTACAACGGCATGGTCCGCGCCGGGCTGGTCAAATACCTCGACGAGCATCCCGACATCGATAAGGTTTTCTGGCGCACCGGCGGGCGCACGCGGACGCGCACGCTGCTCAATCAGCACAGCCGGAAATTCGTCGGCAACTACACGTACAACAGCCACTTCGACCTGATGAGCCATGTGCCCGACTTCCCGTCGGACGTATGGCGGCTGATCGAGACGAAGACCATCGAATCGCTCGGCTATGTCGACCGCCTCGAGGCGAGCGATCCCGAGGGGCTCGTCATCGCGGCAGACATCGCGCCGACGGTGTCCGGCCAATGGGCCAAGGGCGTGTACCAGCAGGGGCACCTCTACATGTACCCGAACCAGTCCTCGGGGCGCTGGCCCTACTCGCTGGTGAACTACCCGGGGTTCGAGAGCGAGTATCTGCCGCCGGTGCAGGTCGAGGCGCGCGGCATCATCGCCAGCACCAACAACCACCTCTCGACACATCCGCGGATGGAGATCGAGCTCGCCGGCGGCAAGATCAAGGAGGTCCGCGGCGGCGGCCTCTATGGCGAGTTCATGCGACTCGCCCTCAACTATCCCGGCATGCAGACGCTGACATGGCCGCTGTACCAGAAGCCTGGTTACTGGTGGCTGTACGAGGCCGGGACGGCGACGAATCCAAAATACTTCAAGCATCCCGACGAACTGCTCGAGGGCCGCAACTCGTCCGAGCGCAACGTCGGCGGCGTCATCCATTGGTCGTTCGGCACCGAAAGCCAGCACGGTCCCGAGGACATCGGCGAGGTGACGCCGCTGCGCAAGGCGTTCGGCGAGCAGAACAACGTGCCGCTCGAGCACTGCTGCCACAACCACACGCTGATGGTGACGTACCAGGTGCGGGTGCGCGAGCTGGACCAGTGGCTGACGCTGATTGAGCACGGCAGGCTCGCGGCACTCGACGACCCGCAGGTGCGGGCGCTCGCCAGCCGCTATGGCAATCCCGACGAGGTGCTCAAGCAGGACTACGTCCCGCCGCTTCCCGGCATCAACGTGCCGGGCGACTACAACCGGGACTATGCCCGCGATCCCGGCGCGTACTGGGTCGCGTGGTCCAAAAGCATCAAGGATGGCACTTACAAGTATTTCCGGGACTGACGCCATGACACTGGCGCCCGGTGTCAGCTCATGGTCCGATTGCGCGTGAGGGCCGATCGGCCGCAAAGGGAGGCGAGCCATGATCGCAATGCCGCAACCGGATGACGCCGTGCTGGCGCGGCGGGCCGAGATCGTCGCTGCCCTTCGCCGCCTCCTGCCCGGCGAGCGCATCATCGACAGCGCCGACGAGCGCCGCGCGTTCGAGTGCGACGGCCTCAGCGCCTATCGCCAGTTGCCCATGGTCGTGGTCCTGCCCTCGACCACCGAGCAGGTGGCCAAGGTGCTGCGCTTCTGCCGCGACGAAAGGATCAAGGTGGTGCCGCGCGGCGCCGGCACGTCGCTGTCGGGCGGAGCGCTTCCGCTCGCCGACGGCGTGCTACTGGGCCTCGCCCGCTTCAACCGCATCCTCGACATCGACGTTCCGAACCGCTGCGTGGTCGCCCAGCCGGGCGTTACCAATCTCGGCATCTCCGATGCCGTCCGTCACCTCGGCTTCTATTACGCGCCGGATCCGTCGAGCCAGATCGCCTGCACGATCGGTGGCAACGTCGCCGAGAACTCGGGCGGCGTGCACTGCCTCAAGTACGGCCTCACCACCAACAACATCCTCGGCGTCGAAATGGTGACGATCGACGGCGACATCGTCCGGCTCGGCGGCAAGCATCTCGACGCGGCGGGCTACGACCTCCTCGGCGTGATGACCGGCTCCGAGGGCCTGCTCGGGGTCGTCACCGAGGTGACGGTCCGCATCCTGCCGAAGCCGCCGACCGCGCGCGCCCTGCTGATCGGCTTCCCGACGGCCGAGGCCGCCGGCCAGTGCGTCGCCGACATCATCGCCGCCGGCATCATTCCGGGCGGCATGGAGATGATGGACCGGCCGGCGATCAAGGCGGCCGAGGACTTCGTCAAGGTCGGGTATCCGCTCGACGTCGAGGCGCTGCTGATCGTCGAACTCGACGGCTGTGCGCCCGAGGTCGACGATCTGATCGCCCGCGTGGAAAAAATCGCGGCGTCCAACGGCGCGACCTCGAGCCGCACCAGCCGGACCGAGAACGAGCGTCTCGCCTTCTGGGCCGGGCGCAAGGCGGCGTTTCCCGCGGTGGGGCGCATCTCGCCCGACTACTACTGCATGGACGGCACGATCCCGCGCAAGGCGCTGCCCCAGATTCTCGCGCGGATGCGGACGATGTCGGAGCACTACGGGCTCCGCGTCGCCAATGTGTTCCACGCCGGCGATGGCAACCTGCATCCGCTCATCCTTTACGATGCCAACAAGCCGGGGGAGCTCGAGCGCACCGAGGCGTTCGGCGCCGACATCCTGCGCGCCTGCGTCGAAGTCGGCGGCGTGCTCACCGGCGAGCACGGCGTCGGCGTCGAAAAGCGCGATCTCATGGGGGCGATGTTCACCGAGGTCGACCTCAACCAGCAGCAGCGCCTCAAGTGCGCCTTCGATCCCGACGGGCTGCTCAATCCCGGCAAGGTGTTTCCGACGCTGCACCGGTGCGCCGAGCTCGGCCGCATGCACGTGCACGCGGGCCAGGTCCCGCACCCCGAACTGCCGAGGTTCTGAGCCATGGAGGCGCTGCGCCCGGCCACCCTCGACGAATTGCGCGATGCCGTCGCCGACGCGGCCGCGTCCGGGCGCGCGATCGAGGTCCGCGGCGGCGGCAGCAAGCGCGCGCTGGGCCGGCCGGTCCGTGCCGATGGCACGCTGTCGCTCGATCGCCTTTCGGGCGTGATCAGCTACGAGCCCGCGGAGCTGGTGCTGACCGCGATGGCGGGAACGCGGCTCGCGGACATCGAGAGCCTGCTCGCCGACCACAGCCAGATGCTGGCGTTCGAGCCGCCGGACTGGCGGCGCCTGCTCGGCGCGGACTCGGCCACGCCGACGCTCGGCGGCACGCTCGCCTGCAACCTCGCCGGGCCGCGGCGGATCAAGATCGGCGCGGCACGCGATCACTTCCTCGGATTTTCCGGGGTCAGCGGCCACGGCGAGATCTTCAAGGCCGGCGGCAAGGTGGTGAAAAACGTCACGGGGTACGACGTCAGCAAGCTGATGGCGGGCTCTTACGGGACGCTCGCGGCGCTGGCCGAGGTGACGGTCAAGGTCGTGCCCCGGCCCGAGGAGCAGCGGACGCTGCTGATCGCTGGTCTCGACGACGCCCGCGCCGTCGCCGCGCTCGCCGACGGACTTAACTCGGCCCACGAGGTCTCGGCGGCCGCGCATCTCCCGGCCGAGGCCGCGGCGCGCTCGGCCGTCACGACGGTGGCGGCGGCCGGCCGGGCGCTCACCGTGCTGCGCATTGAGGGCCCGGGCGCATCGGTGACGTTCCGCGGCGACGCCCTGCGCTCGATGGTGGCATCGCTCGGGGCGGTCGAGATGATCGACGGCACGGAGTCCGAGCGGCTGTGGCGCGAGATCGCCGACGTCGGCTCGCTCCTTCCCACCGACGGCCGCGCGGTGTGGCGCGTCTCGGTGCCGCCCGCCTCCGGGCCCGCCGTCGGCAGCACCGTGCGCGCGGCGTGCGACGCGAGCGTGTTCTACGACTGGGGCGGCGGGCTGATCTGGATGTCCGTGCCGGAGGGCGGCGACGCGTCGGCCAGCGCGATCCGGAGCGCCGTCGCCGGCACCGGCGGCCACGCGACCCTGATCCGCGCGCCTGAGTCCGTGCGTGCCGCCGTCGCCGTATTCGAGCCGCTGACCCCGCCGCTCGCCGCGCTGACGCGGCGCGTCAAGGAGAGCTTCGATCCGGCCGCGGTGCTCAACCGCGGCCGCATGTATGCCGACGTGTAGCTCCATGGAAACGCATTTCTCCCCGGCGCAACTGGCCGATCCCGACGTCCGCGAGTCCGAGCGGATCCTGCGGGCGTGCGTCCATTGCGGCTTCTGCACCGCGACCTGCCCCACCTACGTGCTGCTGGGCGACGAGCTCGACAGCCCGCGCGGCCGGATCTACCTCCTCAAGCAGATGCTGGAGACGGGTGCGCCGCCGACGGACGAGGTCGTGACGCACATCGACCGCTGCCTCTCGTGCCTGTCGTGCATGACGACGTGCCCGTCGGGCGTGAACTACATGCATCTCGTCGACCATGGGCGGCGGCGGATCGAGCAGACCTATCGCCGCCCTTTGGCCGACCGGCTGCTACGCGGCCTGATCGCCCACGTGATGCCGCGTCCCGCCGTCCTCCGCGCGCTGCTGCGGGCGGCGCAGCCGCTGCGCTCGCTCGCGGGCGTCCTGCCGGGCCGCCTCGGCAAGATGGCGGCGCTCGCGCCGGCGACGCTGCCGATGCCCGCGTGGGACGCGCAGCGGCCGCGCGTGTTCGCCGCCGAGGGCACGCGGCGCAAACGCGTGGCGCTGCTCACCGGCTGCGTCCAGTCGGTCATCGCGCCGGAGATCAACGAGGCGACGGTCCGTCTGCTCACGCGGCACGGCTGCGAGGTGGTGATCGCCGAGGGCATGGGCTGCTGCGGCGCGCTCGAGCATCACCTCGGCCGCGACGCGGCCGACCGCGTCCGCGCCAACGTCGACGCCTGGACCCGCGTCGCCGACGCGAGCGGGCTCGACGCGATCGTCGTCAATACCTCGGGCTGCGGCACGATGGTGAAGGACTACGGTTTCCTGCTACGCGAGGATTCTTCCTACGCCGACAAGGCGGCGCGCGTCTCGGCGCTCGCCCGCGACGTCTCGGAGCTGATGACGGAACTCGGCCTCAAGGCCGTCGTCGCTCCCGGTCATCGCGTCGCCTATCAGAATCCCTGCTCGATGCAGCACGGCCAGCGCATCGTCGCGCAACCCAAGGCGCTGCTCGCCGCGGCCGGATTCGATGTCGTGCCGGTGGCCGAGGAGCATCTCTGCTGCGGCTCGGCCGGCAGCTACAACATCCTGCAGCCGGGGCTCGCCGCCGATCTCCGCGACCGCAAGGTCGCGAATCTCGAGGCCGTCAGGCCCGACATCATCGCGACCGGCAACGTCGGCTGCGAGGTCCAGATCGCCGGCGCGACTGCGATCCCGGTCGTGCACACGGTCGAGCTGCTCGACTGGGCGACCGGCGGGCCGAAGCCGAAACGGCTCAACAACCGGCAGTCGAACGGAGCGCGCTAGCGTCCCGCCTTCACCGCGCGGCGGCGGTCGTGGAGGATGAACTCGGTGTAGCCGTTGGGCTGCTCGCGGCCCTTGAACACCAGATCGCACGCCGCCTTGAAGGCGATGCCGTCGTACGACGGCGCCATCGGCCGGTAGTTGGGATCGCCGGCGTTCTGGCGGTCGACGACCTTGGCCATGCGCTTCATCGTCTCCATCACCTGCGCCTCGGTGCAGATGCCGTGGCGCAGCCAGTTGGCGATGTGCTGGCTGGAGATGCGCAGCGTCGCGCGGTCCTCCATCAGGCCGACGTCGTGGATGTCGGGCACCTTCGAGCAGCCGACGCCCTGGTCGACCCAGCGCACGACGTAGCCGAGGATGCCCTGGGCGTTGTTGTCGAGCTCCTGCTGCACCGCATCGGGCGCGAAGTTCGACTGCGAGATCGGCAGCGTCAGGATGTCGTCGAGCTTCGCGGGCGGGCGCTTCTCGATCTCCTCCTGGCGCTTGCGCACGTCGACCTGATGGTAATGCAGCGCGTGCAGCGTCGCCGCTGTCGGCGACGGCACCCAGGCGGTGTTGGCGCCCGCCATCGGGTGGCCGATCTTCTGCGCCAGCATGTCGGCCATCTTGTCCGGCATCGCCCACATGCCCTTGCCGATCTGCGCCTTGCCGCGCAGGCCGTTGGCGAGCGCGACGTCGACGTTGTTGTCCTCGTAGGCCTTGATCCACGCCGTCGACTTCATGTCGTTCTTGCGGACCATCGGCCCCGCTTCCATCGAGGTGTGGATCTCGTCGCCGGTCCTGTCGAGGAAGCCGGTGTTGACGAAGATCACGCGATTGGTCGCGGCGTGGATGCAGGCGGCGAGGTTGATCGTCGTGCGCCGCTCCTCGTCCATGATGCCGATCTTCGCCGTGTAGCGCCCGAGCCCGAGCGCCTCCTCGACGCGGCCGAACAGCTCGTCGGCGAACGCCACCTCCTCGGGCCCGTGCATCTTCGGGCGCACGATGTAGACGGAGCCGACGCGGGTGTTGCGGATTTCGCGCGCGTTGCCCTTGATGTCGTGGATGGCGATCGCGACGCTGACCATCGCATCGAGCATGTTCTGCGGAATCTCGGCGCCCGTGGGGTCGAGCACCGCATCGGTCATGATGTGGAGTCCGACGTTGCGGTTCAGCATCAGGCTGCGGCCGTGGAGCCGGAGCTCGCCTGCGCCCGGCGCACCCGGTCCCGCCGCCTTGGTGTAGACGCGGTCAGGGTTGAGCTTGCGGTCCATCGTCCGGCCGCCCTTGTCGAAGCTCGCCGTCAGTGTGCCCTTCATCAGGCCGAGCCAGTTCCGGTAGATCTGGGCGAGGTCGTCGGCGTCGACGACGGCGACCGAATCCTCCATGTCCATGATCGTCGTGAGCGCCGATTCGAGCACGATGTCGGCGATGCCCGCCGCGTCGGTCTTGCCGATCGGATGGCCGCGGTCGATCGCGATCTCGATGTGGAGCCCGTGGCGCATCAGCAGGACCGCCGACGGCGCCGAGGCCGCGCCGCGGTAGCCGACGAACTGGATGTGATCGCGCAGGCTCGTCTTCGATCCGTCCTTGAGCGTGACGACGAGCGCACCGTTGTCGATCGCGTAGCCGGTCGCATCGGCGTGGGAGCCCTTCGCGAGCGGCGCCGCCTGGTCGAGGATCTCGCGCGCCTTGGCGATGACGCGCGCCCCGCGCGCCGGGTTGTAGCCGGATCCGCGGGTCGCGCCGCCGTCCTCGGGGATGACGTCGGTGCCGTAGAGCGCGTCGTACAGCGAGCCCCAGCGCGCGTTCGCCGCATTGAGCGAATAGCGCGCGTTCGACAGCGGCACGACGAGCTGCGGACCGGCGATGCGCGCGATCTCGTCGTCGACGTTGGCGGTCGCCACCGCCTTCGCGACCGGCGGCGGCAGCAGGTAGCCGATCTCGGTCAGGAACGACTTGTAGGCCGCAGCGTCATGGGGCTTGCCCTTGCGGTCGCGGTGCCACGCGTCGATCTTCGCCTGCAGCTCGTCGCGCTTCTTCAGGAGCGCGCGGTTCTTCGGCGCGAGGTCGCGGACGATGGCGGCGAACCCGCGCCAGAAATCGCCAGCCGACACTCCCGTTCCCGGAAGCGCCTCGTTGGCGATGAAGTCCGCCAACACCTTTTCGACCTTGAGGCCTTCGATCTCGACTCGCGCCATGTGCGATCGCGCCCGAGGCGGACGCCCTCTGTGCTCAGTGTGATTGGATAACCGACCGGGGCGGGAGATTAGCAAAAGGGCGCGGCGGTTCCACGCCTCAACTGCGCGTCCATCGCGCCGCGGCGCTGTCCCACGGCCCGCGCGGCGCCGCGCCGGTGTGGGACAGCAATTGCCGCGGGTTTCAGCCAAAAACCCCCGAGTGTCCCACTGTCCCACAGCGGGCATTTGGGACACCTGGGACAGTTGGGACACTTTTGCACAGGCGGATGCGAGCGCGTGCGTGCGGCACGGTTCTCGCATCATAGATGACCGTCCGCGGCACCCGCCCCCGAGCCCGTGGCGGAGGTTCGGCCGACGGTGTCATCCCCCGCATGTGTGATAGACCGTATGCGATAGATTTGGCGCCGGACTTCCCCGCGCCGCCTGCGTCCGGCATCGGTGGCCGGTGCGGCGCGTCGTCAGTCCCGATACCTGACCCGACACCTGAAAGGACAACACCCGTGGCGCTGCGCCCGTTCCATCTCGCCTTTCCCGTCCACGACCTCGAAAGCGCGCGCGCGTTCTGGGGCGGCACGATGGGATGCCCCGAGGGGCGCAGCTCGGACCAGTGGATCGACTTCGACTTCTTCGGCCACCAGATCGTCGCCCACCTCGTGCCGGGCCGCGAGGCGCCGGACGTCGCCGGCAACGCGGTCGACGGCCACCACGTCCCGGTGCCGCATTTCGGCATCGTGCTCGAGATGAAGGACTGGCGCGCCCTCGCCGACCGCCTGACGGCGGCGGCCGTCGAGTTCGTGATCGAGCCGTACGTGCGGTTCGAGGGTCAGCCCGGCGAGCAGGCCACCATGTTCTTCCGCGACCCGAGCGGCAACGCGATCGAGATGAAGGCCTTCGAGAACCTCGCCCAGCTCTTCGCGAAGTAGCCGGCCCCTCACGCGGTCAGCGCCGGATCACGTCTCGGGGTTGCGCACGAAGCAGTAGATGATCCGGGTCGTTTCGTTGAAGCAGGCGACCGCGCGGCCCGTCGGATTCTCATGGTGCGACAGGATCCGCTGGGGCGGCACGCGGACCCACGAGCCGCGGATGCGGATCTCGTAGCCGGTGTCCGTCTCGTGCCAGTCGGCATCGTCGAGGGCGTGGCAATCGGAGATGCTGCAGCACGGCGAGTTCGTGCCGGGTTGCTTGAGGGCCTCGTACCATCCGTGCAGCGAGCCGTCGGAATCCGGCGGCGGCGCCGCGGACGCCACGCCAGCGGCGGCAATCAGGGGCACGAGGGCGACAACCATCCGCTTCATGGATCGATCCTCGGTCTGCGATGCCCACGCCCGGCATCGTTGTCACAACGCAAAAGACGCAAGGGTCGTGCCGTGCGGCGAATACGGGTTCGCGACCGGCCGCGCTCCGGTGCCGTCACGGCGCACGTGGCGGGAATCCGCGGCTGACGCGCCGACGGCGACGGACGCGCGGTGTCCCCGCCGCGCCCGTGCCGCCGCGCGCTACCGAAATGACGCGGACCGGAATGAGGCAATCGCCGCTGAAACCACGCGTGCGATTCCGTGACGCAAAGGGCTCCCCACCGGTGGCGTTCTTTCGGCGAATTGCTGTCCGCAATGTGAGCGGCGGCGGAACCGAGACGCGCGATGCCGCGTTGTTATCGCGCTGAGCCGAGCGAGGCGTGCCTGCGCGGCCGGAGCACCGAACGGGGGCTACCCCGAGGAGACGCGGGCATGGCGACGTCCAGCGACCGAGAGCAACAGACACTCGCGGAAGTCATGCGCGAGGTTCCGCGCGGGGCGCTCGCGCTGGCGGCCTTCACGGTCGCCCTTCTCCTGATCGTGTGGCTCATCGTCTACGTCTTCGTCTTCCTGCCGCGCGGCATGGTGAGCTGATCATGCCGGCGACCGAGGAGGGCATTCTCCGCACCGAGATCCGCTGGGCCGTGGTCGCCGTCGGCATGGTGAGCGTGATCATGCTCGCCGTCATCTATGCGGGCCTGGTCCATCACATCAATCCGCCGAGCAATCTCGAGAAGATCGACCCCAACGCACTGCACCTCACCGGCGAGTTCACGGAGACCAATCTCGGAACCCGGGTTGCCGCCAACGGGCAGGTGACGACGCGCATCGTCGCGACCCAGTTCACCTTCCAGCCGCCATGCCTCGTCGTCCCGACGAACCGGCCGGTGGTTCTGCGCTTCGCGACGCCCGACGTCATCCACGGCATCCTCATCACCGGCACCAACGTGAACACGATGGTCGTCCCGGGCTACGTCAGCCAGGTCCAGACGGTGTTCACGAAGCCCGGCAACGTGCTGATGCCGTGCGACGAGTTCTGCGGTCTCGGCCACAGCGAGATGTTCGCGACGGTCCGCGTCGTTCCGGAGAGCGAGTTCCGACCGGACGCCGACGGGAGGGTTGCCTGTGAGGCACGCTAGGACGCTGACCCTCGCGCACCTCTGGTTCGGCCTCGGGGCCTTCGCCATCGCGGCCGCGCTCGGCGCATGGCAGATGCTGGCGCGCAGCCCGCTGCCCGCGCCGTTCCTCACCGCCGCATCGTATTTCGGCTCGGTGACGCTGCACGGCACGACGATGGCCTACGTCCTGCCGACCTTCTTCATCATGGGGTTCGGCTACTACGTGGCCGAAACCGCGCTGGATCGGCCGCTGCCCGCGCCCTCGCTGGCCTGGATCGGCTACGGGCTCGGCGTCGTCGGCGCGGCGATGGCGGCGATCACCGTTCTCTCCGGCCGCGCCACCGTGCTCTACACGTTCTACCCGCCGCTCACCGGCAGCGCGTTCTACTACATCGGCATCATCCTGGTCGTGGTCGGCTCGTGGATCTGGTGCGGGTTGATGATCCTCGCGATGGCGCAGTG
The DNA here is from genome assembly GCA_050260515.1 of Gemmatimonas sp. GTDB lineage: Bacteria > Pseudomonadota > Alphaproteobacteria > SMXQ01 > SMXQ01 > DATJIG01. The sequence continues at coordinate 82,221 of JBLNCI010000029.1, forward strand.
GAAGCGCGCCAATCCCGGAGCACCCGTGCCGCTGCCGATGTTCGCCACAGTCGCCAACGCGGTGATGTGGCTGTGGACCACCGTCGGCGTCGCTGCCGAGCTGCTGTTCCAGGTGCTGCCCGCTGCCTTCGGGTGGAATCCCACGGTCGACGTCGGACTGTCCCGAACGCTGTTCTCCTGGACGCTGCACGCCATCGTCTACTTCTGGCTGATCCCGGCCTACATCGCCTTCTACACGATGGCGCCGCAGGCCGCCGGCGGCCGCCTCTACAGCGACACGATGGGGCGGCTCACGTTCATCCTGTTCCTGATCTACAGCCTGCCGGTCGGCATCCACCACCTGCTGATGGACCCCGAGCAGTCGAATGCGTTCAAGTTCCTGCAGGTCAGTCTCACGGCGCTGGTCACCGTTCCGACGCTGCTCACGGTGTTCACCATCGCCGCGTCGATGGAGATCGCCGGCCGGCTGCGCGGCGGGCGGGGATTGCTGGGCTGGATCGGCGCGCTGCCGTGGGAGCGGCCGATGGTGCTGGCCACCGGCCTCGCCTTCGTCATGCTCGGGTTCGGCGGGCTCGGCGGCATCATCAACATGAGCTACGGCATGAACGCGATGATCCACAACACGTCGTGGGTCACCGCACACTTCCACCTGATCTTCGGCGGCACCGCCGTGATCATGTATTTCGCCATCGCGTACACGATCTGGCCGTCGCTGACCGGCCGCGCGGCTCCGTCGCTTGCACGACAGCGTCTCCAGCTCTGGCTGTGGTTCGTCGGCATGATGGTGATGACCCTGCCCTGGCACTACCTCGGCTTGATGGGCCAATGGCGGCGCGTGGCGACGTTCAACTATGCCGATCCGGTCATCGCCGGTTGGGGGCCGTGGGTCGTGGTCTCCGTGGTCGGCGGCCTGGTGCTCCTTGCCAGCGCGATCCTCTTCGTCTGGAATCTGGCGCAGTTCCACGGCCATCGCGCGGCCGCCGTCATCGAGCGCGCCGCCGCCCCGCTCTATGCCGCCGCCGTGCACCCGCCGACCCGGGTCCCGTCGACGCTGAACGGATTCGCGGTGTGGAACGTGCTGGTCCTCGTCCTGATGGTGGCCGCGTACGGCTATCCGATCGGGCAGTTCTTCTTCATCGACGCGCCTCAGGCGATCTGGCACAGAGTCGACGGCAGGTGACGCATCATGGCGGTCTCCGATCCTGAAGCCGTCGACCGGTCCTGGCGCTTGTGGGCCAGCATCGCCGTCATCTCCGTTCTCGGCTTTTCGGTCGTGTTCGGATTCGTCGTGCTGCCCATCGTCCAGGGATACAGCGCCGGCATCGATCCGTTCACGGCGATATGCCGCGCCATCGGAATCCAGCCCGGCGCTCCGCCGACGCCGCAGCCGCGAAGCGAAGCCAGAGCCCAGCCGACCACGCAGGTGGCATGGAGTGCCGACCTGATACGGACGCTTGCCCGCCGCGGAAACGCCGGGGCCGCTGTCGCCCAGGGTTGCGCCGCCTGCCATGGGGATACCGGCGTTGCGGTGGGCCCGCAGTTTCCCAACCTCGCCGGTCAGTCGGCACTGGCGATCTACAAGCAGCTCCACGACTACAAGAGCGGCAGCCGGGTCCACAACATCATGACGGGCATGGCCCAGGCGCTCGCCGACGAGGACATCGTCACCGTCGCCGGCTACTTCTCCTCGAGCACGGCGCTCGCACTCGACCCGACGTCGGTGCCGTCGGCGCTGCAGGACGTGAAGCGGCTGGTCGAGCGCGGCGACCCTTCGCGCGGCATCCCTGCCTGCAACGCATGCCATGGCAACAATGCGGGCGGGCCGATCGAGACCCCGACGCTGTCCCGCCAGAGTGCGACCTACCTCACGACACAACTGCAGGCGTTCCGGGCGGGCGACCGCCGCAACGACATCTACGGGCGCATGCGCGGGATTGCGGCGAAGCTGACGGACGCCGAGATCGACGGTCTCGCCCGCTTCTACGCGGCGACGTCGGCGTACTAGCGCCGCTGCGTGGCGTGGACTAGCGCCCGGTCACGCGGGGGCGTGGTCGTACGCATCGCCGACCATGAAGTCGGGATGGAGACATCCGCATGGAGACAAGGGGGAGAATGGCGCGCCCGGAGAGATTCGAACTCCCGACCCTCAGATTCGTAGTCTGATGCTCTATCCAGCTGAGCTACGGGCGCATCCGGTGCCGTGGCGCGGACCCCGTGATCGGGAAACGCCGTCTCGGCAAGGACTTGGAAGAGGGGCGGCACCCTAAACAAATCGTCCCGGCTTTGCAACCACGCGGGACGGCTCGCGGAACGACGTCGCAGACGCCGTCGAGGCCTTCGCGAACCCGCCTATCCGAGGCGCGCGGCAGGCGCCATTAACGCCGCGCTAACGCTACGCAGCGCTGCGCTGTCGCGCGCCGTGACAGAAAGTGGGCTGGGACTGGACCCACGGCCGAAATCCCGGTAACGTAACGATGTTTTGGCCTTTCCTGCCGTGGGGGTGATGCGGCGGGGACCATCTGGGGGTCGTTCTTCACCTTCGCCATTAAAAGAAGGCAACAGCAGCGCATGGCCCGTTCGATCCAGCTTGTCGCCGCGGTGGGGGTGGCAGCGCTCCTCGCCGGGTGTTCGGCAGTCTCGGATACCCTGTTCCCCTCCACCGAAGGGCGCGATCCCGCCGCCCGACAGGCCACGACGATCCCGCCGTCCGCGGCGGAATCCAATCCGCAGCCGACCGTCTCGCAAAACGGCCCCTCGCTCGGCACCGGCACGTTCCAGCCGCAGCCGGTGAGCCCGGGCTCGCCGACCGGCACGGAGGTCGGCCGCAAGGTTCAACAGATCCGCGACGACATCGCGCGGTTGCAGACGGCGATCCGCCAGGAGAACGGCGACCTGCAGTCGATCCGCAACGCGATCCTGCAGTCCTCGCAGCGCTACCACACCACGGTCGGCGCGATGAGTGCCAAGCTCCAGGCGGGCACCACGCCGGGCAACCCGCAGATGGTGCAGCAGTTCAACTCGGCCCAGGCCGACCTCGACCAGATCAGCTCGCAGCTCACCCGGCTCAACTCGCTGAGCACGAACGTCGCGGCGTCGGCGTCGCAGGCGGGCTACCTCCAGGAGACGATCCAGGCGACCTACACGCTGTCGGGCGCGGTGGACGAGGATCACCGCCAGCTCAACGCGCTCGGCGACGACCTCAACCGCACGACGGCGCTGATCGACCGTCTCCAGAACGAGGTGTCGCAGGACGTGACCCGCCAGGCGAACTACGTCTCCGACGAGCGCCGCAACCTCAACACGCTGGCGCAGGCGGTGAAGACCGGTCACATGGTCGGCACCGGGCTGTCGAGCCGCGCGACCAACGGGCCGGTCGGACGGACGACCACCACCGCGGCGACCCGCGGTCGCCCGCTGGTGGTGATCCGCTTCGATCGCCCGAACGTCGACTATCAGGCGACGCTGAACTCGGTCGTCAACCGCGCGCTCGAGCGCGAGCCCGGCGCCGCGTTCGATCTCGTCGCCGTCACCCCGGCGCGCAGCGAGGGTCAGGCCGCCGCCGCGAGCCAGGCGCGGCGCAACGCCGAAGGCGTGCTGCGGTCGCTGACCAGCATGGGGCTGCCGGCGAGCCGGATCAGCCTGTCCGCCACGTCGAGCGCCGACGCCCAGACCAACGAAGTGCACGTCTACGTGCGCTGAGCCGGGCCGAAACGAGCCGCCGGGAGCCGCCTCCGGGCGGCTTTTTCATGCCCGCGCCCCGCATGCCCGCCATGGTCTTTTGACTCGGACCGAGCCGCGCGCTTCAATTGCCGCAGACCGGGAGCGCGGCTCCCCTGCAAGGAGACAGCGGCCATGACCACGCGCGCGATGCCCTGGGACGGCGTCATCCCCGAGGACGAGCTCGAGATCTACAACAGCTTCTTCAAGCGCAAGCACGCGCCGCACGTCGGCGACGCGCCCGCGCTGCTGGCGATCGATCTCTACGAGAAGGTGTTCTACGGCGGCGCGGTGCCGGTCGCCGAGGCCAACCGCAAGCACCCCGGCGCGTGCGGCGTGAACGCCCACAACGCCGTCCCGGTCACCCAGAAGCTGTTCGCGGCGGCGCGCACGGCGCGCATCCCGGTGATCTACACCACCGGCAACATGTCGAACCGCGTCACCGCCACCAACCGCGTGCGCGGCGCCGAGGAGACCGGCGACGGCTACCGCATCTTCCAGGCCTACACGCCGCGTCCCGACGAGCTCGTCATCTACAAGGAGCGCGCGTCGGCGTTCTACGGCACGCCGCTCGAGGCGCACCTCCAGAAGATGCGCGTGCGCAGCCTGATCGTCTGCGGCGACAGCACCTCGGGCTGCGTCCGCGCCTCGGTGGTCGACGCCTACTCGCGCGGCTTCCACGTCACGGTCGTCGAGGAGTGCGTGTTCGACCGCTCGCGCATCTCGCACGCGGTGTCGCTGTTCGACCTGCACCACAAGTACGCCGACGTGATGCCGGCCGCGGAGGTTCTGGCCCACCTCGACCGCACCGCGCGGCTGCACAACGCGCCGGCGGCGGAGTAGCCCGATGGACGCGATCGAAACGGCGGCCGGCGCGCTGTTCCGCACGTTCGTCCTCGAGCTGCGCCGCGCCTGGAGCGAGGAGCCCGACATCGAGAGCCGGATGGTGCGCGCTCGTGCGCTGCTCGAGGCGCTCGTGCGCGAGCCGGCGCTGCAGCAGGCGTCGCGGAGCTGGCCGTCGACCGAGCCGCACAAGAATCTCGTTCTCTACCAGGACCCGGAGTTCGGCTTCGTCGTCAACGCGGTGGTCCGCACCGCCGGCCGCAAGGGCGGCGTGCACGACCACGCCCATGCGTGGACCGCCTACGGGGTCCTCGACGGCCTCGAGAAGCTCGAACGCTACGACCGCCTCGACGACGGATCCGATCCGGAATTCGCGGACGTGCGTCTCGCGAGCATCCGCGACGGCACGCCCGGAACGGTCGATCTCGTGCCGCCGTACGCGGTCCATTCCGAGAAGGGCGGCCCGGCCCGCTCGGCGGCGGTGATCGTCCGCAGCGAACGCCTGGTCGGCCGGGTCAAGCAGGGGCGCTACGACCCCGAGACCAAGCGCTATCACCAGGGCGACGGCCCGACGCAGGTCCCGTTCCCGCTGTTCTAGGGACGAGTCCTGACGCGCCGGTTTGTCAGCTTCACTTCGGTTCGCGACGAAGATCGATTTCCAAACCCTCTCCCCTCTGGGGAGAGGGAAGGGTGAGGGGAATCCCTCAAGCCTGACGATCACCCACACCCAACCCAC
>JBLNCI010000030.1:0-2554 GCA_050260515.1 Gemmatimonas sp.
GATCATATCCGGTGATCCGGCCGACGGCGCTGACGGGCAGGTTGGTCGCTTCCTTGACCGCGCGGGCAAGGGGCACCTGATAGCTCGGCCCGACGGGCATCTGCTGAGCGGGCGTCAGGCCGCCGCTCGACACGTGGACCGCGTTGCATCCGCGCTCCTCTAGACGGAACTTTGCCCCTGATTTCGCGCAAGTGATTGTATTTGCCCGGTTGTTTGGTTGGGGGCTGACTACGGTGCGGGCTCGAGAGCGAGCAGATCGAAGGCGCGGCGTTGGATCTCCGTCGGAGTGGCGAGGATTTCGGTGGTGTGGTCGCGGCCGAAGCGGACGGTGTTGCGGGTGAGCGTGGCGAGATCGGCGAGGAGCGATCGGAAGCTGTGGACGGGCATATCGTCGTCGGTAAGCTTGCTCGCGGCCTTGCGCTTGGCGGCCGCCGACGGCTGGGCCTTGGCCACGGCTGAGGCGCGTCCAGCCTCGGCGGCGGCGCGGTCGTGGTCGTCGAACAGCATGGGGGCGAGGGCCTGACGCAGGTGCCATTCGAGGTGATAGGCGAGTAGGCAGAGGAAGACGTGGGCGCGGACGCGCGGGGCGGTCCAATGGAAGACCGGGCGGATATCGAGGTCGACGGTCTTCAACGAACGGAAGGCGCGCTCGACCTGAGCCAGGCTCTTATACGCGCGCACGGTGGCGCCGGCATCGAGGGTCTCGGCCGGCACGGAGGTGCGCAGGACATAGAAGCCGTCGAGCGCCGCCTCGGCGGCGATGCCGGTGTCATCGCGGGCAAACGCAAGATCGTCGTCGCTGACGGTGATGCGGAAGTGCTTGGCGACCTTGCGGCGGCCGAGCACGGCACCGACCGCCTGGCCGATGGCGGCAGCGCCCGCGAGCGGCTGGCGAGTGCGGCGAATGCGGGCCCGGATGCGCTCGAGCTCCCGCTCGGTGGCGGCGAGCAGTTCGCTTCGCTTGCGCGCGCGTTCCTCGGCCAACGCCGGGTTGCGGCAGACGACGAGGCGCTCGCCCGGATAGTCCGGGCTTTCGATCTCGGCCAGATCGCGCTCGTCGAACAGCGACAGCTGCAGCGGGCCGCCGTCGGCCGCGAGCGTCCGGATGGCCGGCGCCCGGAGCGCGGTGATCCAGTCGAGCCCGGCCGGCTGGAGTTCTTCCTCGATGCGGGCGCTGGTGATCAGGCCGCGGTCGCCGACCAGCACCACCCGCTTCAACCCGAAGCGGTCCTTGATCTTGGCAATCTGACCGGCGAGCGTGGACGGATCGGCGGTATCGCCTTCGAACACCTCGACCGCGATCGGGCAGCCGTCGGCGGCGCACAACAGCCCGATGACGATCTGCGGCTTGTCGCGCCGACCGTCGCGGCTGTAGCCGAAGCGCGCCAGCGCGCAGCAGCGGCCCTCGAGATAGCTCGAGGTGAGATCGTAGAGGACGAGGCAACCGTCCTCGAGATGGCGCCTGGCGAGCGCCTTCTCGATCGCCGGCTGAGCCCGGCCCAGCCAGTCGAGCGCCGCGTAGACCTCCTTGGCGGTGACCACGCCCAGCCCGAGGGTCGCGCCGAGTGAGTGGATCGCCGTCGTCGCGTCGAGCGCCCGCGCCGTCGCCAGCTTGGCCGCCGGATCGATCAGCCGCGCCACGATCAGCGCCAGCGCCAGCTTTCGCCGCCGCTCCGGCCGGCGCGGCAGCAGCCGGTCGAGCCCGATCCGGCGCGCCGTGCCGAGTGCCGCCGACACGTGTCCGTGCGGCAAGGCACGCACGATCGCCAAACCCTCGCCCGCCGGCACCAGCGTCTCCCCGCGCAGCACCGCGCGCAGCAGCTGGATCCGCTCGGCCGGCCAATCCGACAGGTTCTTCAGCGTGCGGTTCTTGACCTTGTCGCCGTCACGATAGCTCTCCCGCAGCAGGATGGCGGGACGCGACCCCCGGTTCGGCACGACGGCGACATACATGTGCGGCTTGAATCATCACCTGCCGCTATTGTCAAGCAAATTCGGCCAACTATTATGACTACATAACGCGCACGATCGCCCCCACATCAATCACTTAACTCAAATCACGGGCAAAGTTCGGACTAGAACACGCCTTTGTCTCAGGAGTTCTTCTAGCAAATCGTGTGGAATATTCGTGCCGTGTGCAGCTTTAGACCGAGCGCTGTCAAACCGCTCTTGCCGCAAATCGCACACGCCACATCCCCGCCGCCTGCGGCCGGCCGGACAACCGCTACCCGTTTCGGCTCTTCCGGAGCTTCAAGCCCGAAAAGGACCCGCTCTGCCCTATCCGTCAGATTACCGAGGATCCGTTCCTTGTCCGCCTCTGACATCTCCCGCATGAGAATCCGGTAACGCTCTGCATCCTCCCGCCAAAGCTCCCGTTTCGCCTCCTCCAGGTCCTTCTCCAACCGTTCGATCTTCGCCCGATCGACAACCATGACCTTCCTCCGTCACCTACTCTTGTGAGAGGATATGGTGAGTCATTTACGGCTTTGCGACAATGGCTGCGTCACTTCCTACGCTAAGGCTTATCCCTCTAGCTCCGGTTCTGCCCACATGT
>JBLNCI010000031.1:0-75735 GCA_050260515.1 Gemmatimonas sp.
TGTTGATGGTGTCTTTCAGCTCGAGAATCTCGCCGCGCACGTCGACGGTGATCTTCTTCGACAAGTCGCTGTTGGCGATGGCGGTCGACACGTCGGCGATGTTGCGGACCTGGGCGGTCAGGTTCGAGGCCATCGAATTCACCGAGTCGGTCAAGTCCTTCCAGGTGCCGGCGACGCCGAGCACGTTGGCCTGACCGCCGAGCCGGCCTTCGGTGCCAACTTCGCGCGCCACGCGCGTCACTTCCGAGGCGAAGGCGTTGAGCTGGTCCACCATGGTGTTGATGGTGTTCATGAGCTCGAGAATTTCGCCCTTCACGTCGACGGTGATCTTGCGCGACAGGTCGCCGCGCGCCACCGCCGTGGTCACCTCGGCGATGTTTCGCACCTGGGCGGTGAGGTTGCCGGCCATCGAGTTGACCGAGTCGGTGAGATCCTTCCACGTGCCCGCGACGCCCGGCACCTGCGCCTGGCCGCCGAGGTTGCCCTCGGTGCCGACCTCGCGCGCCACGCGGGTCACTTCCGAGGCGAACGAGTTGAGCTGGTCCACCATGGTGTTGATGGTGTTCTTGAGCTCGAGAATTTCGCCCTTCACGTCGACGGTGATCTTGCGCGACAGGTCGCCGCGCGCCACCGCGGTGGTCACCTCGGCGATGTTTCGCACCTGCGCGGTGAGGTTCGACGCCATGAAGTTGACGTTGTCGGTGAGGTCCTTCCAGGTGCCGGCGACGCCCGGCACCTGCGCCTGGCCGCCGAGCTTGCCGTCGGTGCCGACCTCGCGCGCCACGCGCGTCACCTCGCCCGCGAACGAGCGGAGCTGGTCGACCATGGTGTTGATGGTGTTCTTGAGCTCGAGAATCTCGCCCTTCACGTCGACGGTGATCTTGCGCGACAGGTCGCCGCGCGCCACCGCGGTGGTCACCTCGGCGATGTTACGCACTTGGGTGGTGAGGTTCGCGGCCAGCAGGTTGACGTTGTCGGTGAGGTCCTTCCACGTGCCGCCGACGCCCGGCACCACCGCCTGGCCGCCGAGTCGCCCTTCGGTGCCGACCTCGCGCGCGACGCGCGTCACTTCCGCCGCGAACGAGCGGAGCTGGTCGACCATGGTGTTGATGGCTTCCTTGAGCTGAAGGATCTCGCCCTTCACGTCGACGGTGATCTTCTTCGACAAGTCGCCGTTCGCGACCGCGATGGTCACTTCGGCGATGTTTCGCACCTGCGCGGTGAGATTCGACGCCATCGAGTTCACCGACTCGGTGAGGTCCTTCCACACGCCGGTCACCTCGCGCACCTGCGCCTGACCGCCGAGCTTGCCGTCGGTGCCGACCTCGCGCGCCACGCGCGTCACCTCCGAGGTGAACACGCTGAGCTGCTTGATCATCGTGTTGACGATCGTCGCCGAGCGGAGGAACTCGCCCTTGAGCGGGCGGCCGTCGACGTCGAGCTGCACGGTCTGCAGCAGGTCGCCCTGCGCCACCGCCGAGATCGCGCGGGTCACCGCGGTCGTCGGCCACAACAGATCGTCGATCAGCGTGTTGACCGAGTTCTCCATCTCGCCCCACGCGCCGTAGGCGATGCCGAACTTCACGCGGTGACGGGTCTTGCCTTCCTTGCCGACTACCGAGCCCACGCGCTCGAGCTGGCTCGCCATCCGCTCGTTCGCGGCGACGATGTCGTTGAAGGTGTCGGCGATCTTGCCGACGAGCCCCGTCTGGTTGCCGGGAAGACGGACGCTGAAGTCGCCGCCGCGCATCGCCTGGAGCGCGGCGAGCAGGTCCTGCAGCTGCACCGACGATCCCTCGAGACCGGCGCCGTCGGCCTGATGGCCGTTCGCCGTGGCGGGTCGGGGGGCGGTCCCGGTCGTGGCGAGGGCGTCGGTCATCGTCGGGCCGTTCGTGTCCATGAGGTGCTCCCGGTAGCTCGCTCGCGATGTATCGCGGGTGTGACGGTTTTTGGGTGTCGGCTGCCGAGTCGCTTTTTGGTCCCGGACAGCCTGAACGCGGCACGAATAAGAAATGGAAGATTCCCCAACGACTTATGACAGAAGGCCGGAACCACCCGGGATGTGATTTTTGTGGCGGCGGCCGGCCTGAAAAGGGCGGCCGGATTCCAAGGGGTTACACTTTCGTCACCGTTATCCCCAAGGGGGCTGTGACAAAGCCGTGTCGCCGCCACCCCTTGATACCGAAAGGCGAATTCCCCATATCGCTGGGGTGCGGCGCTCCGCTTCGGAGGCCGCATGGCGTCGGGGCCTTCGGGCGGGCGCCGTTTCGGGCCCGCTCCGTCATGTTCCGGTGTCCATCTCGCTCAACCGAGGAGGTGGCCGATGAACCGGCTTTCGCTTTTCAACAGTCCCTTGCTCCTGGGCTTCGACCGTCTCGAGCAGATGCTCGACCGCGTGTCCCGGGTCTCTTCCGACGGCTACCCCCCGTACAACGTCGAGAGCATCGGCGAGAACCGTCTGCGCATCACGCTCGCGGTCGCGGGCTTCGAGCGCGACGAGCTCGCGATCGCCGTCGAGAACAACGAACTCGTCGTCCGCGGCAAGCAGTCGGACGATTCCGGGCGGGTGTTCCTGCACCGCGGCATCGCCGCGCGCCAGTTCCAGCGCCGCTTCGTCCTCGCCGAGGGCGTCGAGGTGCAGGCGGCGACGCTCGAGAACGGTCTGCTCCACATCGATCTCGTCCAGCCGGAGCCGGCGGCGGTCTCCCGCACCATCGAGATCAAGGTCGCGGGAGACGGCGCGGAACAGCGGCCGTCCGCGCGCGGCCGCGGCGAGGCCGCGTGAGCGGAATTAGGGAACCTTTAGGGAAACAGAGTCACAGTTGAGTGTGAGGGTATAGCCATGGAAGCGACCGAGACCACCATCCGCACGATGTCCCTCCGGGAGCTGGCAGCGCTTGGCCTCAGCCATGTCGCGTACGTGAAGCCGGTGACGGTGGAGGGGCGGACCGCCTACTCGATCCACGCCGCCGACGGCACGGAGATGGCGGTGATGGCCGACCGCGACGTCGCGGTGACCGCGATCCGCGTCCACAATCTGGAGCCGATGAGCGTCCATTAGCGGACCGGCCGCTCCACGACCGCGTACGAAAACGAAAAGCCCCGCCGGGAATCCGGCGGGGCTTTTTTCGTCTCGGCCGCGCGCCTCAGGCGGCGCTGCGGGTCGGCGTCTCGGTGAGCAGCGCGTACAGCGCATCGCCGCTGTCGGAGCCGCGCAGCTTCTCGCACATGTCCTTGTCGCGCAGCAGGCGCGAGATCCGCGCCAGCGCCTTCAGGTGATCGGCGCCAGCCGTCTCCGGCGCGAGCAGCAGGAAGATGAGATCGACGGGCTGATCGTCCACCGCCTCGAAATCGATCGGCGACGAGAGCCGCGCGAAGAAGCCGTAGAGCCGCTTCAGCCCGGGAAGCTTGCCGTGGGGGATCGCGACGCCGTTGCCGACGCCGGTCGAGCCGAGACGCTCGCGTTCGAGCAGCACCTCGAACACCGCCTTCTCGTGCAGGCCGATCTTCTCGGCGGCGATCCGCGCGAGCTCCTGGAGCGCCTGCTTCTTGCTGGTCGCCCGCAGGCCCGGGATCACGCGCTCGGGCGACACCAAGTCATGCATTTCCATTTTGCTCCAGTTACTCCCTGATGGTCCGCTGACCTTCGGCGCGGTGATGGTCGCGGAGCTTGCGTTTGTGTCGGCGCAGTTGGCTGTCGAGTCGCTCGGCCGCGACGTCGAACGCCGGATACGGATCGGCGGCCTCGCCGGTCGCGGTGAAGCTGAGGTCGTGGCCGACCCGCACGGACAGAGTGGCGCAGTAGAGATGCGCGTCGCGCGAGAACACGGCGCTCGCGTCGAGCACGCGGTCGAAGTACTTCGCCGCGAGCGCGACGAGCGCATCCTCCGCGTGCGAGCGCAGGGCATCGCCAACGTCGAGTTGCTTGCCGGTGACGGATACGGTCATGAACGGGTTCGAAGTGGGGTCAAGGAGCGCGCTACCAACGAGATCGCCTGTGCCGCCTGTACGCCCTTTATCTCCGCTCTCCGCGGCCCCGCCGCAGAACTGACAAAAAGAAACTAAGTGAATTGTCCCTTAACGCGACCGACCATATGAGCGGCCCTGCGGCCAAGTCAAGGTGGAGGCCGGAACACCCTGAAATTTCTACATTCGGCCGATTTTTGCCTTGCCTTGGCGATGCGGAGCGGCCTCGTCGAGGCGCACCGCCTTCTCACGGCGACGCTGCGCTGACGACGGAATCCTCAGCGCTTCCCGGTACTTGGCGACCGTGCGGCGGGCGATCTCGATCCCTTCGCGGCCGAGGATATCGACGATGCGATCGTCCGACAGCACGTCGCCCGAGCTCTCCGCCTCGATCAACTCCTTGATGCGAAAGCGAACCGCCTCGGCGGAGTGCGAATCGGCTCCGGCCGAGCTCGGCAGGCTCGACGTGAAGAAGTACTTGAGCTCGAAGATGCCACGCGGCGTGGCCATGTACTTGTTGCTCGTGACGCGGCTGACCGTCGACTCGTGCACCGCGACCGCGTCGGCGATGTCGCGCAGCGTCAGCGGCTTGAGACCGCTCACGCCGCGGACGAAGAACTCCTGCTGTCGGCGGATGATCTCGGTCGCGACCTTGAGGATCGTCGTCGCGCGCTGGTGCAAGGCCCGCGTCAGCCAGTTCGCCGCCTGCAGGCGCTCGGCGAGATATTCGCGCTCGGCCTTGCTCTTCAAGGTCGCGGCCACCGACGAATGATAGGTGCGGTTGATGAGAACGCGCGGCAGCGTCTCGGGATTGAGGTCGACCTGCCAGCCGAGCTTGCGGTCGTATCGCACCAGCACGTCGGGCACCACCGGCGTCGCCGGCTGACCGCCGTAGCGCAGCCCGGGCTTCGGATCGAGCGCGCGGATCTCGGCGATCATGTCGCGCAGGTCGTCGTCGTCGACGCCGCACACCCGCTTCAGCGCGCCGAGGTCACGTCGCGCCAGCAGATCGAGGTGCGCGAGCAGCGCCGCCATCGCCGGATCGAAGCGGTTCTTCTCCTTGAGCTGAATCGCGAGGCACTCGGCGAGCGTGCGCGCGCCGACGCCCGATGGATCGAAGCTCTGGATGACCGCGAGCACCCGCTCGACCCGCTCGACCTCGACGCCGAGCCGCTCGGCGACCTCGGCGGGATCGCCGGCGAGGTAGCCGGAGTCGTCGATCATGTCGATGAGGTTGGTCGCGATCATGCGGTCGCCGGGATCGGCGATGGTGAGCGTCATCTGCTCGACGAGGTGGTCGCGCAGCGTCGCCTCGCGCGCCAGCGTGCGCTCGACGCTCGCTTCGCCGTCGTCGAAGTCGCCGCTCGGACCCCAATTGGCGAAGGCCTCGCCGCTCTCGGTCGCGCCGTAGCTGCCTTCGTCCCAGCTCTCGGCATGCTCGGTGTCGAGCGGTGCATCGCCCTCGGCCGGGAGCCGGTCGGACTGGGCGAGATCGGCGGCGTCGCGCGGCTCGGCCTCGCCGAACTCGCCGGTGTCGCCGCTATCGCCGTTCGTTTCCGCGCTGTCGCTGTCCTCGCGCTCGAGCAGGGGATTCTGCGCGAGCTCCTCCTCGACGTACGCCGTGAGCTCGAGGTTGGACAGTTGCAGCAGCCGGATGGCCTGCTGCAGCTTCGGCGTCATCACCAACGCCGTCGTTTGCCTCAGGCCGAGCTTGGGCGAGAGCGGCATCGATGCTTCCTACAGACTGAAACGCTCTCCGAGATAGACCCGGCGCACGTCCTCGTGGGCGACGATGTCGGACGGCGTTCCCTCCATCAGCACCTGGCCGTCGTGGAGGATGTAGGCGCGGTCGACGATCCCGAGCGTCTCGCGCACGTTGTGATCGGTGATCAGCACGCCGATGCCGCGATCCTTGAGGTGCAGCACCAGCTCGCGGATGTCGCCGACGGCGATCGGGTCGATGCCGGCGAACGGCTCGTCGAGCAGCATGAACTGTGGCTTCGAGGCGAGCGCGCGGGCGATCTCGACGCGGCGGCGCTCGCCGCCCGACAGCGCCAGCGCCGGCGCCTGGCGCAGATGCGTGATCGAGAACTCGGCGAGCAGGTCGTCGAGCAGTTGCTCGCGGCGGTCGGGCAGCGGCTCGACGATCTCCAGCACCGCGCGGATGTTGTCGGCGACCGACAGCCCGCGGAAGATCGACGCCTCCTGAGGCAGGTAGCCGACGCCGAGCCGGGCGCGGCGGTACATCGGCAGCCGCGTCACCTCGACGCCGTCGAGCCGCACCTCGCCGGTATCGGCGGCGATCAGCCCGGTCATGATGTAGAAGCAGGTCGTCTTGCCGGCGCCGTTCGGGCCGAGCAGGCCGACGACCTCGCCGCGCTGCACGTGCAGCGACACGTCGCGGAGCACCGGCCGCTTCTTGAAGCGCTTGCCGAGCTTGATCGCCTCGAGGCCGCGGTTGTCCGCCACCAGTTGGGGCGAGGGGTTCATCGCGCTGCGCCTCCTTGCCGCGGCTGTCCAGCCGAACCGGCGTCCTTCTTCTCGTTGGGGATCAGCAGGGCGCGCACGGGCGGCGACGCCGCGTTCGGCGTCGCGATGATGCGGCTCACGTTGGTGTTGAGATTCATCTCGGCCGCGTCGCCGTTGAGCTGGTTCTTGTCGCGGGTGATCTTCACCCCGCCGGTCAGGATGGCGATGCCGGTGCGGGCGTTGTAGGTGCCGCGCTGGCCGCGAGCGACCTCTTCGGGCGTCGTCACGACGACGTTGCCGTAGGCGTACATGCGGTCGAGGTTGCTGTCGGTTCCCGGCGCGGACTTGGCGCCCTTCGCGGGCGGCTTCGCAGGCGCCTTGGCGGGACGCGCGTTGGCGTTCGGGGCCTTGTCGTCGTTCTTGGCGAAATAGGCGGTGAGGATGTCGGCGGCGATCCGGTTCTGGTCGCTGACGGCGACGGCCTGACCGCGCGCCACCGCCATGTCCTCGTTCTGCCAGTACTCGAGCGTGTCGCGCGCGGTGATCGTCTCGCGCTGGGTGACGAGCCGGAGGTTCGAGCCGGTCATCACCATGATGCCCTTGTCGACGTCGAACACCGCGTGGTCGCCGTAGGCGGTGCCGCTCACGCCGACGATGCGCACGGCGCCGTCGGCGTCGACGCGGTAGATCTGCACGCCGCCTTCGGTCGCCTGCTGCTGCGCCGGCGCGGAGCCGTCGGCCTTGCGGTAGTAGGCGGTGAGCGTCTGGGCGTACACGGTGGTCTCGCCGCGCACCGCCCGGGCGTTGCCGCGCGCCACGTAGGCGTTTTCGTTCTGGTGCCACTCGATGCCGCGGTCGGCGTAGATCTCGACCGGCTGATCGCTGTTGCCGAGGCCGAACGCGGCGCCCTGCGCCCGCGCGTCGGTCGCCGCGGCGATCGCGGCGAGCGCCAGCGCCGCGATGAGGCTCGCGCGGATCATCGAGCGCCCGCCGACGGCTTGGCGCCGCCGATGCCGCTCTGCGCTCCGGGGAGCAGCAGGAGCCGCGACGGGCCCGAGAACACGACCGTCGCGCCGTGGTCGAGGATCATGAACCCGTCGGAGTCGATCGTGCCGCTCGGGCCGTGGCCGGTGACGTGCTGGTCGCCGGTGACGGTGCTGGTGTCGAGATCGACATGGGCCTGCTCGGTGTGGAACTCGTAGCCGAGGTCGTGGAAGACGTTGATGTCGCCGGCGAGATCGAGCGTCTGCGCCTTCTGGACGTAGCGTCCGGTCTGGGCGGTGACCGTCACCCACGCGCCGCCCTCGAGCTGGATGTCGGCCTGCGGCGAGTCGAGCAGGATGGTGTCGGCGCCGGGCCGCTCCTGGGTCGCGGTCCGCGCCGTGACGGTGTACGGCTGCTGCTTCGAATCGAGGCCGATGAAGCGCGGGTTCACCATCTGGAGCTGCTCGACCTCCTGGGGATCGGCGGCGACGGGCTGGAGCGTGAAGCCGGTGCGGTCGCGCGTCTGCTGCAGCTTCGGCCACACCACGACGAGCACGGCGAGAAGCAGCGCCGCGAGCGGCAGCGCGGCGCGCAGCAGCACGACGTAGCGCCGCCGCTTTGCGGCCGATGGGCGCGGCGGGTCGCCGAGATCCGGCGCATCGTCGCCCGGCAGGGGGCCCGCTGCCATCGCGGCGGTCACGCCACGCCCGCGCGCAGGCAGTCGTGGATGTGAACGATGCCGACGACCTGGTTGCCCTCGACGACGAAGAGGGCGTTGATGCCGCGGCCGTTGATGCCGCGGGTGTTCATGATGCGCAGCGCCTCGGCCGCCAGCGCCGAGGGGCGGATCGTCACCGGATCGGGCGTCATCACCTCGCGCGCCGTGCGCTCGAGCAGGTTCTCGGCCATGTGCCGGCGCAGGTCGCCGTCGGTGACGATGCCCATCAGGCGCTTGCGGCCGTCGAGCACGCCGACGCAGCCGAAGTGCTTGCGGGTCATCACCAGCAGCGCTTCCTTCATCGGCTGCTTGGCGTCGACCAGCGGGATCTCGTCGTCGGCATGCATGATGTCGGCGACCTTGAGGAGCTGGCGCCCGAGGCGACCGCCCGGATGGCGCAACTGGAAATCGTCGGCGGTGAAGCCGTGGCGCTCCATCATCGCCACCGCGATCGCGTCCCCGAGCGCGAGCGTCATGGTGGTCGATGTCGTCGGCGCGAGCCCCATCGGGCACGCCTCCTGGGCCTGCGGCAGGATCAGCGCGACATCGCTGTTGTCGGCGAGCGACGAGCGTTCGCGCCCGGTGATGCCGATCAGCGGAATCCCGAAGCGGCGGGTGTGGGCGATGAGATCGGTGAGCTCGTGGGTCTCGCCCGAGTTCGAGATCGCGATCACCGCGTCGTCCTTGGTGATCATGCCGAGGTCGCCGTGGCTCGCTTCGGCGGGATGGACGAAGAACGCGGGCGTGCCGGTCGAGGCAAGCGTCGCCGCGATCTTGTTGGCGACGTGACCGGACTTGCCCATGCCCGAGACGACCACCCGGCCCTTGATCCCCGACAGGAGGTCGAGTGCGCGGGTGAAGCGCTCGTCGAGCACGGCGGCGAGCGAACGGATGCCCTCGGATTCGAGTTGGAACACGCGCTCGGCGGCGCTGCGATCCGCCGCGCGACGGG
Organism: Gemmatimonas sp.; assembly: GCA_050260515.1. Lineage (GTDB taxonomy): Bacteria > Pseudomonadota > Alphaproteobacteria > SMXQ01 > SMXQ01 > DATJIG01. Next base: position 9,090 of record JBLNCI010000031.1, read on the forward strand.
TCGCGCGGTCGTCTACGCGCATCGGGCTCGGGGCACGGAGGCGGGAGCGTCGTGGCGCATGCACGAAACAGGATCCTCGGATGAACGAACCGCTGGCCGCGGAACGCCCGCGCCGGCACCGGATGGCGGAAGCGCTCGGAGCCGCCCGGCGGGTTCACTATGTCGGCCGCCGTGGGTGAGGTCAACCGACGGATGCAAGGATAGGGCCAGAAATATTAACCAACGGTTTCCGCCGCTTGCGGGCGTTCCGGCGGGCCTGCGCTGGCAGATGTTAATGGTGGGAGAAGATGTCGGCGTCGTCGCCCCAGCCGAGGAGATCGAGGCTGGCGCGGTGGGGCAGGAAGCGGAAGCACGCCTCGGCGATCTCGGCTCGGCCCTCGCGGGCGAGCATCGCGTCGAGCTTCGTCTTGAGCCCGTGGAGGTAGAGGACGTCGGATGCGGCGTAGGCGATCTGCTCGGCGCTGAGCTCGGCGGCGCCCCAGTCGGAGGTCTGCTGGGTCTTGGAGAGGTCGATGCCGAGGAACTCGCGCACGAGGTCCTTCAGCGAATGACGGTCGGTGAAGGTGCGGCACAGCTTGGAGGCGATCTTCGTGCAGTACACCGGCGCGCACATCACGCCGAGGTAGCGCTCGATCGCCGCGAGATCGAAGCGGCCGAAGTGGAACAGCTTGAGGACGCGCGAATCGGCGAGCAGGGCCGCGAGATTGGGCGCGTGGTAGGGCGCGTCGGCGTCGCGCGCGAACTGCACCAGGTGCGCGTTGCCGTCGCCCGACGAGAGCTGGATCAGGCACAGCCGGTCGCGGGCGAGATTGAGGCCCATCGTCTCGCAGTCGACCGCGACCACCGGCCCGAGGTCGAGCCCCGCGGGCAGATCGCCCTTATGAAGGTGATTGGTCATTTACCCGATGATCCGTCCGCCGCAGCGCCGCCGCTCCGGCCAAAGCCCCGCTGTTAAAGCCCGATGGTGCCCAGGAGAAGACTCGAACTTCCACGACCTTTCGGCCACTAGAACCTGAATCTAGCGCGTCTACCAATTCCGCCACCTGGGCGGGCCACCGTTGCGGGGCTTCGGCTCCGGAATGTACCAGCCGCGGCGCGGTTTGCCGAGGCGGGGGCGAACGGTCTGGAGCCGGTGCCGGGGGGCCGTGGATATAGGGGGGCTCGCCGGTTGTCAACGACCGGCTTGGCGGTTCGCCGCCGAAAACCCGCTGCGGGCCCCGTCCCGTCCGGCCTTCCCGTTGACGGGGTGGGCGGCCGTCGCTATAGCCCGGCGGCGGCCGCGCGGGCGCGCGCCGGGGCAATCGAGAGGAACAGCATGGCGCCGCGTCAGGTGACGGTTTTCGGGGGATCGGGCTTCATCGGGCGCTATGTCGTCCAGCGCCTGGCGCACACCGGAGACCGGGTCGTGGTCGCCGTGCGGCACACCGAGCCCGCCCAGTTCGTCCGGATGTTCGGCGACGTCGGCCAGGTGATGGCGGTGCCGTGCGACATCACCAAGCCCGCGACGGTCGCCGCCGCGCTGCGTGGCGCCGAGGCCGCAATCAACCTCGTCGGCATCGACCGGGGCGGCCGCGCGCGTTTCGAGGCGGTCCATCGCCAGGGTGCCGCGAACGTCGCCGAAGCCGCCCGCGCCGCCGGCGTGAAGCGCCTCGTGCATGTCTCCGCGATCGGCGCCGACCCGAACTCGTCGTCGCTGTATGCGCGCTCGAAGGGGCAGGGCGAGGAGGCGGTGCGCGCCGCCTTCCCGGACGCCACCATCCTGCGGCCGAGCGTGGTGTTCGGCCCGGAGGACAACTTCTTCAACCGTTTCGCGCGGCTCGCCCGGATCGCGCCGGTGCTGCCGCTGTTCGGCAGTGGGCGCACGCGGTTCCAGCCGGTCTATGTCGCCGACGTCGCCAACGCGGTGCTGAACGCGTTGCTCGACAAGTCGGCGCGCGGGCGCATCTACGAGCTCGGCGGACCCGAGGTGCTGACGCTCGCCGAGATCTTCCGCTTCGTGCTCGCGGCGACCAATCGCAAGCGCTGCCTGCTGCCGGTCCCGTTCCTCGCCGCCGATGTCGTCGGCATGCTGTCGCCGGTCCTGCATCTGCCGGGCCGCGCGCCGGTGATCACCCGCGATCAGGCGCGGCTGCTGCGCCGCGACAACGTGGTCGCCGCTGGGGCGCCCGGTCTCCACGATCTCGGTGTCACGCCGACCGCGCTCGAGGCGATCGTCCCGGGCTACCTCGCCACGTATCGCCGTCGCGGCGCGTCGGATGCCGGCGCCCGCTCAGTGTAGCTCAGTGTAGATAGACCCAGACGAGCAGGGCCGCGCCGGCGGCGATGCGGTACAGCGCGAACGGCAGGAACGTGCCGTCGCGCAGCCACCCGATCAGTCCGGATGCGGCGACCAGCGCCACGACGAACGCCGCCACGCCCGCGATCGCCGAAGACATTGCGAATGCGACATTGCCGACGCGCGCAAGCTCCCGGGCGGCGAGAACGATCGCGCACACGAGCGGCGGCAGCGCGAGCAGGAGCGAAAGACGCGCTGCGGCGATCCGCTCGAAGCCGAGGAACCGCGCGACCGTGACATTGAGGCCGGGACGGCCCGCGCCCGGGATCGCCGTGAGAAGCTGGATGACGCCGATCGCGAGCGCCGCGCCCATCGTCATGTGGTCGAGGCGACGCAGCGTCACGCCGATTCGGTCTCCGATCAACAGCGCGAACCCGAAGACCACCGATATCCATCCGATGGCGGTGGCGGTCGACAGCACCGGAAGCGCGATGGCTCCGGCCGCCGCGACGGCGGCGACGATCGGCAGCGACGCGGCGACCAAATGGATCAGCAGGCGTGCTTCCGGCCCACGGCGGCCGCGCGCGAGCTGAACAGCGCCCGATCCGAGCGCCGCGAGATCGCGCCAGAGATATCCGGCGAGCGCCATCAAGATGCCGATGTAGATGGCGAGCAGGTCGCCGGGACTGAGATCGTTCCAGCCGAGCAGGCCGGGAAGCACGGCGCGGTGCCCTGACGATCCGACCGGAAGCACCGACGTCGCGGCCTGAATCGCCGCCACGGCCACGTCCTGAAGAAGGCCCACCCCGCCTCCGTTCCGAAGCGGTCCGCTTCGGCTGCGCCGGCCGCTTGTTTCCGCGGTCCGGCCGTTCTCTTATAGGCCGGGATTCTATACCAGCCGGATTCGCCGGCCCAAGCCCATTCGTCGCTCCCGAGGTTTTCATGCCGGCGTCCTTCCTCCTGCGGCCGGTGCTGGCGTCGGCGCTCGTCATCGCGGCGGTCGCGCTCGCGCGCGCGGAGGACGTCCCCTATGTCGCGACGCCCGAGGAGACCGTCGCGGCGATGCTGACGACCGCCGGCGTCGGACCCGGTGACGTCGTCGTCGATCTCGGCTCCGGCGACGGACGCATCGTCATCTCCGCGGTGAAGGACTTCGGTGCGCGCCGCGGGCTTGGCATCGAGATCAATCCGCGGCTCGTCGCGGAGGCGCGCGCCGCGGCGGTGGCGGCCGGTGTCGCCGACCGCGTCGAGTTCCGCGAGGAGAGCCTGTTCGACGCCGACTTCGGCGCGGCGACGGTGCTCACCATGTACCTGCTCCCCGACCTCAACCTGCGGCTGCGGCCCAAGGTGCTTGCGATGAAGGCCGGTACCCGCGTCGTCAGTCACGAGTTCGACATGGGCGACTGGACGCCGGACGCGAGCCGCACCGTCCTCGGCGACGAGAACCCGCGCGGGCCCTCGGTCGTGCACTTCTGGGTGGTCCCGGCGCAGGTCGCCGGCACGTGGTCATGGGACGAGAACGGCCGCACGAGCGGCATCACCCTCGATCAACGGTATCAGCGCGTCGCCGCTCGCGACGGCGCCTTTGCGGCGGCCACCGTGGCGCTCCGAGGCGATCGCATCCGCATCGACGTGCGGCCGCGCTCCGCCGACGCGGGTGACACGGTCTACGAGGGACAGGTGACGGGCGCGACGATCGAGGGCACCGTCACCGCGCCGGGAGGAGATCCGGCGCCGTGGCGCGCGACGCGGCGGGATTCGTGAGCGCGAGAACGTTGACCCTCCGCCGCGCTTCACTAGAGTAGCGCGCGATGCGCGTTCTCTATCACCTCTGGCTGTCGCCGCAGTGCCGCAAGGTGCGCCTTGCGCTCACCGAGAAATCTCTCCCGTTCGACATGAAGGTCGAGAAGGTGTGGGAGCGGCGCGGCGAGTTCCTGGCGCTCAATCCCGCGGGCGAGGTGCCGGTGCTCGTCGAGGAGGACGGCACCGCGATCGCCGACTCGGTCGCGATCGTCGAGTATCTCGAGGAGGTCTATCCGGAGCGTCCGCTGATCGACGGAACGCCGGCGCAGCGCGCGGAGATCCGCCGGCTGTGCCAGTGGTTCGACATCAAGTTCGCCCGCGAGGTCAGCGACAATCTCGTCGGCGAGAAGGTACTGAAGAAATTCCTCGGCCTGGGTCAGCCGGATTCGACGGCGATCCGCGCCGGCCACGCCAACATGAAGACGCATCTGGAATACGTGTCGTGGCTCGCCGACCGCCGCCGCTTCCTCGCTGGCGACAGCTTCTCGCTCGCCGACATCGCCGCCGCCGCGCATCTCTCGGCGGTCGACTACATCGGCGACGTGCCGTGGGACGATCACCCGCGCGCCAAGGAATGGTACGTGCGTATCAAGTCGCGGCCGTCGTTCCGGCCGGTACTGGCCGATCACATTCCCGGCCTGCGGCCGCCGACGCACTACGCCGATCTCGATTTCTGACGGACGCGCACGCGCCTCCGATCTCACAGGGGTTTCACCAATGACCTTCACCGAACTCGCCAAGCCCGCCGGCATGGGACGCGAACCCACGACGCCGCACGAGCTGCTGTACGACGCCTATATCCACCGCCGTCTGCATCTCGGCATGAAACCGCCGGTGAACAGCCGGGAATCGCCGGTCCACAATTTCTGGGAGAACGTGTTCCCGTACGCGCTCATCGTCTTCATGATCGGCTACTACACGTGGACGATGGGGGTGAAGGGACTGATTCTCTCGGCCTCGATCGGCGTCCCGGTCGGAGCCTTCGTCATCCCGCGCTGGATCATGACCAAGGTGCGCCGCCGCGCCGTCGGCTACGTCTTCGCGAGCGCCGAGAACTGGGACGCGGTGTGGCGCGTCGGCGGGATCTCGATGCGGCTCGCCGAGGAGATCGACGTGATCTGCGAGTCGCCCGAGGGCGACTGGCGCGCGTTTGCGACCCAGCACTTCAGCAAGAAATCCGAGGGCTAGCGTCGCGGCCGGGTGTCGAGGGCCTCGAGGCCGTGGCGCGCGGTGAGCGCCGCGGGCGTGCCCGGCGCGATCTTCAGCACGGCGACGAAATCCTGCTGCGCGCCGCCATTGTCGCCGGTGAGCGCGCGCAGCCGGCCGCGCTCCAGCAGCACGTTGGGATCGTCGGGCGCCATCTTCGCCGCCCGCGCGATGTCGTCCATCGCAAGCTCGGTCGTGCCGACCTCGCGATACGCCGTCGCGCGGAGAAGATAGACCTCCGGCGTCTCGATTCCATCGGCGATCGCCGCATTGAGATCGTCGATGGCGTCCCAGTAGCGGCGCGCTCCTCCAAACGCCACCGCGCGGTCGACCCTGAGCTCGCCGTCGCCCGGCATGAGCTTCACCGCGTTGTCGAACGCCGCGATCGCCTTCGCGACGTCGTCGGCCTCGAGCCACGCGCGTCCGCTATCGCTCCAGAGCAGGCCCTTGGTGTCGGTCGAGACGTCGCGCTTGGGCGCGATCTCGCGCGCGAGCTCGTCGAGCACCCGCGCGCCGCGCAGCGCCTCGCCCTGGGCGACCAGCGCGACGCCGAGGCACTGGCGGGAGTCGATGGTGTTGCCGGCCTGGTAGAGCGCCTCGGCTTCGGCGATCGCCGCCACGGGATTGTCGTTGATCGAGCGCAGGCAATGCGACGCCGGGCTCTGGCGCGTCTGCGCGTGAGCCGTCGCGGGAACAATCGCAATCGCGGCGAGTGTCGCTACGCATGCGAGGCGATGAATGCGGAACATGGCGCGGAGAGTGGCGGACCCGCCCGTGCGACGCAAGGCGCGTGCGCGTGCCTGTCCGATCGTTGCCTCTTCACAACGATGGCCGCTGCCGCCATGGTGGCGCGATGACAACGGCAGCGCCTGGGTCCGATCGCGCCTCGACCGTCGAGACCTCGACTGTCGCGACGATGCGCCTGTTCTGTTTTGGCTACGGCTACTGTGCCGCGGCGCTTGCGGCGGCGATCCGCGGGCCAACGGCCCGCGTGGCAGGCACGGCGCGCCGCGTCGAGAAGCTGGATGCGCTGCGGCATGACGGAGTCGAAGCCTATGTCTTCGACGGCACCTCACCGCTTGCCGATGCCGCCGCGGCGCTCGCGGGCGCCACCCACATCCTCGTGTCGGCGCCCCCCGACACCTACGTCGATCCGGTGCTGCGCCACCATGCCGCCGACATCGCCGCGCTGGTCGGCGCCTCGCCATCGCTGCGCTGGGTCGGCTATCTGTCGACCACCGCGGTCTACGGCGATCACGGCGGCGGCTGGGTCGACGAGACGACGCCGGTCGCACCGACCAGCGAGCGTGCGCGGCGCCGGGTCGCAGCCGAGCACGAGTGGCTCGATCTGGTCGCGCGCGGCGTGCCGGTGCACATCTTCCGTCTCGCCGGCATCTACGGTCCGGGGCGCAACGCGCTGGTCGACGTCCGGCGCGGCGAGGCGCGGCGCATCCACAAGCCGGGCCAGGTGTTCTCGCGCATCCACGTCGACGACATCGCCGCAGTGCTGACCGCCTCGATGTCGCGGCCGCGCCCGGGCCGCATCTACAACGTCTGCGACAACGAACCGGCGGCCGGCGAGGACGTCGTCGCCTACGCCTGCCAGCTTCTCGGCGTCGCGCCGCCGCCGCCGGTGCCGTTCGATCAGGCGTCGGCGTCGATGTCGGAGATGGCGCGCAGCTTCTATGCGGACAACAAGCGGGTGCGGAACGACCGGATCAAGACCGAGCTCGGTGTGATCCTGCGCTACCCCGACTACCGCGCCGGGCTCTCGACGCTGTTTGCCGCCGGCGAATAGGTCGACATCTCCAGAACGATGGCGTCGATCAGCGCGATGTCCCGGTCGCGCGACAGGCGGTGGTCGGCATCCTTTATCAGGGTGACGGCGACATCGGTCGTCCCGAGCTTCTCCGCCAGCCGCAACGACACGGCGTACGGCACGTCGCGGTCCTTCATGCCATGGATCAGCCGCACCGGGGCGCGCACCGCGATCGCTCCGCGGAGCAGCAGGTGGCGGCGGCCGTCCTCGATCAGCTCGCGCGTGAAGACATACGGCCGCTCGCCGTAGGGACTTTGCTCGACGATCTTGCCGTCGCGCATCAGCCGCTGCTGCTCCTCCGGCGAGTAGGCGTCCCACACCAGCTCCTCGGTGAAATCGGGCGCCGCGGCGATGCCGACCAGGGCATGCATGCGCTCGGGGCGGGCGAGCGCCGCGAGCAGCATGATCCAGCCGCCCATCGACGAGCCCACCAGCACCAGAGGGCCGCGGGTCAGCCGATCGACCACGGCGACCGCGTCGGCGGCCCAGCCGCCGACGGTCGCTCGTTCCATGTCGCCCGACGACGTGCCATGGGCGAAATGGTCGAATCGGAGGAATCCCTGGCCGCGCGCGGCGCAGGTTTGGGCCAGCGCCGCGGCCTTGCGTCCGGTCATGTCCGACATGAAGCCGCCGAGGAAGACGACCTCCGGCAGGCGCACCCCGGGCTGCGGATCGAGTCGGCGATAGGCAATGGTACGGTCGAGGCCGAGAGCGAGCGTGCCGACTTTTTCTTGCGCCATTACCGTCGCTTCGCTCATAACCCTCTCCATGAACGCGCCCGGACCGCACCCTAACACCGCCGCGCCTGCGGCGCGAAGCCAGGCTCCCGCCGTGCTGCAGGTGCTCCCCGCGTTGCGCGCCGGCGGCGTCGAGCGCGGCACCGTCGACGTCGCGAAGGCGCTCGCGGCCGCGGGATGGCGTCCGTTCGTGGCCTCGGCCGGCGGCTACATGGTGCGCGAGATCGAGCGCGCCGGCGGCGTCCACATCACGCTGCCGCTCGACAGCAAGAACCCGATCCGCATGTGGCGCAACGTCGAGCCGCTGCGCGCGGTCATCGAAGAGCACGGCATCGACATCGTCCATGCGCGCTCGCGCGCGCCGGCGTGGACCGCGCGCGCCGCGGCGAAGCGCGCCGGCGTCCACTTCATGACGACGTTCCACGGCCTCTACGGCCTCGGCAGCCCCGGCAAGCATCTTTACAACTCGATCATGGCGAAGGGCGAGCGGGTCATCGCCATTTCGAACTTCGTCGCCGAGCATCTCGTCAGCGTCTATCGCGTGCCGCGCGAGCGCATCCGCGTGATCCACCGCGGCGTCGATCTCGTGCAGTTCGACCCCGACCGCGTCAGCGAGGAGCGGCTGATCCAGCTCGCGACCAAATGGCGCCTGCCGGACGACAAGTTCATCGTCCTGCTCCCGGGCCGTCTGTCGCGCTGGAAGGGGCAGGACCTCGCCATCGAGGCCCTGGCGCTGCTCCGCCGCGACGATGTCGTCTGCGTGATGGTCGGCGCGGCGCTCGGCTCGCCGCGCTGGCGCACCCATGTCGAGTCGCTCGTCCACCGCGTCGGCGCCGAGGGCAAGGTGATGATGGTCGACGAGTGCCGCGACATGCCCGCGGCCTACAAGCTCGCCGACGTGGTGATGGTGCCGTCGCGACGGCCGGAAGCGTTTGGCCGAACCGTATCGGAGGCGCAGGCCATGGGCCGTCTCGTCATCGCCGCCGACCACGGTGGCGCGCGCGAGACGGTCGCGAACGGCAAGACCGGCTGGCTGTTCCCGCCCAACGACGCGGCGGCGCTCGCCGAGACGCTGGTGCGCGCCCTCGCGCTCGACGAGCAAGCGCGGCTCGCCGTCGGCAACGACGCCGTGGAGTCGGTGCGGGCGCGCTTCTCCAACGCGGTGATGTGCGAGCGCACGCTCGCGGTCTATCGCGAAGTCCTCGGCGCCGTCGCGGCGACCGCCTAGGCCCGATGGCCGCGATCCTCGTCATCAAGCTCGGCGCCCTCGGCGACTTCGTCCAGGCGCTGGGCCCGTTCGCGGCGATCCGTCGCCATCACGCGGGCGACCGCATCACGCTGCTGACGACGCCGCCGTTCGCGGATCTCGCGCGCGCGTCGGGCTTCTTCGATGCGGTCGAGACCTGCGGCCGTCCGGCGACCCTCGACGTGCGCGGCTGGGCGCGGCTGCTGCGGGTCCTCAACGCGGGATACGCGCGTGTCTACGACCTGCAGACCTCCGATCGCTCGAGCTTCTACCGCTCGCTCATCGCCCCGTTCGGCGCGCGACCCGAATGGTCGGGCATCGCCCGCGGCGCGTCGCACCCGCATGCCAATGCCGACCGCGACCTGATGCACACGATCGATCGTCAGCGCGACCAGTTGGCGATGGCGGGCATCGGCGACGTGCCGCCGCCGGAGCTGTCGTGGGCCAATGCCGACGTGACGCGGTTCGGCCTCAAGCGGCCCTACGTGCTGATCGTGCCGGGCGGCTCGGCACACCGTCCCGAGAAGCGCTGGCCCGCGGATCGGTTCGCGGCGCTCGCGCGTCGGATGACCGAGTCGGGCATCGTTCCCGTGCTGCTCGGCGGCCGCGACGAGGCCGACCTGCTCGACACGATCGCGCGGCAGGCGCCGGGCACGGTCAGCCTGGCCGGCAAGACCAACCTTCTCGACATCGCCGCGCTCGCGCGCGGTGCCAAGGCGGCGGTCGGCAACGACACCGGTCCGATGCACCTCATCGCCGCCGCCGGGATTCCCGCCATCGTGCTGTTCTCGGCGGCGTCGGACCCGGCCCTGTGCGCGCCGCGCGGCCCCTTCGCCGAGTCGACGGTCACCGTGCTGCGGGCGGCAGCGCTCGGCGATCTGACCGAGGCCACGGTGGCGCGGGCGCTCGATTTGGTCTAGAAAACCTGCGGCTTTCCGCCCATTTCTGCGTTCTACCCCGCCCGCTCCGGTAAAGGTCCGATTCATGTCCGCGTCCTACCAGCTCCCCGACGGCAAGGTCCTCGAAGTCGCGAAGTCGCCCGCCACCGGAGCCGACATCGCCGCGGCGATCGGGCCGGGCCTCGCCAAGGCTGCGCTCGCGGTTCGCGTCGACGGCAAGCTCAAGGACCTCGACGTGCCGGTCGCGCCCGGGTCGAAGATCGAGATACTGACCGCGAAGCAGCCCGACGCGCTGGAACTCCTGCGTCACGACGCCGCGCACGTCATGGCCGAGGCGGTGAAGGAGCTCTATCCGGAGACCCAGGTCACCATCGGTCCGGCGATCGAGAACGGCTTCTACTATGACTTCGCGCGGCCGACCCCGTTCACGCCCGACGATCTCGAGAAGATCGAGAAGCGGATGCGCGAGATCGTCGATCGCGACGAGAAGATCACGCGCGAGGAGTGGAAGCGCGACGACGCCGTGCACTTCTTCAACGAGCAGGGCGAGAAGTACAAGGCCGAGATCATCCAGGCGATCCCGCCGGACGAGCCGATCGGGCTCTACCGCCAGGGCAACTTCATCGATCTCTGCCGCGGTCCGCACCTGCCGTCGACCGGCAAGCTCGGCAAGGCCTTCAAGCTGATGAAGCTCGCCGGCGCGTACTGGCGCGGCGATTCGCGCAACGAGATGCTGCAGCGCATCTACGGCACCGCATGGGCGAGCGAGGCCGACCTCAAGGCGTACCTCACCCGCCTCGAGGAGGCCGAGAAGCGCGACCACCGCCGCATCGGCCGCGAGATGGATCTGTTCCACGTCCAGGAGGAGGCTGTCGGCAGCGTCTTCTGGCATCCGAACGGCTGGACGCTCTACCGCATCATCGAGAACTACATCCGCGACCGCCTCGCCGGGGGCGGCTACGTCGAGGTGCGGACGCCCCAGCTCGTCAGCCGCTCGCTGTGGGAAGCCTCCGGCCACTGGGAGAAGTTCCGCAAGGCGATGTTCATCGCCCGCTCGGCCGAGGAGGACGTCGATCTCGCGATCAAGCCGATGAACTGCCCATGTCACGTGCAGATCTACCGCCAGGGCATCAAGAGCTACCGCGACCTGCCGCTGCGCATGGCGGAGTTCGGGTCCTGCCACCGCTACGAGCCGTCTGGTGCGCTGCACGGCATCATGCGCGTGCGCGCGTTCACGCAGGACGATGCCCACATCTTTTGCACCGAAGACCAGATCACCGCCGAGACGATCGCCTTCTGCGACCTCCTGAAGAGCGTTTACAAGGACTTCGGCTTCACCGACGTGCTGGTGAAGTTCTCCGACCGGCCGCCGACCCGCGCCGGCACCGACGCGATCTGGGACAAGGCCGAGGGCGCGCTCGTCGAGGCCGCAAAGGCCGCCGGTCTCGAAACCATCCGCAACCCGGGCGAGGGCGCGTTCTACGGGCCGAAGCTCGAGTTCGTGCTGCGCGACGCCATCGGCCGCGACTGGCAGTGCGGCACGCTGCAAGTCGACTTCGTGCTGCCCGAGCGCCTCGGCGCCAACTACATCGGCGAGGACGGCCAGCAGCACCGGCCGGTGATGCTGCACCGCGCCATCCTGGGCTCGCTCGAGCGCTTCATCGGCGTGCTGATCGAGCACTACGCGGGCAAGTTCCCGCTGTGGCTGGCGCCACAGCAGATCGTCGTCGCGACGATCACCAGCGACGGCAACGCCTATGCCCAGGAAGTCGCCGAGCGGCTACGCGCCGAGGGCTTGCGGGTGATTCTCGACACCTCGAACGAGAAGATCGGCCACAAGGTGCGCGAGCACTCGCTCGCCAAGGTCCCGGTCCTGCTCGCCATCGGCCGCAAGGAGGCCGAGACGCGCACGGTGTCACTCCGTCGACTCGGCTCCCAGGCCCAAGAAACCCTTGCCTTGGAGGAGGCGGCGACTAGACTCGCTGCCGAGGCCGCCACGCCGGCGGCCTGACCGGAGGAAGCCATAACCCATGGGTGGGGCTGCCCGCAGTCGCGGGAAGCGCCGCCCATTCGCCTTGTCCGAGGTTCGGCAGGGCGGCGGGTCGGAAGCTTTCGGTCGAGGTCCGAGGACCGCCGGCGCTCCGCACTCGATCGCTCATACATGCATCCTGTGTCGGCGCGTGCTGCCGTGCCCCTCGGGCGGAATTGATTAATGGAGGTTCTTCATCGTTCGGCCCCCCGCAGACGTAGCGCCCAGCCGCAATCGCGGCCCGCGCGTCAATCAACAGATCGATTCCCCTTCCGTCCGCCTGGTCGGTGCCGACGGCGAGATGGTCGGGGTGGTTCCCATCAGGCAAGCGCTGGACATGGCTGTGGAGGCCGGTCTCGACCTGGTCGAGGTCTCCCCCAATGCCGCGCCGCCCGTCTGCAAGATCCTCGATTACGGCAAGTTCAAGTATCAGGAGCAGAAGCGCCGCGCGGAAGCGCGCAAGAAGCAGAAGGTCATCGAGATCAAGGAGATCAAGATGCGCCCGACCATCGACGACAACGACTACAACGTGAAGATGCGGGCGATGAAGCGCTTCCTCGAGGAAGGGGACAAGGTGAAGGTCACCATCCGCTTCCGCGGTCGCGAGATGCTGCACCAGGACCTCGGCATGGCGGTGCTCAACCGCGTCCGCGAGGAGCTGGCCGAGGAGGCGAAGGTCGAGCAGCACCCGAAGCTCGAAGGCCGCCAGCTCACGATGGTCATTTCCGGCAAATAGCCGGAGGGGTGATTTCCGGCAAATAGCCGGAGGGCATTTCCGGCAAACCGCGGCTCCCTGACCCGGTGCGCTCCGCTTGCGCCGGGAGTGGCCGGGGCTCCCTAAGCGGCTGAATTCCGGGGCTTTCGCGCGCCGCCCCGGCGCTTGCAATCCCTTGGGCCAGCCGCTATAACCCTGCGCTCGGCCGGGGGCGCCACGTGCGCCCCCGGCCGTTTTCCGGCCCCGCCGGGCTCCGGCCCGACGCTCGACCGGCCTCCATTTTCAAGGTTTTCCGCCATGCCCAAGCTCAAGACCAAGAGCGGCGCCAAGAAGCGCTTCAAGATCACGGCGAGCGGCAAGGTCCTGATGGGCCATGCCAAGAAGCGCCACAACCTGCGCAAGCGCTCCCAGGCGATGAAGCGCTCCGCCCGCGGCACCAAGGTGCTGATCCCGGGCGACGCGAACATCGTCAAGAACTTCATGCCCTACGCCTGAGGACTGAGACATGGCCCGCGTCAAACGGGGCGTCACCACCCACGCCCGTCACAAGAAGGTTCTGAAGCTCGCGAAGGGCTATCGCGGCCGCGCGAAGGACGCGTTCCGGATCGCGATCGAGAAGGTCGAGAAGGGCCTTCAGTACGCGTATCGCGATCGCCGCGCGAAGAAGCGCGAGTTCCGCGCGCTGTGGGTGCAGCGCATCAACGCCGGCGCGCGCGAGAGCGGGCTGACCTACTCGCGTCTGATCGCCGGCCTGAAGAACGCGGGCGTCGATCTCGATCGCAAGGTTCTCGCCGACATCGCCGTGCGCGATCCGGCGGCGTTCAAGGCGCTGGTCGAGACGGCGCGGACGGCGCTCTCCAAGGCGGCTTAACTCGCCGACGCCGGCACGACGGCGCGAGCGACATCACGAGGTCGAGGGGCCGTCCGCACGACGGCCCCTTTTTCTTTTCCTATTGCGGCCCCGCGCACGCCGTCGGATGGTGACAGCGGAGCCGCGCGGGACGAACGCGGCGGGACATCGCGACGATGGACGATCTGGAACAACTGAAGGCCGAACTGCTGCGGGCGGTGAACGACGCCGACACGCTCGACCAGCTCGAAGCGGTGCGCGTCGCGGCGCTCGGCCGCAAGGGCCGCATCACCGACCAGATGAAGGCGCTCGGCACGCTGGCGCCCGACGAGCGCAAGGCGCGCGGCGCCGCGCTCAACGTGCTGAAGGACGAGATCGCGGCGGCGCTCGATGCCCGGAAGTCGACGTTCGAGGCGGCGCGGCTCGAGGCGCGACTGGCGTCGGAGCGGGTCGACGTGACGCTGCCGGTGCGTCCCGAGCGCGAAGGCCGTCTCCACCCGATCAGCCAGACGATGGACGAGCTGCTCGCCACCTTCGGCGCGATGGGCTTCACGCTGGCCGAAGGCCCCGACGTCGAGGACGACTTCCACAACTTCACCGCGCTCAACATCCCGCCCGAGCATCCGGCGCGGCAGATGCACGACACCTTCTATCTGCCGCCCGCCGCCGACGGCACGCCGCGACTCCTGCGCACCCACACCTCGCCGGTGCAGATCCGTGCCATGATGGCGTCGCCGCCGCCGCACCGCATCATCGCGCTCGGCCGTACGTATCGCTGCGACTCCGACATGACGCACACGCCGATGTTCCACCAGATCGAAGGTCTGGTGATCGAGCGCAACGTGCACATGGGCCATCTCAAGGGCTGCCTCGCCGAGTTCGTGCGCGCGTTCTTCGGCATCGAGAACGTGCCGCTGCGGTTCCGGCCGTCGTTCTTCCCGTTCACCGAGCCGTCGGCCGAGATGGACATCGGCTGCTCGCGATCGGGCGGCGAGCTCAAGATCGGCGAGGGCTCCGACTGGCTCGAGATCCTGGGTTGCGGCATGGTCCACCCCAACGTGCTCGCCAACTGCGGCGTCGATCCCAACGAGTGGCAGGGCTTCGCCTTCGGCATGGGCGTCGAGCGCATCACCATGCTGAAGCACGGTATCCCCGATCTCCGCACCTTCTTCGAGGCCGACCTGCGCTGGCTGAGGCACTACGGCTTCGCGGCGCTCGACGTGCCATCGCTCGCGGCGGGGCTCGCCCGATGAAATTCACCCTCAACTGGCTGCGCGATCATCTCGACTCGACGGCGGACGTCGCCGCGATCTCGCGCGCGCTCACCGATCTCGGCCTCGAGGTCGAGAGCGTCACCGACCGCGGCAAGGAGCTCGCGCCGTTCCGCGTCGCCCATGTGATCGACGCGAAGCGTCATCCCGAGGCCGACCGCCTGCAGGTGTGCATGGTCGACACCGGCGAGGGCGCGCCGGTGCAGGTGGTGTGCGGCGCGCCGAACGCGCGCGCCGGCCTGAAGGTCGTGTTCGCGCCGCCCGGCACCTACGTTCCGGGCAGCGACATCACACTGAAGAAGACCAAGATCCGCGGCGTCGAGAGCGCCGGCATGCTGTGCTCGGCCCGCGAGCTCGAGCTCGGCGAGGATCACGACGGCATCATCGAGCTGCCGGCGAACGCGCCGGTCGGTGCGCCCGCGGCGGGCGTGCTCGGCGTCGACGATCCGGTGTTCGACGTCGCCATCACGCCGAACCGCGCCGACTGCCTCGGCGTCCACGGCATCGCCCGCGATCTCGCGGCGGGCGGACTCGGTCACCTCAAGCCGCTCGCGCCGCACGGCGCCAAGGGCAGCTACGTGAGTCCGGTGAACGTCACGCTGGCGCTCAAGGGCGCCGACGACGCCTGCCCGGTATTCGCCGGCCGCTACGTCAGGGGCGTGAAGAACCGCCCGTCGCCCGAGTGGCTGCAGACCCGCCTCAAGGCGATCGGGCTGCGGCCGATCTCGGCGCTGGTCGACATCACCAATTACCTGACCTTCGACCGCGCGCGGCCGCTCCACGTGTTCGACGCCGACACGCTGACCGGTCATCTCGTCGTGCGGCTCGCCCGTCCCGGCGAGAAGCTCGAGGCGCTCAACGGCAAGTCCTACGAGCTCACCGGCAGCGAGACTGTGATCGCCGACGACGACGGCGTGCTGTCGCTCGGCGGTGTGGTCGGCGGCACGTCGTCCGGCTGCACCGAGGGCACCGTCAACGTGTTCGTCGAATCGGCGCTGTTCGATCCGGTGCGCACCGCCGAGACCGGGCGCAAGCACGCCATCGAATCCGACGCGCGCTATCGTTTCGAGCGCGCCGTCGACCCGGCGTCGGTGCTGCCCGGGCTCGACGAGGCGACGCGGCTCATCGTCGAGATCTGCGGCGGCGAGCCGTCGCAGCCGGTGATCGCCGGCCACGTGCCGCAGGGCCATCGCACCGTGCCCTTCCGCCCGGCGCGCGTGATGGCGCTCGGCGGCGCGCCGATCGCCGAGGACGAGGTGCTGAGCATCCTCGAGCGCCTCGGCTTCACCGCGCGCCCCGGCACCGATCGCTTCGAGGTGACGGTGCCGACGTGGCGCGCCGACGTCCACGGCGAGGCCGACGTCATCGAGGAAGTGCTGCGTGTGAAGGGCTACGCGGCGATCCCCGCGGTGCCGCTGCCGATGGCCCCGGGTCTGCCGCCGGTGGTCGAGACGGTGACCCAGCGCCGCCGCCGCGACGCGAAGCGCGCGCTCGCCGCGCGCGGCATGATGGAGGCGGTCACGTTCTCGTTCATGGACGAAGCCGCCGCGCGCCTGTTCGGCTTCTCCGACGAGCGGCTCCGGCTCGCCAATCCGATCAGCGCCGAGCTGTCGGTGCTGCGTCCGTCGATCGTTCCCAACCTCGCCGCCGCCGCGGCGCGCAACGCCGCCCGCGGCAGCGCCGATGTCGCGCTGTTCGAGGTCGGACCGATCTACGGCGCCTCGCCCGCCGATCCGACCGGCAGCCAGCGCCTCGTCGCCGCGGGTGTGCGCACCGGCAAGACCGGCCCGCGCCACTGGGGCGAGCGTCCGCGCGACGTCGACGTGTTCGACGCGAAGGCCGACGCGCTGGGCGTGCTCGCGGCGCTCGGCGTGGCGCCCGGCAATGTCCAGACCGTGGCCGAGGCGCCGCCGTGGTTCCACCCCGGCCGCTCCGGATCGCTGCGCATGGGTCCGCAGACGACGCTCGCCCACTTCGGCGAACTGCACCCGCGGGTCGCCAAGGCGCTCGACGCGCCGACGCCCATCGTCGCCTTCGAGATCAACCTCGACGCGCTGCCGCTACCGAAGAAGGCGCGCCGCGGCGCATTCCAGCCGTCGCCGTTCCAAGCGGTCGAGCGCGACTTCGCCTTCGTGGTCGACGAGGCGGTGACCGCCGACGCCATCGTCCGTGCGGCCAAGAACGTGGATCGGACGTTGATCGACGACGTTTCGGTGTTCGACGTGTACGCCGGCGGGGCGATGGGCGAAGGCAAGAAGTCGGTGGCGATCGCGGTGCGGCTGCAGCCGCGCGACGCGACGCTGACCGACGTCGAGATCGAGGCGCTGGCGGCGAAGATCGTCGCCGCCGTCGCCAAGGCGACCGGCGCCACGCTGCGCAGCTAGACGCGGCCAGTTCATGTTCAGGGTTCCATGACCGAGCTTTCGCAGATCCGCAATTTCGCGATCATCGCCCACATCGATCACGGCAAGTCGACGCTCGCCGACCGCCTGATCCAGATCTGCGGCGGCGTGACGGATCGCGAGTTCCGCGACCAGATGCTCGACAACATGGAGATCGAGCGCGAGCGCGGCATCACGATCAAGGCGCAGACCGTCCGCCTCACCTACAAGGCGAAGGACGGCAAGACCTACGTCCTCAACCTGATGGACACGCCGGGCCACGTCGACTTCGCCTACGAGGTCAGCCGGTCGCTCGCCGCGTGCGAGGGCTCGATCCTCGTCGTCGATGCGTCGCAGGGCGTCGAGGCGCAGACGCTCGCCAACGTCTACCAGGCGATCGACGCCAACCACGAGATCGTCGTGGTGCTGAACAAGATCGATCTGCCGGCCGCCGACCCCGAGCGCGTCAAGGCGCAGATCGAGGACGTCGTCGGCATCGACGCGTCCGAGGCGGTGCCGATCTCGGCCAAGACCGGCATGGGCGTCGCCGACGTGCTCGAGGCGCTGGTGCAGCGCCTGCCGCCGCCGAAGGGCGAGGCCGACGCCCCGCTCAAGGCGCTGCTGGTCGACTCCTGGTACGACCCGTACCTCGGCGTCGTCGTGCTCGTCCGCATCAAGGACGGCAAGCTCGTGAAGGGCCAGAAGATCGCCATGTTGGGCACCGGCGCGACGTATCAGGTCGACGAGGTCGGCGTGTTCGCGCCGAAGGCCCAGCCGGTCGGTTCGCTCGGCGCGGGCGAAGTCGGCTACATCACCGCCTCGATCAAGAACATCGCCGACTGCCGCGTAGGCGACACCATCACCGACGAGAAGAACCGGACGGCCGAGCCGCTGCCCGGCTTCAAGGCCTCGCAGCCGGTGGTGTTCTGCGGCCTGTTCCCCGTCGAGGCGTCGGATTACGAGAAGCTGCGCGACAGCCTCGCCAAGCTCCGGCTCAACGACGCGAGCTTCGAGTACCAGCCGGAGACATCGGCGGCGCTCGGCTTCGGATTCCGCTGCGGGTTCCTCGGGCTCCTCCACCTAGAGATCATCCAGGAGCGGCTCGAGCGCGAGTTCGACCTCGACCTCATCACCACGGCGCCGAGCGTCGTCTACCGCGTGCACATGACCGACGGGAAGGTCATCGAGCTGCACAATCCGGCCGACATGCCCGATCCGGTGAAGATCGAATCGATGGACGAGCCGTGGATCAAGGCGACGATCCTGGTGCCCGACGAATATCTCGGCGCGATCCTGAAACTGTGCGAGGAGCGTCGCGGCGAGCAGCAGACGCTGACCTACGCCGGAAGCCGCGCGATGCTCGTGTACCGCCTGCCGCTCAACGAGGTGGTCTACGACTTCTACGACCGGCTCAAGTCGGTGAGCCGCGGCTACGCGAGCTTCGACTACGCGATCGAGGACTACCGCCAGTCGGACCTCGTCAAGCTGAGCATCCTCGTCAACGCCGACGTCGTCGACGCGCTCTCCATCATCGTCCATCGCAGCCAGGCCGAGCGCCGCGGCCGGCAGCTCTGCGAGCGCCTCAAGGAGCTGATCCCGCGGCAGCTCTTCAAGATCGCCATCCAGGCGGCGATCGGCGGTCGCGTGGTCGCCCGCGAGACCGTCAGCGCGCTCCGCAAGGACGTGCTGGCGAAGTGCTACGGCGGCGACATCAGCCGCAAGCGCAAGCTCCTCGAGAAGCAGAAGGAGGGCAAGAAGCGCATGCGGCAGGTCGGCAACGTCGAGATCCCGCAGTCCGCGTTCATCGCCGCCCTCAAGATCGGCGACTGACGATCCGCCGTTCGGCCGCACCCGTCACCCCCTTCCGCGCGTCGGTTGCTCCGGGTAGAGTTACGCAACGCCCGGCTTCCGCGGGCTCTGGGGAGGTCCATCGATGAATCCGCTTTTCGCAAGCGAACGGCCGCGCGCGGCTGTGTTCGCCGCTTCCGTCGCCGTCGCCGTGGCGTTCGCCGCGACACCTGCGCTCGCGCAGCCGCAGGACGCCAAGACCGTGGCGACGAAGGCCGGCGCCTACAAGCCCGAGCAGGCTGAGGCCCGCAATATGCGCGAGGTCGGCTACGACGACCTGCAAGCGCGCACCGCCTATCAGCCGACGCCGAAGAAGCAGGGCGACCGGTGGATCCTCTACGTCGGCCACCACGGCGGCCGCCAGGTGAACCCGCTGACCGGGCAGGAGGAGGAGAATGGCACGTCGATCCTCGACGTGACGGATCCCAAGAATCCGAAGTACCTGTTCCACATCCCCGGCGAGAAGGGGAAGGTGGTGCCGGGCCGCGAGACCGGCGGCTCGCAGATGACCCGCGTCTGCAACGGCGAGGAGCTGCCGAAGGGCGAGAAGGGCCATACGTACCTCCTGCGCACCTGGGGCGACTCGGGCCATGAGGTCTACGACGTCACCGCGCCGGAGAAGCCGGTCAAGATCGCGAGCATCGACGGCTTCACCAGCACCCACAAGAACGACTGGGAGTGCTCGACCGGCATTGCGCTGATCGTCGGCAGCGGCACCAAGGAGAAGTGGCGCGCGACCCGCGTGACCACCTTCTACGACCTCAGCGATCCGAAGAACCCGAAGAAGATCCGGGAATACGCTCTGCCGGAGCAGCTCTCCTCGGCGAAGGGCTACAACCCCGGCCAGATCCACGGGCCGATCTCGCGGCCCGATCTCAACCGCGTGTTCTTCGGCTACGGCACCAACCGGCGCGGCGTCGCGCAGATCGTCGACCGCGAGAAGCTGCTGAAGGGCGACGCGGAGCCGACTCCCGAAAGTCTGAAGGAGGCCGAGATCGGCCGCCTCAACCTGCCGGAGTTCATGGGCGCGCACACCACGTTCCCGCTGTACGGGATGCCGGTGCCGAACTTCGCCCACGACAAGGAAGGCAAGGTCCGCAACTTCCTCGTCATCGTCAACGAGGAGTCGGTGACGGTGTGCGGCGAGCCCCGTCAGATGGTCGAGTTCGTCGACGTCACCGACGAGAAGCGTCCGATGGGCGTGGCGACGTTCGACGTCAACGAGCGCAGCGGCCGCTTCTGCGACCGCGGCGGCCGGTTCGGCGCGCACGCGACCAACGAGCATGTGACGCCGATCTACGACAAGCGCGTCCTGTTCGTCAGCTACTTCAACGCCGGCGTGCGCGCGATCGACGTCCGCGATCCGTATCACCCGCGCGAGGCCGGCTACTTCATCCCGGCGATCAACAAGAACACCGATCCGCGGTGCGCCGACGAGGTGAACAACACGAACTGCACCAAGGTCATCCAGATCAACAACATGGAAGTGGACGACCGCGGTTACATCTATGCCGTCGATCGCGCCAACGCGGGGCTGTTCATCCTCGAGCCGACCGGCGATCTCCGCCGCATCGCCAACTTCCCGCGCAACCAGTCGGTGAACCGCTGACCGGACCGCGTTTCGCCCACAGGCCCGGCCGCGTTCGGCCGGGCCTTTTTCTTTCCCCGGACGCGCGCGCGGCGGGTGGGATTTCGCCATGAAATCAACGCTTCAGCGCAGCGCGGCCGGCGCCTGTGCGTTGCGCCGGCCGGTGCCTTCGTCTATTGTCCGGCCGCGCAAACGCACCGCGATCCCGGGGAAGGGTGGCCGAGTGGTTTAAGGCACACGCTTGGAAAGCGTGCATACGGTAAAACGTATCGCGGGTTCGAATCCCGCCCCTTCCGCCAAACACAAGCGGCCTCCCTCGGGAGGCCGTTTGTGTTTGTGGGGTGAGGTGGACGGAGCCGTGTTCGAACCCGAGGCGCGCTTGCGCCGAGGCTCGGCGAGCGCCGCGAGCCAATCCCGCCCCTTCCGCCAGATATTTGTCCTTAAATCAGTCTCTTAGATGCGGTGCACTCCCGGCGGGATTCCTGCGGCCGGCGCGGCAAACGCGTCCATCGTCCGCTCTCAGGACTTGACCGCTCCGGGCACCAACGTCGCTATGTGACGGTCGGCGTATCGACGACGTTACTCGGCGTCACGGATTCTGCTTAGCCCGATGAGGAGGCTGTCCGCAAGGGCGGACCATTTCTCTGCGTGAAAAGAGAGACGCTCGTACTCTTCGGCGAGCCGAAGAAATGCCTCCCCAGTTCCAGGATCGCGAGCGGAGCCAGCAACTGCGCGGAGGTTCTTGGCCTTTAAGCGGAATATTTCAGCGCTACAAACCGACGGGGATGCGACATCTCCCTGCGCGCATAACTCTTTTTTCTTCTGCAAGCCGACACCAAAGACGTAATGCTGTGGGATTATCGCCGGGGTTCCTGAACCGACTAAGCTTCGGCGCCAACGCGCCGTGGAATTGTCACGGACACCATGGTGCCGGGAGAGTTTTCTGAGGTGACAAGATGCCCCCCGAGCTGGCGGGTCAGGGCTTCCAGGATGCTCGTGCCCAATCCAACACGCAGCGGAGTATCCGACGATATTGTGGGAAAACCTCTGCCATTGTCGGAGACGGACAATCGCCGAGCTGTCGTGCCCGATTCGTATCGAACCACAATCGCACCGGACGTACGCTCCAGGAACGCATGCTTGATCGCGTTGATGACGAGTTCGGTTGTTATCAGTCCGAGACTCACCGCCTCGGTTGGTGTGAAGGTCCCTTCATCCGCCTCCACCGAGATGGAAATCGCTCGATCATCATTAAGGAGCGATTTCGACAGGCTCTCGCAAAGACCCGTTAGATAAAAGCGTGCGCTTATTTCATCCGCGGCGCGACCTGGCCGTAGATGGCTTTGGACGTTGGCCACCGCCAAAACTCTCCGGTGGGCATCTTCGAGTTGATGCCGAGCTTCCGACGACGTGACGGTGCGCGCCTTCAGCATGAGAATGCTGGCAATTATTTGAAGGCTGTTGCTGATGCGATGACTCATCTCCTCGATCAGAAGATCCTTCTGCCGCAGCAGAGTGTTTTTTTCACTCTCGAGGGTACGGTGCTCGGTGACGTCTTCGATCTGAAGCAGAATGTGCCTGCCGTAGTGATCGGGATAAGTGAGCGGACTGGCATTGATCACCAACGTGCGTCGCCCGACGGACGAAAAGTCGATGTCGAATTCGCAATCATGGATGTCCCTGTCCTTTGCCAGTGCTGCAACCAGGCGCGCCTCGAGACCGGAGCTCTCCCATTCACCATTTCCCCCCCTAACGATTTTCCGGTTTGGGACGGCGGGGGAATTGAATGCGGCGGAGAACGCGCGGTTGGCCAAGATGACGCGCAACCTGTCGTCAAAAATGAGGGTACATTTGGGGAGGGCGTCGATCGTCGCTTGCGCGACAGCGAAGCGTGCGTCAACGGTAGGCATTTCTATGTGCATACTTCACACTCTGCCCTTTTCCAGAGAATAGATACCATCAACCAACTGAGTGCGCGGCAGAGTGTCGCCCGTGTGCGCCTCTCATCAACGGGTAGCGGGCAAGGCGAAAAAGACAGCTACGGGAGTCCCATTCGAGGCGAGATGGCCGGCCATGTGCATCAGTGCCGGAACTTGGGTGGAGACACGCGGGGGCACATCAGCCTTCGGCCGCGGAATGCGCGTTCTGGCGCTGACGACCGCGGTGGCGGTGCTTGCCGCGCCCGCAGGATCAGCCACAGGTCTCCTGGGAGACTGGCTCACGCAAGACAAAGATGCCGCTCTTACGATCGCTGACTGCGGCGGTCCGCTGTGCGGGCGAATCATCTGGTTGGAGAGCGCTGCCGGCGCGGGCGGATCGGTCCGACGGGACGATAACAACCCCGACCGCGCCAAGCAGGGTCAACGGATTTGCGGCCTCGTCGTGATCCACAATCTCAGGCCCACGGGCCCCGATACGTGGGGCGGGGATGTCTACAACCCCCAGGACGGAAAGACCTACCGCGGAACGATCACCGTCTTGTCGGAGAATGCCATACGGCTACGTGCGTACATTGGTCTGCCCATCTTCGGCAGGAGCGAGACGTGGACTCGCGTGCCGGGCAGCGTTGCCGACGACATCAAATACACCTGCGGGATCGTTAGATAGCGCTCATTACACATTCCCGTCGCGTCTCGGCCCCGGTTGCTCTTCGCTGCAGCGTTAGGAAGCTTCGCGCTCGAATCCCTGGATGACGACTGAGATCGGCAGGCAAGCAATGATTGCCAGAGACACGGAGCGGGCAGTTCGGAGCGCGATCGCGTCGCGCGCTGCTCCCACGACCCGAAGGAGCATGGTCCAGCTTGCGACGTCCATCGGTGGGTTTTCGATCGGCTGCGCAGCCATGTACGGGGCCGTCGACATCTCCTATTGGCTCACGCTGGCCCTGACTCCCGTAACGGCAGGGTTTCTCGTGAGAATTTTCATCATTCAACATGATTGCGGCCACATGGCCTTCTTCAACTCTGCGCGACTGAACAACGCCGTCGGTGTCCTCTGCAGCACAATGACATTCGCCCCCTATGCCTCGTGGAGTCGCCAGCATGCCGGCCATCACGCGGTGTGGAATAACCTGGACCGCCGGGTGAGCGGCCTGGATATATACTCTTCCTGCCTTACCATCGCCGAATACCGAGCACTGCGACCCGCCAAGCGGGTACAGTATCGCCTGTCGCGACATCCTCTTATTGCCAACGTTCTGCTGCCGCCGCTGATCTTTGCCATTCTTTACCGGCTTCCGTTCGATATGCCATCGTCGTGGCGGCACGAACGTCGCGCTGTTCATCTCACAAACCTCGTACTGATTGCGATGTTTGCCACATTGGGACTGGCGCTCGGATTCGGCCGCGTCGCCGCGGTTCACCTCCCGATCCTGGCAGCCAGTTCGATCATCGGTGTGTGGCTATTCTCGGTTCAGCATCGCGGCGAACGCGTGCGGTGGCTCCACCACAGCGAATGGACTCCGGCGGTGGCGGCGTTGGAAAGTTCCACGTACCTGCGACTGCCCGTGGTGCTTCAGTGGTTCACCGGAAATATCGGGTTCCACCACATTCACCACCTGAACCCGCGCGTGCCGAACTACCGCCTGCAGGAATGCCACGTCAGCATCTCAGCTCTGGCTGGCATTCGCACGATTTCATTATGGGAGGGATTCCGGTCCCTCTCCCTTGTGTTGTGGGATGAGGCGGGCGGATGTCTTGTGCCCGTTGCTGCCGCTGATCGGAGACCCGCGAGTTGAGCGATGCGGGCCACGTCCAGGGTGCACGCCGTGGAGAAGGGTGCACACCGTGGAGAACGCTTGGCGTCCGCAAGCCGATACACTGCGATAGAGTGCGGACTAGCGCACTGCGGTGGCCATGAGCGCTGACGCGGGCTGTCCCGCGGTGCGGGCGGGAGCCATGCTGCTGGCGGAATTGCCGACCGAACCGCTTCGGGTACTTTCGCTCGAGGCATATGGCCGCAGCTTCCGAATGGCGTCCCGCGTCAGCGTCGTCGTGAGGTGATCCTTCTCGTCGCCTTTCGACAGCTGATCGATCGGGAACACCACCTCTTTTGAGACCACCCCGAGAAAGCGGCCGACATCCGCCGTGACGGCCTTGATGTTGCCAGTGTTGTCGCCGAGAACGCGGTTCACGCTGGCGATCTTCTTGCCGTCGGACCCGAAGATGGAACTGGCCGCCAGATCCTTCCGGCTGATATTCAAACTCGGCGCTCTCGCGTCGTCATTCTTGATCTCGGTCAACTGGCCCTGGTTGTCCACCGAGGCTCCCGGGGCGGGTGAGCTCTGCTGGGCGAATGCACTCGCGGACGCGAACAGCAGCGCCGCCGCAGCCACCGCCAATCGATCTTTCACACGCATTCGCAACTCCCTTTGGCTGGTTGCGAGAAATTGCCGCACAATCAAAAGGGGTGAATGAGCCATCAATCGGTCACCCGTGTCTATCGGGCACCTGTTTTGACTGTACGGACCATGTCGCTGGTTCGTCGTCTTTGTCGGCTTCCGCGGCTGCTGCCGTCGCCTGCACCTTGCCAGGCTTGTGGTGGGCGGGCGCATAGATGGCATACACCTGCATTGGTGTTTTCCCGATATTGGTGACGTTGTGCCAAGTCCCCGCCGGAACGAGAATGCACCAACCGTCGGAAACTTCCTTTTCAAAAGTCAGCTTGTCCTGCGCGGGCCCCATCTGCATTCGGCCGCGACCGGCGTCGAGCCGCAGGAACTGATCGGTCTCCGGATGTACTTCGAGCCCAATATCACCGCCGACGGGTATCGACATCAGCGTGACTTGTAGGTAGCGGCCGCTCCAGGCGACCGAACGATAGTTCGTGTTTTCCTTCGTCAGGCGTTCGATGTCGAACGATTGCGGCTGTGGCCCAATGTCTCGGATTCCGGTGCCAGTGATTTCCATGGATGATCTCCTCAAGATTGCGGCGATACATGGTTTGGCGGTTGCAATGGATCGATGAACCGATGAGCGGGGGTATCAGGGCCGCTTCTCCGCGGTGGGCGTGAGCCGCTCGCGTGCGGTCGCATCCTCTGAGGACATGCCGCGGTCTACGCCCGGTGGGCGAATGAGGCGATCGGTCGCTGCGTGTAAGACGCTTCAAAGTAGAGGTGGTGCCGAGGTGCGCATCTACAAGGAGTTACTTTTCAGCTCTTTGCTGCGCATCCCGTTCGGGAAGGTGGACATCTGCGTTCCATGGCGGTATTGCGCTGTTCCGGCCATTGCCGGCGTTTCGAAGCTCTCCGCTTGCCCACCAATTGTCACGGTCAGTCATCAAATTGGGCACCCGATTCGGTCGGGCCGACCGAGCACCCTTGTGAGGACCACGCCAACAATCAGTCGAGCAAGACCTGCCCGAGCCGGACCTCAACGCGATGGAGCGCGCCGTCGTTGAGCAAGGGAAGACGGAGGGGCAACTCCGTGATTCTTTTCCCATCGAACGCAGCTGCTACCACACCGCGGCAGACGCTGTCGGGGTTCGTGACCGCTATCTCGTACCGTGCGGAGCCGTGGCGCAACGTGATGTCGAAGCCGGGCCAGGCGGTGGGAATGCACGGATCGAGACGGACGTGCTCGCCTTCGATGTGCAGTCCCAGAATGCTCTCAACACCGGCCCGCTGCATCCAGCCGGCGGAGCCCGTATACCAGGTCCAGCCTCCGCGGCCGACGTGAGGTCTGGCGGCGTAGACATCCGCCGCGATGACGTATGGCTCAACTTTGTAGCGGTAGACGTCCGCCCGCGTGCGGGTGTGGTTGATCGGGTTGATGAGCGAGAACAGCCCGGCGGCCTTGTCGCCCTCGCCGAGTGCCGCGTACGCCATCACCGACCAGGCGGCGGCATGGGTGTATTGGCTGCCGTTCTCGCGGATGCCGGGCGGGTAACCCTTGATGTAACCCGGATCGAGCGGCGTCTTGTCGAAGGGCGGCGTGAACAGCAACGCCAGCCCATCCTCCGCGCGGATCAGTTCTCGGCCAACCGACGTCATCGCGCGTGCCGCCCGTTCGGGCTGCGCCGCGCCGGAAATCGCCGCCCACGACTGGGCGATCGAATCGATCCGGCATTCGTCGCTCGACGCCGAGCCGAGCGGCGTGCCGTCGTCGAAATACCCGCGGCGGTACCAGTCGCCATCCCATGCCTCGCGCTCGACCGACGCCTGCAACGCGTTTGCGTGCGCTCGCCATGACTGAGCCCGGGACGTCTCGTGCCGCGCTTCGGCGAGCGGCGCGAACGCGAGCAGTGCCGCGTGCAGAAGCCAACCGAGCCAGACGCTTTCGCCGCGGCCATGCTCGCCGACGCGGTTCATTCCGTCGTTCCAGTCGCCGGTGCCCATGAGCGGAAGACCGTGGGCGCCGAGAGCGAGGCTTCGGTCGAGCGCGAGTGCGCAGTGCGCGAACAGCGTCGCGGTCGCGTCGGAGATCGTCGGCTGGAAGTAGCTGTCGTGTTGGCCGGCTTCCAGTCTTTGCCCTTCGAGGAACGGAACCGGCTCGTCGAGAATGGCGCCATCTCCGGTCGCCCGGACATAGTGGGCCACGGCGTAGGCGAGCCACGCGCGGTCGTCGGATATGCGGGTGCGGACGCCCTCGCCGGAATGCGGACGCCACCAGTGCTGTACGTCGCCTTCGATGAACTGCCGTGCCGCCGCGCGCAGCAAGTGCTCGCGCGCCATCGCGGGCTGCGCGGCGACAAGCGCCATGCCATCCTGCAACTGATCGCGGAACCCGTAGGCCCCGCTCGATTGATAAAACGCGGAGCGGGCCCAGATGCGGCACGCCAGCGTCTGATAAAGCAGCCAGCCGTTGAGCATAATATCCATCGACCGCTCTGGCGTCCTGACCTGCACGGCGCCCAACGTCTCGTCCCAGTACCGCTCCACCTTGGCGCGCACGTTGTCGAGGTCGGCGGCCCGATAGCGTGCAATCAAACGCCGTGCCTCGGCCGGACTTGCCGCCTCACCCAGGAAGAAGGTGATCTCCGTCGCTCCATTCGGCTGCAGAGTCACCTTCGTCCGCAGCGCGCCGCAGGGATCAAGTCCGGCGCCGACGGTGTTGGATAGGGGTGCGCCGGTCTGAAGCGCCGCGGGACTTGTCAATGTCCCATTCCGGCCGATGAATTCCCGGCGGTCGCCGGTCCAGTCGGTCTGACGGCCCCCGAGATCGGCGAAGGCGACGCGCGACGCAAAAGCGGGAATCCATTCATTCCTGGCGAACATCGCGCCGTTCTCGGAATCGATTTCCGTGACCACGAACGGGGCCGCGGCACTCCGCGATGGTCCAAGCACCCATTCGGCATAGGCGACAATCGAGATTTGCCGCGCCCGACCGGAGATGTTGCGGAGCGTGAGGCGAGAGATCTTGATCGGGTCGTCGAGCGGCACGTACTGAAGAAGGTCGGCGGCAATGCCGTGGGCGGTGTGCTCGAACCGGCAGTAGCCACGGCCATGGCGGGCGATATAGGTGCTCAACTCGTCGCGGAGCGGCGACGCCGTCGGAGCCCATACTTCGCCGCTGTCCTCGTCGCGCAAATAGAATGCCTCGCCGGCCCGATCGGTCACCGGATCGTTCGACCATGGCGTCAACTGGCGTTCGCGGCTGTTGACGGACCAGGTGTAGCCGCTGCCCTCGGCCGCTGCCTGAAAGCCGAACGCGGAATTGGCGACGACATTGATCCACGGGGCAGGCGTCGCGCGGCCAGGGCCGAGGATCGTCACATATTCGCGCCCTTCGTCGGCGAACCCGCCAAACCCGTTGAAGAACTCAAGCTTCGGCGAAGGTAAAGCTGCGGGCGCCGCGGGCACTGGTGACCTTCGTCGTGGCGCCTTCGTCTTATCGGCATCGGACTCACTGGCGCGATCGAGCTGATCGCTGAGGCGGCCCCGCTGGCCGACCAGAACGACCCGCGCCACTGAGATAAGAAGGGCCCGTGTCTCTGCGGGCAAAAGATCCGAGCGCACGAGGAAAACACCGCCTTGCGGACCACCTTCTCCGCCTCGCTCCGGCGACCAACTTTCTCGGATCAAGGTCTCAAGTGCGATCTGCAGGTCTTGCACGTAGGACGATGCGCGTTCGTTAATTATCACCAGATCGACCGGGAACTGCTTCATTCGCCAATACTTGCGTGCTTGCGACAACGTGCGCGCGATATCGAGATCCTCTGCGTCCGAAATCCTCAACAGCAGAATTGGCAAGTCACCGGAAATGCTGAGCCCCCACAAGCCTGGCTGCCCGCCACGCCCGCCACGCCGGATCGTGTCGGAGGACGGGCGTAACGCCGGCGCGGCATAGATGAGGTGGCCAGCGAGTCTCTGGAAGAGAGCAGCTTTGCCGGCGTCAATTCCGAAGTGATGGAGCTGCACCTGCGCCTGCGTCCAGGCCAAAGTCGCCGCGCGCTCGAAGGCGGCGGTGTCGCGGTGCTTGTCCACGAGATCGCACACTGCCTCGCGTGACGATGCGACCACCGTCCAGAAAGCGATGTGTGCGGCCTCGCCGGGAGCGATCCGCACGCGCCGGCGGATGGCGAAGATCGGATCGAGCACGGTGCCGACGGTGTTCGAAAGTGGCCGACCCTGGTGCAAGGCGCTGGGGGTGCGGATGCCACAGCCGCGGCCGAGGAACCGGGCCCGATCAGTCTCAATCTCCGTTTTGCCGACGGCCCCGCCGTCGACGACCGTTAAATGCGCAGCCCATATCTCGGGCTCGCTCTGCGTGCGGCGACGGCGCGTCGCCAGGATGGCTCCGACGTCGGCGAGATATTCCGTTTCGACGAAGAGTTTCGAGAAGGCCGGATGCGCGACATCGCTGGCCGGCGGCGCCAGCACCAGCTCGGCATAGGAAGTGACCTCGATTTCACGTACGTCACTGCCCGAATTCGCGATCGAGACGCGGCGCACCTCGGCATCGTCTTCGGACGAGACCAGAATTTCCGTCGTGGTGGTCAGCGTTCCGTCACGCCTCAGGATCTCGGCGCGATCCTCATTGAACGTGACCTCGTAGGCATCTGGTTCGGCACCGCTCGGCTGAAAGCCAGCCGACCACACGTCGTTACTATGGACGTCGCGGAGGAAGAGATAGGAGCCCCAGTCGTCGCAGGTCGCATCTTCCCGCCAGCGCGTTACGGCGAGATCCCGCCACCGGCTGAAGCCCGAGCCGGCCGCCGTAAGCATCACGGCGTAGCGACCATTAGAGAGCAAGTGGGTCGCGGGCGTTGCGCCGTGCGCTGTGGTCAGCCGCCGTCCGCCAGGCGATTCGATCTCGCGGACCTTCGCCAAGGATTGCGCTTCCGTCGCCCACGGGCGAATGACGGCAACGTCACGGGGTGTGCGCTCCTGAAGTAGCAACTCCGTCGCCTGCACGATGGGTTCGGCGTGGAACCGGGTCCGCATCGCGCCATTCAGCAAGGCGTCGGCGATGGCGACGATCGTCATACCCTGATGGTGTGCCATGAATGCACGAACAACGGCGACCGTCTGTTGTTTCGGCACGCGGATCGGCGTGTAATCGAGCGCTTCGTAGAAACCGTAGCGTCCCAGGGCGCCCTCGCCGACAAGCCGCTCGAAGTTTCGTGTTGCCGCTTCAGGGTCGACCATGGCCGCCAGCGCTGTCGCGTAAGGAGCAATCACGGCGTTCTCCCCCAGCCCGCGCTTCAATCCCAGGCCGGGAATGCCGAAGCTTGAATACTGATAGGTGAATTCCAGGTCGCGCACGTTATAGGCCGATTCGGAGACACCCCACGGCGTCGCGAGCGTGGACCCATAGCTAATCTGACGCTCGACGACCAGCCGGCTCGTTCGTTCGAGAAGGCTTTGCGCCGGCGCCCGCATGACGAGCGACGGCATCAGGTATTCGAACATCGAGCCTGACCAGGAGATCAGAGCGGCGCCATGGGCAACGGGCGTGACGGCGCGGCCGAGGCGGAACCAATGGCGGGCCGGCACGTCGCCCTTGGCGATGGCCACGAAGCTCGCCAGTCGCGCTTCGGACGCGAGCAGATCGTAGCAGTTCGGGTCCAAGGCGCCGTCCGACACCGAGTAGCCGATCGACAACAGCTTACGGTCGTCGTCGAGCAGAAAGGCGAAGTCCATCGCCAGCGCCATCGACCGGGCGCGACGTTCGAGCTCGGAGAGACGATCCTCGATCGCGACCGGTGCGTCGGCCTGCGAATCGAGATCATGACGGTGACTCGCAATGGCGTTACGGCTTGCCTCCGCCCAGTACAGCATGTCCTCGCCGGTAGCATCGCCGTGCTCGGCGACGAACGCGCGGGCGATGTCCACGATCGTCTCGGCTTGAGCCGCGAGCCCGGCAAGTCGGTCGGGCATATCCTTGTCGCTGACGAGCCGACGCAAGTTCGCTGCCTGCACGCCAAGCGCGTCGGAGAGCTCGCTCCACGTCAGCGTCTGTGATTGACGCCTGTCGTCGTACAAGCGGTCGGCCTCTTCACGAGCGAGATCAAGGGCGTCCGCTATGCCCGTGAAGCGCCGCGCGTTTGCGATCGGCACGGCGCGCCAATCCCGGCAGGCATTGGCGAGGGTGATCAAATGGCCCGCGAGATTACCACTGTCGACGGACGAAACGTACGGAGGATCGAGCGGCCGCAGATCGCGCGTGTCGTACCAATTGTAGAAATGGCCGCGGTAGCGCGCGAGCCCGTCCATGGTCGCAAGCGTGGCCTCCATTCGCTCGGTCGCATGTACGGTCCCCGTCCATCCGAAGTCGCGAGCCGTCACCACGGAGAGAAGATAAAGGCCGAAATTCGTCGGCGAGGAGCGGTGGGCGAGGATTGGTTCCGGATCCTCCTGGAAATTGTCCGGCGGCAACATGTGATCGGCCGCTGTGACGAACGTCTCGAAGAACCTCCAGGTCCGTCGGGCGATCAACCGCAGCGCGCGCGCATCGGCGTCTGATACTGGTAGCCGGCCGGCATCGGCGGGTGGCATGCTGGTCCAGCGCGCGATGGCGGGCGACGAGATCCAGAGCGCGGCGAACGTCGCCGCCAGCGGCCATGTCCCATGCGGCGACAACCGTGCGACGAACACGCCGAGAATGCCGATGACCACCGCGCCCGCCATCCGCCGATAAAAGCCGGCGAGGTCGAGGCGAGAACTCATTGTCGCCTGGGCCGCGGGAACCCATTCCAGGAGATGGCGACGTGTGACGAGCAGCCGAAACAGGGTTCGCGCGATGGCATCGCCCATGAGCCAGGCCTGATGGGCGAGGAAGGTTACGAGGAGCGCCGACAACGTCAGCGCGAGGCGAAGATCGCTGCCGAGTGCGCGCACGTGGCTGCGCAGCGAGACGCCGCGACGGCTCGGTGCGACGGCGCCGACGAGAGGCGTGAGAATCGGCATGACGATCGTCGCGACCACGAACCCGGTCCAGACCAGCGCCGCATCGACCGGTAGAGCCCAGCCCAGGAAGAGCGCGAGGACGGCGAGCGGCGCCGACACGCTCCGCCGCAGGTTGTCGACCATCTTCCAGCGGCCGATCGCAGGCGTGCCGCCATGGACGTTCCTGGCACCGGCGAACGTCGGTCCGCCCAGGATCCACGGTAGGAGCTGCCAGTCGCCGCGCGCCCAGCGATGGTGCCGGAGGGCGGCAACG
Organism: Gemmatimonas sp.; assembly: GCA_050260515.1. Lineage (GTDB taxonomy): Bacteria > Pseudomonadota > Alphaproteobacteria > SMXQ01 > SMXQ01 > DATJIG01. The sequence goes on from JBLNCI010000031.1 coordinate 41,357, forward strand.
TCGTAGCGGGCCGGGAATTCCTCGACCACCTCGACATCGGAGGCGAGACCGGCGCGGGCGAAAATGCCCTCAAACAGATCGTGGCTCAGGAGCGTCGAGTCCGGCACCCGTCCGGCGAGCGCCGTCTCGAATGCGTCGACGTCGTAGATTCCCTTGCCCGTGTACGAACCCTCGCCGAACAAATCCTGATACACGTCGGACGCCGCCGCGGCATACGGGTCGATGCCGCCCATGCTGGAAAAGACGCGTTGGAAAAGCGATCCTTCACGACCCACCGGCAGCGACGGCGTTACCCGGGGCTGCAGCACCGCATATCCCTCGACGACGCGCCCGACTGCGGCGTCGAAGAGGGGTTGGTTGAGCGGATGCGCCATCTTGCCGATCAAGCGGCGCACCGTATCCCGCGGAAGCCGGGTGTCCGCGTCGAGCGTGATGACATAGCGGACATCGGTGGGGAGACGGAGGCCGTCACCGGTATCGACGAACGTGGTGTCGGTCGCGCCGCGCAGCAGCCGGTTCATCTCGTGCAGCTTGCCGCGCTTGCGTTCCCAGCCGATCCACCGCCTCTCGCCTTTGTTCCACACGCGACGCCGGTGGAGCAGGAGAAAGCGCTTGCCGCCGGCCGCCGGTCCGTAGCGACGGTTGAGGCGCGCGATGCCGTCGGCCGCCGCAGCAAGAAGAGTCGAGTCGCCGTCGGCGTGCTCGGTCGCGGCATCGGTCCAGTCGGACAGCAACGCGAAGTAAAGGTCGCCATCGGGGCTGGCAAGGTGATGGATTTCGAGACGCTCAATCTGCTTTTCGATGCCGTCCCGCGAGGTCAGCAGCGTCGGCACCGCGACAAGCGTGCGCAGATGCGCGGGGACCCCGTCACGAAGCGCCAAGGCCGGCAGACGGGTCGCGCCGAAACGCCGCATCACGCTGCGATTGACCAGCGCGACAGCCGTGTCGATCGCGGGGATGGCACCGAGCGCACCGAGAAGGACCAGCCAATTTCCATCGATCCCGAGGCGCGCCAAGGCCACCAGCGGCAGAGCCAGGATGATCGCGGAGACCACTGCGCCCGCACCGACGTAGCCACCGATACCGAGCGCCCGATTGATATGCGCGAGCCAGGCACGTGGCGGCGGCCGAAAGCCGATCTCCGCTTCGAAGGCCGGACGTCCCCCGGCGATCAGGTGATAGCCGGGATCGCCGCGACGCTTGTGTTCATCGCCGTCGGCGGATGACGCTCGCCTTGCGGCGGCGACGGCGCTGCGCGCGACGTCGATCTCGGAACGGCCGGACCCTCGCGCCAACTGTTCGATGGCGCTGCGATAAAGATTCCGCGTCGGGAAATCCATCGAGCAAAAGTCGGTGTCGGTCGCGAGCACGTCGTCGACGACGCTGAGGCGCTCGAACAGCTCCGTCCAATCGACATCGGAGATCAAGCGCAGGCTGGTGATGATGTTCCGGACCGTGACGGCGCCGGAGCCCTGGCGCTGGTGCTCGTCGTGAACCGCCGAATCGGCGGTCGTCCCCTGAGCGGCGAGACGCTGATTCAGCCACGTCAGCGCCGGGGCGATTGCGGCATCTTGGTCATGAAGCCGATGCACGAGTTGAACGGCGAACGCTTCCGGCACAGACGCGTCCGACGGGAGTGCGCGCTTATGATCGGCGAGCACCGCCGCGATCGGCTCGGCCGTCGTCCCGCGCGCGCCCAGCAGGCGATCGGCGAGGGAATCCGCCTGCTGACGCGCCGCGCTGCTGGCGACGATCAGCTCGGCGAGGCGCCTGAGATTCTCGATAAGGACAATTCGCAGCGTGATCGCGACGGCCCAGAGCTCGCCGATCGTCAGCGGCTGAACCTCCTGGTAGGCGCGCACGTAGCGGCACAGCGTCTCGGGATCGAAGTGACTGTCGGTATGGGCGACGAACGCCCAGGCCAGGCCGAACACCCGCGGGTAGCCGGCGAAGGGACCCTCGGCGAGGTTCGGCAATTGCCGGTAAAATCCGGCCGGCAAATCCAAGCGGATCTCGCGAACCTGCTTTTCGACGAGGTGGTAGTTGTCGACGAGCCACTCCGCCGCCGGCGTAATCGCACGCCCCTCGTCGATCGCCTGCGCGATGGCGCGATGAGACGCGAGCAGAACACCGGCGTTGGCGGCAAGCCGCTTTATGAGCGGATGGCCTCTGTTAGGCTTGCGCCTCACCGCTTGGGCGCGCGCCAAGCTGCGCGCATGCTCTTCGAGGCGCTCGGCGCTGAAGAGCTCTTCACGAACGGGTTTCCGGCTATCCCAGAGAGGCGGCCGTGGTCGGCGGCGTAAGGCTCGGCAGCTGAACATCATGAAGCGAGCCTTTTTGCCGCGATGGAAGCGCGATCGAACTTATGCAGGAGGTGCGGCGTGGTATGGCGGCGGGGTTACACCCCTTATTTGCCGCTCTTGTGAAGCAAGCGTTTTGGACCGCTCCATCTAGGGAACGGCGATCGCGGAGCTGCTCGGGCTTAATGCCCTTTGAAATGCTTTGTCGGCTTGAGCAATTCCTCGGAAAGTGCAACCCGCTTGACGCAAATCGCGATGCTCTCCGTTCGACCTCCAGACCGAGTACCGCCTCACGAGCGAATGAACACGGCCGTGCAGAAGGCGGCAGTAATCAGCGCGGTCCAGATCAGGTCGTTAAAGTTTTGCTCCCACCACCTGTGGAGCATGCGTGCTGTCGTATTCATCGCCTTCTCCTTCTTCGGTGGCGGGATGGGCGCCCGCCACCGTTTTGCATCGCGTCGTGACTAAGCAACTGCTCCGGCGCCGACAAGCGATGTGAGTTCCGCCCAGAACGTGTAGGCGATAAACAGGACGACCATTCCTACGACAACGAACAGCGTCTTTATGCCGGGCCGTGACGGCGGGTATTCCTGCGGTACATAGGCCATAACAACCTCCTCGATGGACCGGCGGAGGTGGAGGCATGCCCGGAGCCAAGTTGGGGTCCGAGGCCGGTGCGGAGAGTGGAGACGCGAAGCGAGTGATCGGAAGCGGATTTGGCGCGTCGCGTCGTAGATTGTCGTTCCGCCAGCCACTATAAGAAGTCGTGTGCGTCCACCGGAATACAAGTGGGGTGCTTGGGGATACTGCATCTGGCCCCAGCATCGTCAGGCAGTTAAGCGGCGATACGGTCGCACTTCGCCGCTCTTGTCCGCGGTAACCGGCCTGGGTTTCAGCCATTGGAGATACGAGCGGGTCACGCGCCCGTCGGTCCTGTGTCCCTGAATGGCGCCGGTGATTCCCTGTTAGAGGCCCTGCAATTCCCTGTTCTGTGCGCGCCCGCGCGAGAGACCGCAGCGACGGAGACGAGAGATTCATGGGTTTTTTCGCCCCTTCAGGCGATGTGGCGCGCCAAGAGACTGAGAATCTTCCCTGTAATTTCCCTGAAAAATAGGGAATTTGGCGGAGCAGGGTGCTCAGCTGACGGTATCCACCGCCAACGACCAAGGGCCTCCTCAGGGAGGCCCTTGGTGTTTGTGGGGCGGGAAGGTGAGCGAGCCGAACGCAAGGCCGTAGCGCCGAGGCTCGTCAGCGCCTAGTCGCGCGCTTCCGCCCTAGTTGGTCTCTCGAGAGCACCGGGTCCTGGCGCCCTATCGCAGACGGACTCGGGAGCGATTGTCGAGCGGCATTCGTCAGTATGCTAAAAGACGGAGACCTCCTGGCCGCGGTGGCGCCGGCGAAGCTCGAATTCGTCCGCCGAGCGGCGAAATCCGAAATGGATGCGCAATGAAGATCACACCGCTTGATGCCGGTTTCGGCGCTGAGATCACGAACGTCAATCTGTCCCGGTTCACCAAATCGGACGCGGACGCCATCTACCAGGCGTTTCTCGACCACCAGGTCCTCGTCATCCGCGATCAGGCGATGACTCCGCTGGAGCAGGTGGCATTCTCCGAGATTTTCGGCGAGCTGGAATGGCAGGAAAACGCCCAACACGCCCATCCCGATCATGACAAGGTCCTCATCCTTTCGAACGAGCTGAGGCCGGATGGAACTGCGGTTGGCGTCGTCGACGCCGGAGACTTCTGGCATTCGGATTCGTCGCATCACGAAGCGCCGGTGAAAATCACCATTCTGCAATCCGTGCGCAATCCGTCGCGCGGCGGCGACACCGACTTCTGCAACATGTACGCCGCCTATGAGGCACTGCCGGGCGACGTGCGGGAAAAAATCGCCGGGCGCTACGGCGTGCACCATGTGTCGAAGGCCGTGAACCCGCGGGTCGTCATCTCGCCCAGCCGACCGGGCGCCAAGGACTTCTACGAGAGCCAAGCCAAGAACCGGCCGCGCGTTTTGCAGCCGCTCGTGCGCACCCACGACGAAACCGGTCGCCAGGCGCTCTACGTGTCGCCCCGGTTCACGATCGCCATCGACGGCATGGACGACGCCGAGGCGCAACCTCTTCTCGACAGGATTTTCGCCCTCATCACCGACAAGAAGCGGCCTTTCCATTACCGTCACAAATACCGCGACGGCGACGTCGTCATGTGGGACAACCGATGCCTCGTGCACCGCGCGACCGGCGGCTATGGCCTTCCCGATATCCGGCGCATGCACCGCACGACGGTGGTGGGCGAGAAGTGCTTCTATCGGCCGGACGCCGCTTGATGGCGTCCACCTCAGCCGCGCGGACCTGACTGGCGCGTCATGAGACGAGGTCTCTCGGACGCCTGATGGAAACGCGAGGACCGCGTTCACCGCCTCGAATGTCACCGTTCCTGTATGGCCCCGCTCTCCTGACAGAGGGGCATCAGGGTACGTTCAGCGCGCCACGTGTCTCGCCTCGGCGCTGACGAGCGCGTCCAACAGCATCTCCGACAACCACTGCTGATATCGGTCCGGTGTCCAGCCGCCGTCGTGCACCAGCATGCGATAGACGTCGCGACTGGTGTACATCCAGAGGATTCGCCGCGCGTCCTCCAATGTGAGGTCTTTGCGCTTCGCTTGAGATCCCCGGCTGTTGTCGCTTCCGCTTCCGCTCCGCTCCGCTGGTCGTGCGTCTCGGTGAGTTGACACTGGCGGCGCAACTCGCGGCGGGGTGGGATTGGACGTTGGTGCAGGGGAGTTGTGCCATGTCCACACCCGATGATCCGCTCACACTCGATGAATTCGAAGTGCTCTGGCGCCTGCTCGATGGTCAGCGCGATGTCTCGCCGACCTACAAGCTGCGCCTGATCCTCGCTGGCTACATCGAAGAAACGTCCGACGGCGTCGTGCTCACCGACCGCGGCCGACGGCGCAGTGCGCAGCGGACGCCGTTGTTGCGCGCGGACTGATCGCCCGAGGTCCCGCGGTTCCACAGCATCGCGTTAGGGACCGGCAACGCTCCGCTGTGGAGATGGCGGCCCGGCCGTGCTATCCAGTGGCCCCGGCGTACACGTACGCACGAATAAGAAATCACAGGGGAGACGGGGTATGGGCGCAGCCGCGCACATCCGGGCATTCGGTATCGGCGCTTTCGCGGTGGCGGTCGGTCTCGGCCCCGCTGGCGCTTCGCGCGCCGACGACATCGCCGACTTCTACAAGGGAAAGCAGATGACAATGGTCATCGGCATCCCTCCCGGCGGCGGCTACGACATCTACGCCCGCCTCGTCGCGCGTCACATGACGCGGCACATCCCCGGCCAACCGACGTTCATCGCCCAGAACATGCCGGGTGGCGGCGAGCTCACTGCCGCGAACTACGTCGTCAACACCGCGACCCAGAACGGGACCGTCGTCGGCGCGGTGGTGCGGACCGTCCCGTTCCAGCCGCTCTACGGCAACGCCGCCGCGAAGTTCGATCCGCTGACGGTGAACTGGCTCGGCAGCTCGAATCAGGACGTCGGGCTGTTCGTCGCCTGGCACACCTCGGCGGCTCAGACGGTCGACGATCTGTTCAAGAAGGAAGTCGTGGTCGGCGCCAACCCGGCCGGCTCCGACACCGTCACCTACGCCAACATCCTCAAGTACCTGTTCGACGCCAAGCTCAAGATCGTCAGCGGCTATCCGGGCTCGGAGGACATCGCGCTCGCGATGCAGCGCGGCGAGGTCGAAGCGACGCCGAACTATTCGTGGGCGGGGCTGCAGCGCCACGGCGACTGGCTCGCCGACAAGAAGGTCCGCATCCTCCTGCAGAACGGCCTCAAGAAGCTCGCCGACTTCCCCGACGTGCCGCTGATCATGGACCTCGCCCGCAACGACGAGGACCGCGCGATCCTGGAACTGATCCTCGGCCAGACCACCTTCGGACGTCCGTACTTCATGGGACCGAAGGTGCCGCCGGAGCGCGTCGCCGCGATGCGCGCGGCATTCATGGAGACGATGGCCGATCCCGAGTTCCTCGCCGAAGCCAAGAAGCAGAAGCTCGAGATCGATCCGATCTCCGGGACGGAGATGCAGACGGTCATCGCCCGCGTCTACAAGACGCCGCGCGACGTCGTCGAGAAGGCCAACGCGATCCGTTCGCATTGACCGCGCCAGACGATCGGAAGCGGCAATCGTGACAGACCATCCTTCGTGGCCGGGGCCCGCGTCGATCCGCTCGCGACTGATCCTCGAGACGGCGGCGGCGATCACCGCGGCGGACGGCGAGGCGTACCGCGAGGCCGAAGTCCGTCTGCTGCCGCAGCGCGGGACCAAGCGCCCGCTCGTCATGACGGCCGCGAGCACGGTGGACTGCGTCGAGCGCGTCGTCACCCGCGAGCTCGATCTCTCATTCATCAACCCGTCGTCGGCGCTGACCGTCGCCTATGTCGGCAAGAGCTCGCAGTTCCCGACCCCGCAGCCGGTGCGCTCGATCGCCGTGCTGCCGTCGCTCGACCAGTGCCTGCTCGCGGTGAAGGCGTCGACCGGGCTCACCCACATCGAGGATATCGCCCGCGCCAGGCTGCCGCTGCGCGTCTCGGTGCGCGGCAGCAACACGCACTGGCTGCATTGCATGCTCGAGGACATCTTCCGGGCCTGCGGCTTCTCGGGCGAGGATTTGCGGGCGTGGGGCGGCGAGCTGCGCAAGGAGGGCAAGATCCCAGGGCCCGGCGATCTGAAGTTCCAGGCGTTCGCGCGCGGCGAGATCGACGGTATCTTCGACGAGGGGCCGGTGCGCTGGGCGACTGCGGCGATCGACGCCGGGATGCGGGTGCTGCAGCTCCGTGAGGAGACCGTCGCGCGTCTGGAGGCCATCGGCTACCGTCGCGCGTGGCTGGATCGCCGCGAGTATCCCGGGCTGCCCGAGAACGTGCTCACGCTCGACTTCAGCGGCTGGCCGCTGTTCGTGCGCGCCGACGCCGACGACACGGCGGTGCGGGCGATCTGCACCGGGCTCGAGGCGCGCACGGCGACCATTCCCTGGGAAGGTCCGGGCCCGCTGCCGCTCGCGACCATGTGCCGGGGTGGCGAGGGCGCGCCGCTCGACGTGCCGTTGCACGCCGCCGCGGCGCGGTTCTGGACGGAGCGGGGCTACCTGTAAGACGCGGTCATTCGGAGACGCGTTTTTTGGAGACGGGCATGATCAAGACCAAGGGCTTTCTGCACATCACCATCGGCGTCACCGACCTCGATCGCGCCACGGCGTTCTACCGCGACTTCCTCGGCTGCGAGCTCGTGCGTCAGAACCGCTCGAAGACGATGTCGTTCATGAAGACCGGCGATCAGTTCTTCGTCCTGACACATACCGGCGTGCACACGCCGCCCAATCCGCCGGGCTCGCTCGACATCGACAACACGCTGTTCCACCACGCATTCCTCGTCTCGCCGGAGGACTACGACCGGGCGCTCGAGCACTTCAAGGCGAACGGCATCGAGTACTTCGACTGCACGCCGCACGGCCACACGACCTTCCCCGGCGGGCGGCACATGTACATCATGGATCCCGATCGCAACGCGGTGGAGCTCGCGAGCTTCCCCGACAAGTAGGCGAGCCGCGGCAGGCGCGGCCGAAAAGACAACAGGAGGGCGGCAATGGGCGAGAAAGTCGGATTGGTCGGCGTCGGTCTGATGGGCACGGCGTTGCTCACGCGTCTGCACGCGGCGGGCCGCGAGGTCCAGGCCTACGACATCTCGGCGGAGCGCATGGAGGCGGCGCGCGGCATGGGCGCGCGCACGGCTGCCTCGGCCGCCGAGGCGGCGAAGGGCGTCGGCTTCGTCCACGTCTTCGTCCGCACCGACGAGGAGCTGATCGACGTCACGACCGGCAAGGGCGCGATCCTGTCCGCGGTTTCCACAGGCACGATGGTGTTTCTCCACAGCACCGTGATGCCGGAGACCTCGCGGAAGATCGACGCGGCCGCGAAACCGAAGGGGATCCGCATCGTCGACGCGCCGATCACCGCGGTGCCGCGGGTCGTCGCGGAAGGGAACGCGGTGTTCCTGATCGGCGGTGCCGACGCCGATGCCGCGGTGGCCGTGCCATACCTGCAGCCGCTCGGCAAGGCCGTCTACCACTTCGGCCCGGTGGGCAGCGGCAACGTCGCCAAGATCGCCAAGAACCTCATCAACGCCAACGAGCGCATCGCGCTGATGGAGGCGGCGGCGCTGGTCGCCGCGGGCGGCGTCGATGTCGCCAAGTTCCTCGACATGGCGGCCGCGGTCGATCGTGGCTCGACGGTCGGGCGGTGGCAGTCGACGCTGACGGTCGAGGGCAACAATCACCCCGTGCCGCGGCCGGCGAGCAACATCTACAACAAGGACGTGGGCCTCGCCGCCGATCTCGCGCGGAAGCTCGGCGTCGCCGCGCCGATGACCCAGGCCGCCGCCGATACCGCGAAGGCGTGGGTCGCCGGGTGGGAAAAGAAGAAGTAGCCGGACGCCGGCAAGCGAGCGGGACTCAGCGTCGTGCGGACGTCCGCATGCGCCGGGTGAGGAAGTCGACGAACAGCCGGATGCGCTGCGGCTGCTGCACGTCCTTCTGATAGACGACGTAGAACGTCTTGGCCGGCGCGCGGTGGCCGCGCAGCACCTCCTCGAGCGAGCCGTCGGCGAGATGATGGGCGACGAGATCGCGGCGCAGCAGCGCGATGCCGAGTCCGCGCAGGGCCGCGTGGCGCACGACCGAGGCGCTGTTGGTGCGGAGACTCCCGGATACGCGAACGCTCATCCGGCCGCCCGGCCCCTGGAAGTCCCACGTGAACGAGTCGGCTGTGTGGGCGGGGTCGAAGCAGTTGTGGTCGGCGAGGTCCGTGGGCGAGCCCGGCCGGCCGGCGCGGGCTATGTAGTCGGGTGCCGCGACCAGCACCTGCGGCACGTCGAGCAGCCGGCGCGCCATGAGCGACGAATCCCGGATCGTCAGCGTCCGGATCGCGACGTCGTAGCCGCCGTGGATGAGGTCGGTGGGCCGCGGCGCCAGGGCCCGGTCCATCGACGTGATCTTGAGCGTGATCGCCGGGTGCGCGGCGCAGAAGTCCGCGAACACCGGCGCGAGCAGCGTCTCCGCGAAGCTCCGCGTGCAGAGGATGTTGATCTCGCCCTGGGCGAGTCGGCGGCTGCCCCGCATGCTCTCCTCGAGCCGCCGAACCTCCGCGAGCAGGGTCACGCAGCGGTCGTAGAAGGCGGCGCCGCTGTCGGTGAGATTCAGGCGGTGGGTGTTGCGGTTGAGGAGCTTGACCCGCAGCCCGGCCTCGAGGTCCTGGATGCGCTTCGAAACCATCGCCGACGTGACGCCGAGCGCCTTCGCGGCGGCGGTGAAGCTGCCCGCCTTGACCACGGTCTCGTAGGTCTCCATCAGCTTGAAACGGTCCATGCTCCTGCCCGCGTTGTGGCTTTCAAATTATAGTTGATACCGTTTCAAGCCAAAAGATATTGGGCGGACGCAGGCGGCCTCCTATCGTTCGGCCGTCCCGCGCCGACCGGCGCGACTATTCACGACCCAATTCAGGAGCGCCGTCATGGCCCGCACCCCCGAACAATTCAAGCAGGCTCTGCTGGACGTGTGCCAGAAACGCTGGGATCCGCCGACCTACCTCGAGGAGTTCAACCGCAACAATCTGACCAAGGAAGGCGCCCGTATCTACGCGATCGAGCATTGCGTCTTCGCGGCGAACTTCCCGCGCTGGCTCGCCAACATCGCCGGCAATTGCCCGCACCTCGAGATCCGCAAGTATCTGATCGAGAACATGTACGTCGAGGAGGTGCGCGATCCCACCGTGATCACCGGCCACTACGAGAGCCTGGTCGACTTCGCCGTGGCACTCGGCGCCGACCGTCAGTGGGTCTACGACTACAAGGGCTCGCCGATCACCCGCTGGCGCATGGGCTACTGCGAGTGGGCGAGCCGGTCGCGTCCGTGGCTCGAGGGCTTTGCCGCGATCACCGCGAGCGAGGTGTCGCGCGGCAAGGAGATGATCGCCCGCGTCGGCGATCGCGCCAAGTCGTCGCCCAAGAACTGGACCAAGCTCAACCTCAAGAAGAAGGAGCTTGCGCACTGGGAGTCGGCCGAGGAGGCGGATTCGCACGAGGGCGGCCATGGCGATATGCCGCTCACGATCCTGATGAAGTACGCGACGACCCAGGCGGATCAGGACGCGGCGATCGAGGCCGCCGACGAGCTGATCCAGGTCTATCGCATGTGGGCCGACCAGATCGGCGTCTGGGCGTTCGAGGCGTCGGGCCTCAAAGCGCCGTCGCTCGACGGTCGTAACGCGGGCCCGAAGCCGAAGGTCGTGGCGTGAACGTCGCGACGGTGTGACGGCCCGAGAGTGGGCTGCGTCTTGAAGGCCTCCCCACCGGGAGGCCTTCTGCGTTTCCGGGTTCGCGGCTCCGGCCGCCGTCCATCTGCTACACTTGCGGGAACAAGGCACGGCCGCGGGAGACTTCGCCATGCTCACACAGGAACGCCTGCCGGTCGGATACGAACTCAAGGCGTGGTGACGCCGTGCCGGTCTACGATCCCCGCTCGCCCGGACTTCTGAGCTTCGCCGACGCGCGCACGAACTTTCTGTCCGGCGCCGACACGCCGCTCGCCTGGTGGGAGCGCTGCGCCGAGCGCATCGCCGCACGCGAACCGATCGTCCAGGCGTTCGCCCGCACGCTGCTGGACTCCGCGTGCGACAGCGCCGAGGCCGCGACCCGGCGGTATCGCGACGGGCGTCCGCTGTCGCCTGTCGACGGCCTGCCGATCGCGGTCAAGGACATCTTCGAGACCCGCGATGCGCCGACCACGTGGGGGGTCGATGCGTTCGCGTCGCATCCGCCGTTCCGCGATTCGGCCGTGGTGCGGGCGCTGCGCGCCTCGGGCGCGGCGATCGCCGGAAAGACGCGCCTGCCGGAACTCGGCTTCGGCGCGCCACCGCCCACCACGAACCCCTGGGATGCGGGCCGCTCGCCCGGCGGTTCCTCGTCGGGATCGGCGGCCGCCGTCGGCGCCGGCATGCTGCCGGTCGCCATCGGCACGCAGGGCCGCGGCTCGCTCACGCGACCCGCGGGCTACTGCGGCGTCTACGCCTTCAAGCCGACCCACGGCGCGATCCATCGCGGCGGCGACGGCGGCGGTCAGGAGACCAACACCCACGTCGGCACGCTGGCGGGCTCGCTCGCCGATGCCTGGATTGTCGCGCGGCAGTTGTCGGAGGAAGCCGGACCCCATCCGGGCTCCTTCGGCCTCGAAGGTCCCGCCGATCTGCCCGACCCGCGCAAGCCCGCGCGCCTGGTGCGCCTCGAAGGGCCTGGCTGGGCCAAGACCGACGCGGGGCCGCGCGCGGTCTACGAGGCGCTGCTCGAGGGCATCGCGCGCGCCGGGATCGCCGTCGCCGACGCGAGCGAGTCGCCCGAGACCAGGGCGCTCGCCGACGATCTCGCCACTGCGTCGGTGGCGCTCGCCGATATCGCCGACTACGAGTCGCGCTGGCCGTTGGTGATGTATCTGCAACGGGCGCAGGAGCTCGGCATCGAGCTTGTCTCGGCGACGGCGCTGAAGCGGGGCCTCGCCCGCGCCGACATCCCGCGCGCCCGCTACCACGACGCGCTCAGATTCCGCGCCGCGTTCCAGGCGAAGCTCGCCGCCTGCCGTCGCGACGGGCTGCTGTTCGTGTCGCCCTCGGCGACCGATGCGGCGCCCGCCGACCGCTCGTCGACGGGGTCGTCCGTGTACCAGTGGGCGTCGTCGCTGGCGGGGAATCCCGTGGTCAGCCTGCCCTACATGGTCACCGACGGGCTGCCGTTCGGCCTCCAGGTGCAGGGCTTCCGCGGCGAGGACGCGGCGCTGATCGCCCATTGCCGTTGGCTCGACGAGGGCTTTCGCCGAGGCGTATTCTAGGCGGCAATCAAACGCCAGCGGCACGAACGCCGTCAGGGAGGCACCATGCGCGCACTCGGGACGCTTCTGTTCGCCACTGCGTTCGCCGTCACCGCATCCGCCGCCACCGCCGCAACGGTCAGCGGCACCGTGAAGGGGCCCGACGGCAGGCCGCTGATGGGGATCTTCGTCGCGGCCCAGGATCCGGCGACGCACCGCAGCGTCTACGTGCTGTCGGACGAGCAGGGTCGCTATCGCATCGCGAACCTGCCCGCGGCGACGTACAACGTCGCCGTCACGACCATCGGCTTCGCTGCCGATCCGCGCAACGGCGTCGCGCTGAAGGCCGACGGCAACGCGACGGCGGACTTCACGCTGCGCAAGCAGCCGGTGCAGTGGAGCGAGCTGACGACCTATCAGGGACGCAAGCTCCTGCCGAAGAACGCCGCGCACGACCTCAGCCATCGCGACAAGTTCTTCGTCACCTGCTTCCAGTCGTGCCACTCGTTCCAGAACCGCATGGCGCCCCACGACCGCACCCTCGAGAAGGACGGCTGGCGGTCGCTCGTCCAGTACATGAGCGACACGATGTTCGCCGGGGAATCCCGCAGCCTGAGCGAGGAGGACAAGGACGACTTCGGCAGCTATCTCGCGCTGATGTTCGGCCCGGAGTCGCCGAAGCCCGCGACCCCCGACCAGATGCCGGAGTACGCCGAGCTCGTCCGCGGTTTCGGTCCCAAGGCGATGAACATCGTCTACGTCGAGTACGACGTGCCGACGCCGAAGGGCATGGGCCCGTGGAGCGCGATGGAGGACCGCGACGGCAAGATGTGGATCCCGTACTACGGGCGCGGCAACGAGGTGATCCGCCTCGACCCCGACACCGGCACGATGGACCACTTCGCGCTGCCGTTCGAGAAGACCGCCGGAATCCACTCGGTGATCCCCTCAGCCGACGGCACGGTGTGGTTCGTCGAGACCTCGTTCGGCAAGATCGCGCACCTCGATCCGAAGACGAAGAAGATCGACGAGTTCCAGATTCCGCCGATGGCCGACGGCCGCAAGCCCGGCGCCCACACGATCCGGGTCGACGAGAGCGGCCGCGTGTGGACCAGCGGCGGACCGGCGATCACCCGCTACGACCCCAGGACCGGCGAGTTCCGCAACTGGAACGTGCCCGGCACCTACGCCAACACCGTCGGCCGCGACGGCGACCAGTGGTTCACGTCGTTCCGTCCCGGCGGGCCGATCGCGCGCATCTCGAAGGACGATGAGCTGTCGGCGTGGCTGCCGCCCACCGACGGCAAGCCGCAGCGGCTGGCGCTCGACAAGGACGGCATCGTTTGGTTCAGCGAGCGGCAGGGGAACCGCATCGGCCGGTTCGATCCGAAGACCTCGGCGTTCCAGGAGTTCCCGCTGCCCGGCCCCGAGGCGAGCCCGTATGCGCTCGGCATCGATGACAAGGGCCGCGTCTGGTACTCGTCCCACGAGCAGGACACGGTCGGAAGCCTCGATCCGAAGACCGGCGAGATCGTCGAGTACCCGTACCCGCACCCCGAAGCGTCGATGCGCGAGTTCTACCGCGATCGCAAAGGCCGCATGTGGTACGCGAGCTCGGCCAACAACAAGGTCGGCTACTTCACCGTCGTCGAGTCCGCGGCGAAGTGAGCTGACACCCTCAGTTCAACTTGAGGAGGCGCGTCGCGTTCCCCGACAGGATCTTCTCCATGTCGGCGGGCGGGAGCCCGAGCGAGCGGACGAGGTCGAGGCCGCGCTGCTTCAGCGGCGTGAGCGGCGGCGCGTCGGTGCCGAACACCATGTGATCGACTCCGACCGTCTCCAGCCCGCATTTCAGCGCCGGCAGGTGATAGCTCACGGAATCGAGGTATATGTTCCTCAGATAGTGGCTGGGCGGGTGCTTGATCAGCATCGGCGCCGAGTCCGCCGCGCGGGTGTAGAAGCCCTCGTCGTGCAACGCGTAGTTGTAGTCAAGGCGGCCGACGATTTCGCTGATGCCGCCGCCGAGGTGCGTCGCCACCACCTTGAGGGTGGGAAACTGCTCGAACACGCCGTAGAGGATCATGCGCGCCAGCGTCAGACAGCTGTCGAACGGCCGTCCGACGCTCGACGCCAGCCGGAACTCGGCCATCCGCTCCTCGCCGAACCCGACCGAGGGCGGATGGATCACGACCGGGATGTCGAGGTCCGACGCCAGCCGGAAGAAGTCGCGGGCTTCGGGATCGTCGGGATACGCGCCCTGATGGCTCGAATTGATAAAGACGCCCTTCAGCCCGTCGCGGGTGATCGCCCGCTCGAGCTCTTTCAGGTAGCCGTCACCGCCCCCCGGTATCGACGCCGCGAGGGCGACGATCCGGCCTGCGTACGTGTCCTGCAGTTCGGCGAGATAGAGGTTCGACTCGCGGATCGAGGCCAGAGCCTCGTCGCGCGATGCCTTGCGCAGGTAATGCAGGGGATTGCTGACGACCGTCATGTCGATCCCGGCCCTCTCCTGGGCGTCCAGGACGGTCTGGATGGTCATCTGGCAGCGGCCCTTCCACACCGGCTTCGACGTCTCGCTCGGTGGATAGATGTGCGTGTGCCAATCTATGATCATGTCATTCCCGTTTCGTGCGGAGTCGGCGGACGAAACGATAACATCGCCGCACCGCGCGCGCGAATGCGCAGATCGGCGAACTCGGGGGACGCTGATGTCGGTTCGTAGGCTGGTCGCGTTGTGTGGGGCGGTTGCCCTGGGCTTCCTGCCGGTGCCGGCCGCGCACGCGCAGCAGAATGATCTGTTCCGCGGCCGCGAAATCGCGGTCCTGATCGGAGGCGGCCCGGGCGGCGGCGCCGACGTCTACACGCGGATGTTCGCGCGTCATTTCGGACGATACCTGCCCGGCAATCCGTCGGTCGTCGCGAAGAACGTGCTCGGCGCCGGAGGCCTCAAGCTCGCCAACCAGCTTTACAACGTGTCGCCCAAGGACGGCACCGAGATCGGCACGTTCCTCACCTCGACCGCCCTCGAGCCGCTGTTCGGCAACAAGGAAGCGCGCTTCGAGACGACGAAGTTCACCTGGATCGGCAACATGCTTGATACCGACGCCACGAGCTGCTTCTCGTGGAGGACTTCCGGCATCAAGACCTGGGAGGACCTGAAGCCGCGTGTGACGACGTTCGGCGCCTCGGGGCCGTCGGCGCTCACCTCCGTGCAGACCAAGATCGTCGGGGAGCTGTTGGGCGTGACGACGAAGGTGATCTACGGTTACACGGGCGGCGTGCGGACCTCGAATCTGGCGATGCAGCGGGGCGAGCTCGACGCCACCTGCGGCGTCTACCTCGTCACGGTCAAAACGCAGTTCCAGGACCAGATCGCAAGCGGCGACCTGACCGTGTGGATGACCTTCGGCGCGAGCCGCGACAGTGCGTTCCCCGATGTGCCGACGATCTACGAGGTGGTGAAGAACGCGGCCGACCGCCAGCTCGCCGAGCTGATCTTCAAGCAGGACACCTTGGGGCGGCCGATCGCCGCGCCGCCGGGCCTGCCGCCCGACCGGACGAAAGCGATTCGCGACGGCTTCATGGCGACCATGGCGGACCCGGACTTCCTGGCCGAGGCCGCGAAGCAGGGACTCGACATCCATGCCATGGACGGCGCCGAGACGCAGCGGCGGTACCAGGCCTTCTACGACGTGCCCAAAGAGGTCGTCGAGCGCGCGAAGGCCATCACCGGGCAGCAGCCGCACTAGTCAAGGCGCTCCGCGCCGGGCGCTGTGTTACTCTCTCCGGCAGGGAAGGCCCGATAACGACAAGAGTGTGGGCCGAAGCTGCATCGGGGAGGTCGTCATGGACCGATTGATTCGGTCACGACGGTTCGCGTGCCTGCTGCTTTCGCTTGGCGCTGTGTCGTCCGTGCCGGCCCGCGCCGACGACGTGGCCGACTTCTACAAGGGCAAGACGATGCGGATGATCATCCGCTCGAGCGCCGGCGCCGGCTACGACACCTACGCGCGCCTCCTCACCAGGCATATGGCGAAATACATCCCCGGCACGCCGACGATCATCAACGTCAACATGCCGGGCGCGGGCGGCATCACCGCGGCGAACCACGTCGCGTTCCAGGCTCCGCGCGACGGCACCATCCTCACCATCGTCAGCGTCGGCCTGCCGATGGATCAGGCGACGGGCCTCAACCCGTCGTTCAAGGCCGATCTCACGAAGTTCAACTGGATCGGCAACATGTCCGATTCCAACCAGATCATGGTGACGTGGCACACTTCGCCGACCAAGACGCTCGACGATGCGATGAAGCGCCAGACCATCATCGCCGCCGCCGGGGCGGGGTCGTTCTCGTCGATGATCCCGTCGGCGCTGAACTCGGTGCTCGGCACCAAGTTCAAGATCATCGTCTACAAGGAGGGCCTGGAGCCCAACCTCGCGATGGAGCGCGGAGAGGTCGAGGGCCGCGGCACCGAGTCCTACGTCACGACGGCGTCGGTGACGCCGCAGTACCTGTCGGAGAAGAAGATCAACATCCTCGTGCAGATCGGGCTCAAGCGCGACAAGGCCATGCCCGACGTGCCGCTTCTGCTCGAGTACGCGAGGACCGACGAGCAGCGGCAGATCCTCGACTTCTTCTCCCGCGCGGTCGTCATCGGACGGCCGATCGCGACCACGCCCGATGTCCCCGAAGCTCGTGTGACGGCGCTCCGGCGCGCTTTCGACCAGGCGGTGGCCGACCCCGAGTTCGCGGCGGATGCCGCGAAGCAGCGCGCGGAAATCTCGCCGATGACCGGCGAGGTGACGCAGCAGCTCGTCGCCGATCTGATCAATGCGCCCCTCGCGGTCCGCGAGAAGGTCAAGGCCGCGTTCCTGGCCAAGACCGGGATCGAGGACAAGGACGGAGCGTCGACCCGCAACTAGCCGGGACGCTCAGATGCCCTGCACGATCGGATTGTGCAGGCGACCGATCTTCTCGATCTCGATCGTCAGGTCCTGCCCCGGTTTCAGGTAGATGCCGCGGGGTCGCCCGTTGCCCGAGGGCGAGCCGGTCGCGATGACGTCTCCCGGTCGTAGCGTGAACTTGTGCGACAGGTATGACACCTGCTCGGCGATCGTGAAATGCATGTACGAGGTCGAGGAGTCCTGCATCAGCTCGCCGGCGATCCACTGCTTCAGCGACAGCTTGTAGACGTCGGGGATCTGCGACGCCGGCACGATCCACGGGCCCATCGGTGCGCCGGTGTCGAAGCTCTTGCCCGACATGAAATCGTGACGGACGTTCCAGTCGGTGCGGCTGCCGCAGTCGCGCAGGCTCAGGTCGTTCATGATGGTGTAGCCGGCGACGTGGTCCATCGCCGTCTCGACCGAAACGTTGCGCGCGGGCTCGCCGATGACGACGGCGAGCTCGGCCTCCCAGTCGACCTGCTTCGAGTGCGCGGGCAGCGCGACGGTCGCCTCGGGCCCGATCACCGATCGCGGGTGCTTGAAGAAGAACAGAGGCTTGACCTTGGTCTTGTCGGGCGGGTCGCGATCGGACATCTCCTTCATGTGGTCGGTGTAGTTCGCGAAGGCGCACATGATCACGTCGGGGTAGAGGATGGGCGCGAGCAGCCGGGTGTCGGCGAGCGGCTTCGATGCCGCGTTGAGAGCCGCGTCGCCGCTCGCCATTCGGTCGGCGAGGGAGGTCAGCGTCGGCAGCGCCTTGCGCCACGCGCCGAGGACGTCCTTGGTCGAGGCGATGGAGAATCCCGCCGCGGCGCCCGCTGCCTTGAAGCCGGTATCGAGCGGCAGCACGCGGTCGCCGACGCGAATTCCCGGTACCGCGCGACCGCCCTCGTCGATGTTGAGAAGGCCGAAGTCGGCCATGACATCCTCCCCTGTCGTTTTGCGGGAGCGTAGCAGGCGCTCTCGGCCGGTGTCACGGCCGAGCGGGCAAGCCGGCTCCGCATTTCCGATCCGGTCGGTTTGATCGCGGCCGATGCGTCGCCTAAAGTGCGCTCAACCAAGAAGCACAAAGCCATCGGGGAGCATCATGGACCGTCTCACGGTCACCGGGTATTACCGCCGGCCCGCACATCTCGTCGCCATGGACAAGGGGTTCTTCGCCAGAGAGAACCTCGACGTCGTGTTCCATCTCGTCGACCTCGCGCCCGAGCACAACCGCGAGATGGCCGAGGGCAAGTGGGATCTCACCCTATCTTCGGCCGACACAATGTTGGCGCGGGCGACCCAGGACAAGGTCGATTACGTCCTGTTCATGCAGGCCGAGGAAGGCCTGAATGTCCAGCTCGTCGGCCAACCGGAGATCAAGACTGTCCACGATCTCCGCGGCAAGCTGCTCGCCGCCGATCCCGTCGATTCGAACTTCGACCTCGTCCGCAACAAGATCCTGCGCGACTTCGGAATTCCCGAATCCGAGTACAGCATCGACATCATCGGCAACACGCCGCACCGCCTGAAGGCTTTCCTCGACAAGAAGGTCGCGGCGGCGATGCTGACGCCGCCGTCGACCGACAAGGCGCTCGCCGCCGGCGGCCACGTGCTCGCACAGGGCGCCGATCACATCGAGGACTGGCCGCTCGCCTGCGGCTGGACGCTGCGGCGTCTCGTCGAGAAGAACCGGCCATTGCTCGTCCGGTTCGTGCGCGCCTGGGCAAACGCCTGCGACTGGCTGCTGCAGCCCGAGAACAAGGCGGAGACCCTCGACATCATCATGAAGCACGAGAAGGTGACGCGGCCGCGCGCCGAGGAGGCGTATGCCCGTGTGGTGCCGAAGGGCGCGATCAACCCCGAGGCGATCCGCCGCAACATGGAGTACCGCATCGAGCTCGGCTACATGCCGCCGCCGCACAAACCGGCGGAACACTTCTACGACGCGAGCATCTGGAGCGAGGCGACGGGCTTGCCCGCGCCGCGGCCCGCTGGCATGCCGCGCAACGCGAAGCCGTGAGGGGAGGCATCATGGGCGCGACGAGGACGCTGTGGATCGCCGTGACGGTGGCGACGATGTTCGTCGCACCGGCATCTGCCGAGGACGTGAGCTTCCGCGGCAAGACCATCAACCTGATCTTCGGCGGGGGCGAGGGCGGCGGCTACGACACCTACGCGCGCTTCCTCGCCCAGCACCTCGGCCGTCACGTGCCCGGCAACCCGCGCGTGCTCACCCGGGGCGCGCCGGGCGCGGGGACGCTGGCGGCCGCGAATTACCTCTACGAGGTGGCCGCGGCCGATGGCACCAACATCGGCACCGTCGGCGGCGGCACCGCGACCGCGGAGCTCCTGAAGACCCCGGGCATCCGCTTCGATCCGCGCAAGTTCATCTGGATCGGCAGTCTCACCAGCGACGTCAGCGTCGGCATCGCCTGGCACACCGCGCCGGTGAAGACCATTGCCGATGCGTTCGAGCGTCAGCTCATCGTCGGCGGCGGCGGCCCGACGTCGGGCAACGTCATCTTCCCGGTGGTGATGAACCAGCTCCTCGGCACCAGGTTCAAGATCATCACCGGCTACAAGAGCTCGGCCGAGGCGATGCTCGCGGTCGAGCGCGGCGAGCTCGAAGGCATCATGAGCTGGAATTACTCCAGCATCCGCGCCCAGCACTACGATCTCGTGCGCGACAAGAAGATCAACCTCCTCGTGCAGTTTGCCCTCAAGAAGCACAAGGACTTGCCCGACGTGCCGCTGGTGACGGAGCTGGCCAGGACCGACGAGCAGCGCGACATCCTCGATCTCATCTTTTCGCGCCAGGAGATGGGGCGGCCGTTCATGCTGCCGCCGAAGACGCCGGAACCGATCGCCAACGCCCTGCGCGCGGCGTTCGCCGCCGCGATCAAGGACCCGGTGCTGCTCGCCGACGCCGAGCGCCAGCGCCTCGACATCAACCAGCCGATGACGGGCGAGGAGGTCGACGCGCTGATCGCGAAGCTCTACCGCACTCCGCCCGACGTGGTGGCGAAGACGATCCGCATCACCGACATGAGCAATTTCAAGTAGCGGATCGGCGGCGGATCAGCGCGACAGGGCGGTGAACCCGAACCGTCGGCCGATCGCCCGGGCGACGATGGCGACGCCGGTGGTGAGCGCGACGATCAGCACGCCCGCGACCGCCGCCGCCTCGAAGCGGCCGTCGACCATGTAGTCGACCTGGAGCATGGCGAGCGGCCGGCTGTCGCCGGTGACCAGCATGGCGATCGAGGAGACGTTGCGGGCGGCCGCGACGAACGTCAGCAGCGCCACCGACACCAGCACCGGGCCGAGCAGCGGCAGGATCACGCGCCGGAACGTGTAGAGCCACGATGCCCCGGCGACGAACGACGCTTCCTCGAGATCGCGACCGAGCTGGACCATGTTGCTCTTGATGAGCTGGGTGCCCGTGGAGATGCTGGCCAGCATGCAGGCGATCACCAGCACGCCGAGGGTTCCGTAGATCGGGTGGAACAGCGGCACGTTGAGGAACATCCACAGGAGCGCGAGCCCGAGGATGATGCCGGGCAGGCTTGCCGGCAGCCAGGACAGCAGATCGAGCAGGCCGCGCGCACGGAACTTCGTCCGCACCGAGATGTAGGCGACCAGCGCATACCACAGCACGCCGATAATCGCCGCGCTGCCGCCCATCACCAGCGTGTTGCCGATCGCCTGCAAGAGCGGCGGATCGCTCAGTACGTCGACCCAGTGCTCGAACGTCCACGGATCGGGAATATCGAAGTAGCCGAACAGGCTCATGAACGTGCCGAGCAGCAGCGCCAGCACCGGAATGACGGTGACGACGAAGCCGAACGTCAGCACGACCGCGAAGATCGGCCAGCGCCAGCGCCTGAGCCGCAGTACGTTGGACTGGAACCGGCTGGTGACCGTGACGTAGCTGCGGGTCTGTGCCAGGTACTGCTGCCAGAAGATCAGCGGCAGCATGGCGACGAGGATGGCGAGCCCGAGCACGGTGGCGGCGCCGAACATCGGCGGGTCCTCGTTCACGAGCTGGTAGATCTTGGTCGAGAACACGTAGAAATTGCGCGGCGGCCCGAGGATCAGCTCGATCTCGAACGACTCGAACGAGTGGATCAGCGAAATGCAGAGCGTGATCAGGAATGCCGGCATCAGCACCGGAATGACGATGCGCCACAGCGTCGCCATCGGTCCGGCGCCGGAGATGCGCGAGGCTTCCTCCATGGCGCTGTCGAGGTTGCGGAACGCGGGCGCGAGGAAGATGTACTTGGCGGCGACGCCGCGCGCGGCGAGGTGCGCGAACACGATCCCCCAGAAGCTGTAGATGTTGAACGGTGGCGCATCGAGTCCGAGCGCCCACACCAGCGCCTGATTCACCAGCCCGTACTCGGCGTCGAACAGCAGGATCCAGCCCATCAGCACCGGCAGCGCCGGCAGGAAGAACGCGCCCCAGCAGAACGCGTCGATCAGGCGCTTGCCGGGAAGGTCGGTGCGCGTCACCAGCCAGGCGAGCAGGATGGCCGCCGGAAAGGCGATGACCTCGGTGGCGGCGACGCGTCGCAGCGTGTTGAGGATCGCGTCGACGATTCCCGACTGACCCCAGGCCGTCAGCCAATGGTCGAGCCCGAGCGATGCGGTGTCGCCGGGGCCCTTCACGAGGAAGCTCGAATAGACGAGGAGCGACACCGGGTAGAGGACGACCAGCGCCATGACGAGGAGCACGGCCCAGCACAGCACCGGCCCGAGTCTCGGGACCGCCGGCCGTGCGACGGGGGTCACCGTCTCGCTCCCGATCATGCTGCTGCTCCGCGGCGGCGCCGCTCCGTGGCCTCGGCAGCCGCGCGCCTCCGCGCCGGCCGCTTCCCTCGACCGGCGGTACCCTTCACGCCTCGCTTCGTCAATCGCCGCACTCCCTGAACCACGCGCCACGTCATTGTCGGATTCCACCTGCGTGTGGCCGCGCGGCGGATTTCAGAATGCGAGACATTGTCGGGATGGCCTATATCGTTGTCAATTAACGAAGTTTTTCGCTCGTTGACCGCCGCTCCGGCACCGCCTACCCTCAAAACAAAAGATCATCTCTCGATTTTTGGTTCGAGATCGGCAGGGAGGCCGCCATGACGACACGGGAAGAGAACGAGCTGCTGACGCGTACCGGGCCGGGCACGCCCGGCGGCGAGTGGATGCGTCAGTACTGGCACCCGGTGGCGGTCGCCGACGAGCTGCCGCTCGGCGGGCGGCCGGTGCCGGTCCGCATCCTCAGCGAGGACCTGGTGCTGTTCCGCGACGAGTTCGGCGCGCTCGGTCTGATCCAGCGCGGCTGCCCGCACCGCTGCACCGATCTCTCGTTCGGCCGCATCGAGGACGGCGGCATCCGCTGCCTCTATCACGGCTGGCTGTTCGACGTGAAAGGCAACTGCCTCGAGATGCCGGCGGAGCCGCCGGAGAGCCGCTACAAGGACAAGGTCAAGGCGCGCGCCTATCAGGTGAAGGAAGCGGGCGGCCTGATCTTCGCCTACCTCGGCAAGGGCGAGGCGCCGGAGCTTCCCGACTACGAGCCGCTGCGCGTCGGCGAGGCGCACCGCATCGCGCAGCGCCAGATCCTCAACTGCAACTACCTGCAGGCGATGGAGGGCGGCTACGATCCGGCGCATCTGTCGTACCTGCACCGGCCGCTCAAGCCGAAGGACCGCCGTCCGATCCCCGGCAGCGAGAACAAGTCGGCCGACACCTACTACGCCGGCAGCCGCCGCCCGAACCTCGATTTCGAGCGCACCGACTACGGCGTGCGCATCTACTCGATCCGCGACGACAACGAGAAGAAGTACGTCCGGATCACCAACTACATCGCGCCGGACTGCGTCGCGATCGTCGGCGAAGAAGGGCGCATCGGCGAGGGCTACTCGATGCACTGGCACGTGCCGATCGACGACACCCACAACATGCGCTTTGACCTGATCTTCAATCGTGCGCGGCCGATCGACAAGGATTGGCACCGCCAGCGCTGGCAGGCGGTCTACGGGCCGAACGGCGAGCGCCGCACGCTCGAGAACCGCTACATGCAGGATCCCGAGCTGATGAAGACCTCGAACTTCACCGGCATGGGCGATTCGTTCCCGATCCACGACGCTTTCGCGACCGAATCGATGGGGCCGATCCAGGACCGCACCCAGGAGAACCTGGCGACCACCGACAAGATCATCGTCGCGGTCCGCCGGCTGATCCTCGACAACATCGCCAAGGTGCAGGCGGGCGAGGCGCCGCTCCATGTGGTGCGCGATGCCGCTGACCGCGACATGTCGCACATGGTCGTGGTGTCGCAGGTCACCGGCAAGGACGACGATCACAAGGAACTGTGGAAGACCAAGGTCCTGCCGCAGCGCGCGGCCGAGTGAGCCCGCGCGCGGGCCAGGTGACTCCGCGCCGGGGATGGATCCGCGGCAACGGTGCTAGCATCGCCGGTCCGGGTTGCGGACCGCCGGCGCGGGACGCCGGACCGAGCGCGAAACCCGCCGGCAGCAACAGGGAGCGACGATGACGACATCTTTCAGCCGCCGGGCGTTCCTGGGCTCGGTCAGCGCGGTGGCGCTCGGTGCCGCGCTCCCGCGCATCGCGCGAGCCGATGCGGCTCAGGGCTGGCAGGAGCGCTGGACGGCGACGGTCGCGGCCGCCGAGAAGGAGGGCGAGATCGCCATCGCCGCGCCCTCGGGTTCGCTGTGGCGCGAGCAGCTCCAGGCATTCAGGAAGGACTTTCCGAAGATCACGCCGAAGATCACGCCGTTCGCCGGTCGCGACTTCTGGCCGCGGCTGATCAAGGAGCGCGAGGTCGGCCAGAACCTGTGGGACATCCGCGTCGGCGGCGCGGAGACCCAGGTCTACGAGCTGATCAAGGTCGGCGGGCTCGCGTCCGTGCGCGACATGTTCATCCTGCCCGAGGTCGCCGACGAGAGCCTGTGGTACGGCGGCTTCGACCACATGTTCCTCGATAACGCGCGCAAGCACATGCTCTCGTTCGCGGTCTACGAGAGCCCGCTCGCCTTCTACAACACGAAAGTGATCGCGCCGGAGGAGCTGCCGAGCTTCCGCGACCTGCTGAACCCGCGCTGGAAGGGCAAGATCTCGATCGCCGATCCGCGCGGCGGCTCGACCGCGGTCAGCATGGCGATCGTCCACCACAAGTTCGGCGGCGACTTCATCCGCGAGCTGCTGACGACGCAGGCGCCGGTGATCGTCAAGACGCCGCGCCAGCAGATGGGCTGGTTCGCCTCGGGCCAGTACCCGATCGCCATGGGCATCCCCAACACCGCGTTCGAGGAGTTCAGGGACAAGGGCGTCGACTTCAGCTTCGGCAAGGTGTCGGGCCTCGACATCTGGAGCGTCGGTGTCGGCGGCATCCAGATCCCCGAGCCGCGGCCGCATCCCAATGCGACGACCGTGTTCGTCAACTGGCTGTTGAGCCGCGACGTGCAGGCCCGGGTGATGAAGGCCGCCAACCTCAACAGCCGCCGCAAGGACGTGCCGGTGGTCGATCCCAGCCGCGACATCGAGTGGAGCCGCTACAAGGACTACCTCTGCGGCCAGAGCGAGGATCTGACCCAGGACATGATCGACTTCAAGAAGATCACCCGCGAGGTGCTGAAGTAGGCCATGGGCGCGATCGACGGCGACGAGGGTTCATCGCGGCGCAGGGCGGCGGGCGAGTACGCCAACCGCTCGGTGCTGGTCGGCGCCGAGCTGCTGCGCACGATCTCGCGGCTCGGCGGCGGCGCCGGCCTGCAGGAGATCGCCGAGGCGAGCGGCATGCTGCCGGCGCGCACCCATCGCTATCTCCTGAGCCTCGTGAAGTCCGGCCTGCTCGACCACGACGCGGTGACCGGCCGCTACGAGCTCGGCGCGCTGGTGCTGGAGCTCGGGCTCACCGCGCTCGGGCGCATCGACGCGGTGCGGCTCGGGTCGGATGCCATCCGCCGTCTGTCGGAACGCCTCGACGTCGTCACGACGCTCAGCGTGTGGGGCTCCAATGGCGCGACCATCGTCAAATCGGAGATGACGCGCACCGACGCGATCGAGCACCTGCGCGAGGGCCGCAATCTGCCGCTGCTCACGTCGGCGACGGGGCGCGTGTTCCTCGCCTATCTTCCGTCGGCCGAGACCGGCGCCTTCCTCGACTCGGGCGCCACGCCGGAGCCCGAGATCGAGGCGCTGCGCGAAGAGGTGCGCGGCCGCGGCCTCGCCCGCAACGCCGGCATCTCGCGGCGCGACGCGCTCGCGGCGCCGGTGTTTAACCACGAAGGGCGGCTGGTCATGGTAATCACCATCGTCGTCGGCGGCGGCAGCGGACGGATGGACATCGACGGCGAGGTCGCGGCGACCTTGCGCGCGACGGCGGAAGCCTTGTCGCGGCAGCTCGGCGCGCGGATCGGCCGTGCCGCGCCGCGCCTCGCGGCCGGCGGGCGCTGATCGGAAACTGGGGAGAAATAACATGGCGAAACTCGTTCTCGGCGTCGGCAGCTCCCATGGGCCGAGCATCCAGTCGCCGCCCGAGCGGTGGGCGAAGCTCGCCGAGGGCGACACGCGCGATCCGCGCTTCGACTATCAGGCTCAGCTCAAGAAAGCGCGCCCTGGGCTCGAGAGCGAGATCGCGCTCGACGTGCAGCGCCACCGCCACGCCGGCGCCCACGCGGCGCTGCGCGCCATCGGGAAGATCGTCGCCGACGCGCGACTCGACCTCGCGATTGTCGTGAGCAACGCCCATCGCATCCGTCCCGGCCAGCATCAGCCGGTGTTCAGTGTCATCGGCTGCGAGACCTTCCCGGTGTCGAGGCGCGCCGACGAGCCGTTCGATCCCGACTCACGCTTCGTCTCCGAGGAGAAGCGGGGGGCCGCGAAGACCGTGAGCGAGGCCGAGGGCAACGCGGCGTTCGCCGCCCATCTCCTCGCCCGCCTGATCGAGGATCAGTTCGACGTCTCCTACATGGAGGCGCTGCCGCAGGGCGCCGTGCTCGACGACGCCTTCGTGTTCCCGTCCGAGTACATGTTCGGCGGCGTCGGCATCCCGATCGTGCCGTTCAACATCAGCCGCGACCTGCCGAACCAGCCGACGCCGCGCCGCTGCTTCGATCTCGGCGGCGCGCTCAGGCGCGCGATCGAGGCGTGGCCCGGCGACATCCGCGTCGGGCTGGTGTCGTCGGGCGGGCTCAGCCACCAGATCATCGACGAGGAACTCGACCGCGGCGTCATCGACGCGCTCGCCGCGGGCGACCGCGACGCGCTGTGCGCGGTGCCGCGCGACCGCCTCAACGGCTCGCCCGGCACGCCCGAGATCCTCAACTGGATCGCGGTCGCCGCCGCGATGGCGCCGACGCGGATGACGCTGGTCGATTATCTGCCCGCGTACCGTTCGGTGGCCGGCACCGGCCACGGGCTCACCTTTGGGTATTGGAAGTAGTGGGCGGCTACTGGAAGGTGCGGCGCGAACGGCCCCGTTGATCCAGATCAAGGCCGTGGCGGCGCCCGCCGCCGACCATTCCGGTTCATCCGAGGAGAGCCGGACATGCCCGACGATCAACCCGCTGGCCAACCCGCCGAGGTCCGCGAGACCACGCCCTACGAGCTGATCGGCGGTGAGGCGGCGGTGCGCCGCATCGTCGACCGCTTCTACGACATCATGGACACGGCGCCCGAGGCGGTGGGCCTGCGCAAGATGCACGCGCCCGACCTCGGGCCGATGCGCGAGCGCCTGTCGCAGTTCCTGTGCGGCTGGCTCGGCGGTCCGCCGCTCTACATGCAGCGTCCGGACCGCAAGTGCATCATGTCGGCGCACGCGCCGTTCGCGATCGGCGAATCGGAGCGCGATCAGTGGATGCTGTGCATGCGCCGGGCGATGGCCGACTGCGGCGTCGCGGAGGACCTCCGCGCGCTGCTCGACCCGGCGCTGCTCCGGATGTGCGAGGCCTTTCGCAGCCGGTGACGTTGCCGGGGATCGGGCACCGTGCGCGTCGACGCGCTTCGGCCGTTTCATTCGTCATGGTCGAGCTTGGCCCCACCATCCACGGGTTTTTCGAAGGCAAGAGAAGAAACGCGTGGATGGTCGCCCTTCGGCGACCATGACTAAGAACGACGCGCAGGTGGGAGCGGGCTAGGTGCCGCTCACGCCTCGAACCAGACGCGGTGCCACGGTACCACCTCGGGAATCCGCTGGCCCTCGCGCGCGATCGGCTCCTCGCGCGCGAGCTTCTCGGCCTCGGCCCTGGTCTTGACCCGGAAGATCATCACCGCGCCGTAGCCGTGGTTCTGGTCGTTCTCGTCGCGAGACGGACCCGAGCCGACGAGGATTTTGCGCTCGTCGAGGTCCTTGAGCCACGTGCGGTGCTCGGCCTGGAGCTCGTCCGGCGTCATCTTGAGCTTCGGCGGATTGGGCGCGAGCCGATAGACGGCGACAAAGAGCTGCTGGCGGCGATTGGGATCGTACATCGCTGGTCCTCCCTGTTTCCTCATATGTCTATCCGACCGCCGCGCCGCCGTCAGCCCGCTTCGGCCGGATCGCGTGCGCGCCCGTCCGCCGGTGGGGCGAGTGTGATATCGTTCCGGCAAACATCCTTCGCTGGCCCAGAGACTTGCCGGACTTCCGCGCCGCCCTCCGAGAGCGATACCCCAACCTGCCGTCGAAGCCGCTCGTCGTCCTTCTGCTGCTGGTGTTCACCAAGCAGATCGGCAACGGGATGGTGTGGTCGGTGCTCGCCGTCTACGGCCACAGCCTCGGCGCCAGCGCCGCGGTCGTCGGCCTGATGATCTCGGCGTTCGGCGGCGCGCGGCTCGTCGTGAACATGCCTGCCGGCTATCTCTCCGAGAAGCTCGGCCGCAAGCGGATGATGAGCATCGGCTGCGTGTTCCTCGCGATCGCCTCGTTCGCCATCGTCGCGACCTCGGACATTCCCTCGTTCTTCGTCTGCCTGCTGGTGATGGGCATCGCGTCGTCGGTGCTCATCACGTCGGCGCTCGCCGCCGTCGTCGACCTCGGCACACCGGGGCGCCGGGTGCAGGATATGTCGTACTACCAGGGCGCCAACATGATCGGCACCAGCATGGGCCCGGCGCTCGGGGGCATCGCGGCCGGTCTGTGGGGCTACTCGACGCCCTTCCTGGTCAACGGCCTGATCGCGCTGTTCGGGATCGTCGCCTTCGCCTCGATGCCGTGGCCGCGCGAGGAGCGCAGCGATCGCCCGCAGTCGACGCCCGGCCAGCTACGGACGCTGGCAAAGCAGGGCCTCGGCGTCGGCCTGATGAGCTTCAGCATCTTTTACGTGCGCACGTCATCGAACTGGATCCTGATGCCAATCATCGCCCAGACCCGGTTCGGCATGGACATGACGACGATCGGCCTGATCTTGACGGCCGGCGCGCTCGCCAATCTGTCGGTGCTGCCGTTCAACGCCCGGCTGACCAAGCGTTACGGGCACCTGCGGGTGATCGTCGTCGCCAGCGTCGCGACGCTGATCGGTTGCGGCATGCTCGCGTTCGGCGACCATCCGGTGTTCCTGGTGCTGAGCTCGATCGTGTTCGGCGCCGGCGGCGGCGTCGGCAACCCGACGCTCAACGCGTATGTGGCGGACGTGGCGCCGCCGGACCAGCGCGGCCCGGCGATGGGACTGCTGCGGACGATGCAGGATCTCGCGCTGCTGGTGGGCCCGTTCATCACCGGGGTCCTGTCGGACCAGCTCGGGCTCGGCTACCAGGGTGGCCTGCTCGGATGCCTCGCGGTGCTGACGGTCGCCACGCTGGCGTTTCAGCGCGCCGCGCGGCGGGCGTGACCCGCGGTCGCGTCAGGCTCCGGCGTCGGGAGCGGCGTCGTGGCTAGCGGGCGTCGCCCGTATTCGTTCGAACGTAGCGCTCGCCCTTCCGCAGCAGCACGCCCTGCGTCATCGCGATGCCCATCTCGAGGCTCTCGGCGATGCGATGCGCCCGGTCGAGGAAGTGCTCGGCGGCCTTGGGCGGGCAGACCTCGCGCACGGTCTCGGCGAACAGCGCGAGCCAGCGGTCGAAGTGGGCGGCGTCGATCGGGAGCGGCAGGTGCTTCTGCATAGGCTGGCCGTGGTAGCGACCGCTCATCAGGGCGACCGACGACCAGAACTCGCACATCTTGGCCAGATGGGGCTCCCAATCCGCGATCTTCGCCGCGAACACCGGGCCCAGGATCTCGTCGTCACGGACGCGGTCATAGAAGGACCGAACGACGGTCTCGATCATCGCCTCGTCGATCCCGGTCTCCGCCCGGATGCGGCGGACGATCTCGTTGCGGCGCTCGGTTTCGGGGTCGGTCTGCATGTCGAACATCCACTGGGTGCGGGGAACGACATATATATAGGGCGGCGGGCGAGGGGCGCGACGGCGGTTTTTGCAGGGGAGCCCCGCCGCGTCGGCGCGGGTTGACGGCACAGGCCCGCCCCGCGGGCTCGGCCTGGCGGGGACGGCGAGTCCGGAGGACAGCTATGCCTTGCGGCGGTAGACCTCGATCGGCACCGGCTCGGGCAGCATCTGGCGATCGATGAACTCGAGGTCCTTCTCGTAGCCGTCGAGGTGCGCCTTGAACGCGGCGAAGGCCTCGGCGCCGATGTCGTTCCAGTCCTTGTCGATGAACACGACGAAGGCCGGCTTCTTGGCGAAGATCTTGTCGACCTCCTGGACGGGATCGACGCCCGACGTGCCGGAGAATCGTTCCGTCCAGTCGCCGGGGAAGACGTGCCGATTGGGGAGCTTCGCGTCGGCGAGCAGGTAGATGATCGGCTGGTAGTTGAGGACGAAGATGTAGGCGCCCGGCGCGCCTTCGTCGCGAATGGCGTCGGCGATCGCCTGCGGCACGTCGTCCTCGCCGAAGGCGCGGGCGATCGCCGCGTCCTTGTAGATGCCGATCGGGTATGCGGCCACGAAGACGGCCGCGGCGACGGCGACGCGCATGGCCGTGGTCCGCCGGGCGAGGGCGACCGCGGCGAGGTAGGCCGCGAGGAGCGCCGCCGCGGGCATCGCCAGAAGGAAGTAGTGAAGCCAGTACTGGCCGGGCAGAACGACGTCGACGCAGGCGGCGAGCCCCCAGGCAAGCAGGATGCGGTTCGCGCGGTCCGACCGGAGCTTCATCACGAGCGCCGCGATCGGCACCAGCGCGATCGGAAGAAACAGCGTCCGCGGCAGGGTCGCCACCACATGCGCGAGATTGGCCCGGTCGCCGATGTACGTCAGGTTGGCTGTGACGACGCTCGCCAGGTACTCGCCGGCGAGGCCGTGCCACTGGAAGTAGGCGAGAACGAGGAGCGATGGAGCGAGAAAGCTCGCGGCGAGCGCCGCCGCCGAGCGGAGCAGGTCTTTCGGCGCCGCCTTCGAGCGGCACCACAGGGCGAGTCCGAGGAACAGCGCCGTCTCGGTCAGCGCCACGTGCTTGATCTGGAGCGCGATGCCGACGAGCAGCGCCCCCAGGCAGAGACTCGCGAGCTGCCGCCGCGTCGGCGCGATGAGCTGCCGCACCAGGATGTACATGGCCGGCGCCATCAGCGCGTTGATGTAGACCTCGGTGTTTGCGACCAGGCCCCACAGCCGCGCGGTCCACGCCAGGTACAGCGCCGCCGCGATCGGGGGCGCGGCGGCCCCGCCGATCGTCGCGCGCGCCATGAAGAAGAGCGCCGTCGCCGTCGCGGCCACCGCGACGCACGCGCTCACCCGGATCGCCACGATCGAATCGGGGAAGACATCGAGGATCGCGGCGAACAACGCCGGCAACCCGGGCGGGTGGTGGTCCCAGATGTCGCGGTACGGCAGCAGGCCGTTGAGCCAGCCGTCCGCGATGACGGCGTAGAGACTCTCATCCCAGTCGACGATCACCGACGGGAACAGTCCGTACCAGCGTGTAACGATCGCGGCTCCGAGCGACACCGCGAAGACGGTCACCATCGCGCCGCAACGCGACTGTGCGCCCTGACGCGCGCAGGGCCAGCTATCGGCTGTCGTGTCGATCGCGTCGTTCTTCAGCACGCGGACCCGTCCGGCA
The DNA here is from genome assembly GCA_050260515.1 of Gemmatimonas sp. GTDB lineage: Bacteria > Pseudomonadota > Alphaproteobacteria > SMXQ01 > SMXQ01 > DATJIG01. Next base: position 72,561 of record JBLNCI010000031.1, read on the forward strand.
ATGATCCCGGCGGCGCCACGGCCGAGCGAACGCATCTCGGCGTGACGAGCGTCGGGGCATGGATGTCCAGAATGCCGGGAGCCGGGTTACCGGGGGATGTTCATTTCATGTCACGGTGTGAGCCGCGTTGCGTGCGCGCTGGCGTTCGGCGTGTGCGGCTCGCTCGCGTCGAGCGTCGGTTTCGCTTCGCCCGACCGCACGCCGTCGACGCGGAAGCGCACGGCTGTGGCGAACGGCAAAAAAGGGGCCGGGAAGAGTCCCGGCCCCTTCAATGCGTCCAACGCGTGCGCGCGGGCGGGGATCCGTCAGTCGAGAGACGCGCGCTTGGCCGCGTCCATCTCGGCCGCGCTTCGGAACGTCATGACCGCAACCTTGCGCGCCCGCGACTGGGGAATGGTCACTGACATCCGGCCGTCCTTCTCGAGGATCGACATGTAGCGCGACTCGCCGCCGTGCGTCGGCAGGTCGAAGGTCGTCCAGGTGTTGGTCGCCGGATCGAGACGGATGATCGCATCGGCGGTCCACAGGTTGGTCCACACGCCGTGGCTGTCGTCGACCGTCACGTGATACGGCTGCATGCCGACCGGATCGGGCAGCGGCACGTAGGTCTGCTTCCCGGTGTCGATGTCGATGCGGGCGTAGTTGCCGCCCCAGGAATCGCCGATCCAGACGGTGTTGCCGTTCTTGTCGGAGCCCATCCGGCGCGGGCCCTGCGCCCACGGCAGCACGGTGTTGAAGTCGGGCGGCGCGAAGGTCGCGTAGAGCTTCTCCTCCTCCGGCTTCAACCCCTTCGCGAACTGCGCCTCCGGCGGCAGCCGGATCTCGGACGCCTTCTTCGACGCGATGTCGCCGTGGGCGATGATGTCGATCGTCATCTCCGCCCACCAGCCGTTGCCGTTGCGGTCGGCGGCGATGCCGTAGGTCGTCCCGGTGCCGTTCGGCGTCTTGTAGGTCACCGACTTGAACTCGGTGAATTCCTTGGTGTCTGGATCGAAGCGGAATGCGCCGTCGGGCGCGGTGATCCAGATCTTCCCCTTGCCGTCGAAGTCGAGCGAGCCGCCGGTGCCCGACATCTCGGCCGGCGGCAGGAACACCTCGAGCTTCTGCGTCTTGGGATCGATGCGCCCCAGGCCGCCGTGGCGCGGCATCACCGTCGGCCCGACGTTGAGCCAGATGATGCCCTTGGGGTCACGGATGATGCCGTGGCTCACCGCGGCGCCGCCCTCGGCATTGGCGACCTTGAAGAACTTGGTCTCGCCGGTCTTGGCGTCGATGCGGCCGTAGGTGACCTCGTGGCTCGGCTGGCTGTGGGTGAACCAGATGTTGCCGTCGAGGTCCTGCTGCGCGTCGTGGACGCCGTAGGTTCCGTTGGTCCCCGACGGCGCGCCGAGCGACCAGTCGCTGCCGTCGTTGAGCGCGTACTTGTAGGGAAGCTTGAGTCCCGGATCGACCGGCACGTCGTACTCGCGGAACACCACGCGCGCCGCCTCACCGGTCGGACGCGGCCGGAGCTTGAGCTTCATCGAGCTCTCACCCGGACCGCGGGCGCGGGCGAGATACTTCGCGATCTCCTCGCGGTGCGATTCGAGGATCGGGTTCGCCTTGTGCTCGGGGCCCTGGTAGATGCCGAGCACGTTGATGTGCTTCATCAGGTCGATGATCGCCGTCCAGCCCTGCTCGTCGAAGCGGTGCTGCAACGGGTAGTTCGGCGTGTGGCAGCCGGTGCAGTTGTTGCGGATCACGCGCTTGATGCGCGCGTCGTCCGGCGTGTCCGCGGGCAGCGAGGCGATCAGGACGTCGCCGGTGAGCTGCCGCGTGTAGTCCTTCATCGGCGCGAGCTTGAAATCCTGGTGCTTGCTGCTCGCGAGGTCGACCTCGCCGCGGCCGGTGTCGAACGTCACCGCCTGCGCCCACACCCGGTATTTTCCCGAGGGCATGTCGGGGAAGTAGTAGTTGCCCTGCTCGTCGGTGAAGACGGTGGTGGTGATCGGCGAGCCGTCGGCCTTGGCCGACACCGTCGCGCCGGCGATCTTGTCGCCCGAGGCCGACAGCACCGTGCCCGACAGCAGCCGGTCGGCGTGGGCCGGGGCGGCCGCGAGCAGCGCGAGGGCGCCGATGGAGAACGCGGTGGCGAAACGGGAGAGCGAGTTCGTCATGTCCGGTCTCCGCTAGTCGAGTTCACGTTCGTTGGTGCGCGACGACGCGGGTCGCGCGGGTGTCGCCGCCTCGGCCGGCGGCGAGACCGTCTTCAGGTACTGCACGACGGCGTCGATCTCGCGCGGCTCGAGCGAGTAGCGGAAGCCCGGCATGCGCTCGGTCCCCTGCTGGACGAACTCGCGCACGACCTCGGTCCCGGCGCTGACGTTGTCCTTCGACAACGCGGGACCGTAGTAGGGGGCGGTGATCGTCGGCTTGGTGTGGCAGACGCCGCAGTGCTGCGCATACACCCGCTGCCCGAGCGCCTCGGTGGCGTTGAGCCGGGTCGCCTGCTGGGCGGACGCGGGTTGCGAACCGGTGATGAGCGAGATGGTAACGAGCGCGACGCCGAGCGTCGCGACGAGCGCGATGCGCCCCATGTGAACCCCCAAGAGTGTTTGCGCTGTGTGTTTTCGTTGCGTGCATTCGTTGCACGCTTGTCGAGGATCGTAGTCCCCGGCGCCTGTGCTGGAAAGCGACAGCGCGTGTCATCGCCGGACCGATGGGTATCAATACCCACGCGCGCGGGCGCGTCTCGCGTCTGTCCCCGATTGCCGCAAAGGTCCTGATAACGGCTTTGAATCCGCTCGCTTTTCGTCCGAACTCTCCACAGCCCCCTTGTGCCGGATTTTGCGCGCGCGCAGAGTGCGCCGCGTCGCTCCGGCGGCGGCTGAACCTAGGCAGCGGTCACCGGAGCGACACCCCACCCGGAAAGGAGGTATCGAATGAATCAATATCGGAAGACGATCGCGATTCGTCCGCGCGCCTCCTTCTCCGGTGTCCGCGAGAAAGAGCACGGCGCTTCCCAGATGGTTGCGACGCCCTCCTTTCCCGGTACCGGATACAACAGAGGCCGACCCAACGGCCTGCGTCGCAGCCATGAGCGGAGACCCGGCTCGGCACGCCCCTGGCACTGACCCCCCAGGCAACTTGCCGCGCACCGTCTCCAGGGATCAAAACAGCGCGCCGACGGTCTGAA
>JBLNCI010000032.1:0-28953 GCA_050260515.1 Gemmatimonas sp.
GGCGCGGCGCGGGGGCGCGCGGGGGGGGGCGACCCCGCGGCCCGGTTCGGTCGGCGGCGTGCTCACCCGCAATCTCGCGAGCGGCGGCTTCTCCGGCGCGGTGTACGCCGTCAACCCGTCGCGACCCTCGGTGCACGGCATCCGCGCCTGGCCGTCGGTCGTCGATCTGCCCGAGGCACCGGACCTCGCGGTGATCGCCACGCCGCCCGACACGGTGCCGGCCATCGTCGCGCAGCTTGCGGACAAGGGAACGCGGGCGGCGGTGATCCTCACGGCCGGGTTCGGCGAGGGCGACGACGCCACGGGTCGCGAGCGGCTCGCGCGCACCCTCGCTGCGGCGCGGCCGCATCGGCTGCGGATCGTCGGCCCGAACTGTCTCGGCATCCTCGTTCCCGGCGTCGGCCTCAACGCGAGCTTCGCCCACATCGCGGCGAAACCCGGCGGGCTCGCGTTCGTGTCGCAATCCGGGGCCATCGCGACCGCCGTGCTCGATTGGGCCGAGCCACGCGGGATCGGGTTCTCGCACGTGGTGTCGATGGGAACGATGGCCGACGTCGACTTCGGCGACCTCCTCGACTGGCTTGCCCAGGACGTCTCCTGCCGCGCCGTCCTGCTCTACGTCGAGGCGATCGTCAACGCGCGGAAGTTCCTGTCGGCGGCGCGTGCCTGTGCGCGGCTCAAGCCGGTGATGGTGGTCAAGGCGGGCCGCTTCGCGACGGGCGCGCGAGCGGCACGGAGTCATACCGGTGCGCTCGCGGGCTCCGACGCGGCCTACGATGCGGCGTTCCGCCGGGCGGGCATGCTGCGCGTCGTCGAGGTCGAGGAGCTGTTCGCCGCGGCCGAAACATTGGCGAAGGCTCGGCCGATCAAAGGCGACCGCCTCGCCATCCTCACCAACGGCGGCGGCTTCGGCGTCCTCGCCGCGGACGCCGTCGCGGCGGCGGGCGTGACCCTCGCGTCGCTCGCGCCCGACACCGTATCGGCGCTGGATCGCGCCCTGCCGCGCACGTGGTCGCGCGGCAATCCGGTCGACATCATCGGCGACGCCGACGCCGCTCGCTACGGTGCGGCGATGGATTCGCTGGTGCGCGATCCATCCGTCGATGCCGTGCTCGTCGTCAACTGCCCGACGGCGGTGGCGTCGTCGACGGCGACCGCGCGCGCGGTCGCCGCCAGCGCGGCGACGACGGACTGCCCGGTGCTGACGAGCTGGGTCGGCGAATCGGTCCAGCGCGAGGCGCGCGCGGTGTTCGCCGCCGCCGGCATCCCGACCTACGACACACCGGAGGCGGCGGTGCGCGCGTTCACCCACATGGTGACGTATCGCCGCAACCAGGAGGCCTTGCGGCAAGTCCCCGTCGCGTCGGCTTCCTCGAAGCCGGACCGAGCCGCGGCACGCGCGATCGTCGCGGCGGCGCGGCGGCGCGGCGACCCATGGCTGACGGCGACCGAGGCACGCGCGCTGCTGGCCTGCTACCGGGTACCGGTGAATCCGCTCGTCGCCGTGGCGTCGCCCGAGGCGGCCGGCGCTGCCGCGGGACCGTTCGCCGCCGTGGCGCTCAAGATCGATTCGCCGGACATCGTCCACAAATCCGACGTCGGCGGTGTCATGCTCGGAGTCGCACCGGACGCGGTCGCCGATTCCGCACGGCGCATGCTCGCCGCGGTGCGCACCGCACGCCCCGACGCCCGCGTCGCCGGCCTGACGGTCGAGCCGATGGCGGCGACCGCCGATGCGATCGAAACCATCGTCGGCGCGACACGGGACCCGGATTTCGGTCCGCTCGTCCTGTTCGGCGAGGGTGGCACGCGCGTCGAAATCGCAGCCGACCGCGCGCTGGGTCTGCCGCCGCTCAACGCGAGCCTTGCCCGCGACATGATGAGCCGCACCCGGGTCGACCGCCTGCTCGCCGGATACCGCGGCAAGCCGCCCGCCGACCGCGATGCCGTCGCATCGGTTCTCGTCGCCGTGGCGGAGCTCATGCTCGATCTTCCCGCGGTCGCCGAGCTCGACATCAATCCCCTGCTTGCGAGCCCGACCGGCGCGCTCGCCCTCGACGCGCGGGTGCGGCTGCAGGATCCGGGCAGCGCGGTGCCGTCCGCCATCCGCCCCTATCCGCGCGAGCTCGAGCGCGACGTTGCGGTGGGCGGCGGCACCCTGCGCCTGCGCCCGGCCCGGCCCGAGGACGAGTCGGCGATCGCGGCGCTGCTGGCGCGGACCTCATCCTCGGACATCCGCCTCAGCGCCTTCTCGGCGCTCGAGTCGTTCGCCCGCGACCTCGCGGCGCGGGTGACGCAGATCGATTACGACCGCGAGATCGCGATGGTGGCGTTCGACGGGAACGAGGCGCTCGGTGTCGGTCACCTCCGGATGGGCGGCGATCGCGAGCGCGCCGAGTACGGCATCATCGTGCGTTCCGACCTGCACGGGCGCGGCATCGGCACCGCGCTGCTGAACGCACTGCTCGACGTCGCGCGCGCCAACAACGTGGCCGAGGTGTTCGGAACGGTGCAGGCGGGAAACGGCGCGATGCGGGAACTCGCCGCCGCCGCCGGATTTTCGGAGTCGCCGTTCAGCGACGGACTCGTGTGCACGACGCTGCGCCTGCGCGCGGCGGCGGCCGACTAGCTCACGCGACCTCGTCGACGCCCCCGGGCTCGAACGCGTAGCCCGCGGCGCGCACCGTGCGGATCAGCTCACGACGGCCGCCGGCGTTGAGCGCCTTGCGCAGTCGCCGCACGTGGACGTCGACGGTGCGCGGCTCGATCTCGGCGTCCCGGTCCCACACCGCATCCAGCAGTTGCTCGCGCGAAAACACGCGGCCGGGATGCTCGAGCAGGATGCGCAGCAGCCGGAATTCGACGGGACGCAGCACGATCTCCTCGCCGCTGCGGAACACACGGTGCGAGGCGAGGTCCATTTCGACGTCGCCGGAGCGCAGCGCCTCGGCGAGCAATGTCGGACGGCTGCGCCGCAGCACGGCCTGGATGCGCGCGGTGAGCTCGCCCGGCGAAAACGGCTTGGTCAGGTAGTCGTCGGCGCCGGTGTTGAGCGCGCGCACCTTGTCGGATTCGTCCGAGCGCGCCGTCAGCATGATGATCGGGATCGGCTGGCTGGCGCCGATGCGGCGGATCTGGCGGCAGACCTCGATGCCGGACACGTGCGGCAGCATCCAGTCGAGCACGACGAGGTCGGGCGTGCGCTCGGCGATCGCCGTCATCGCCTCCTCGCCGTCGTGCGCGGCCATCACCTCGAAACCGGTGCGCTCGAGGTTGTAGCGCACGATCTCGACCAGCGAGTCCTCGTCGTCGACGATCAGGATCAGCGGCTTCATGGGCGAGACGCGATGGCCCTATTCGCGCGGCGGCTCGGGCTCGCCCGCGGCGGGCTGCGCGCCCGGCTGGGTGAGGAACGCCGACAGATCGCCCTTGGGGCGGCTCTCCTTCAGCGGCCGGCCCTTGACCATGAAGTAGACGGTCTCGGCGATGTTGGTGGCGTGGTCGCCGATCCGCTCGATGTTCTTGGCAATGAACAGGATGTGGGTCGACGGCGTGATCGCGCGCGCGTCCTCCATCATGTAGGTGAGGGTCTCGCGGAACAGGCTGTTGTAGGCGTCGTCGATCTCCTCGTCGCGCGCCCACACCACCATCGCCTTGTCGGCGTTCTTCTCGGCGTAGGAGTCGAGCACTTCCTTGATCAGCCGCTGCGCGAGCCGCCCCATCCGGGCGATGCCCGGCAGCGCGCGCGACGGGCGCATCTCGGCCATGGCGATGGCGCGCTTGGCGATGTTCGCCGCGTAGTCGCCGATGCGCTCGATGTCCGCCGATATCCGCAGCGCGGCGACGATCTCGCGCAGGTCGTTGGCCATCGGCTGGCGCAGCGCAAGCAGCCGTACCGCGAGCTCGTCGACGTCGCGGTTGAGCTCGTCGATCTTGGCGTCGTCCTTGACGATCTCGGCGGCGAGGTCGACGTCGCGCTTGTTCACCGCCTGCATGGCGGACGACAGCGCCGCCTCGGCGAGACCGCCCATCCGCAGGATGATCTCGTTCAGCCGCCGCAACTGCTCGTCGAAGGATTTGACGGTGTGTTCCATCGTGCTCTCCTGGCGCGCTCCCCGTGGAAGGCGCCGTTCACGGGTCCGGACCCTAAGGGCCCTCGCTGACAGACATGCGTCAGCTTCGTTACCGATCTGTTACACCTCCCGCGCGCCGACCGGAAGGGCGTAGCCCGTGGCGGTTTTCCGCCGCTATTTCGCCGCCACGGGCAGATACGCGGTGAACGTCGAGCCCTGGCCCACGGTGCTGTCGATCTTCAGCATGCCGCGGTGGCGGGTGACGATGTGCTTGACGATGGCGAGCCCGAGCCCGGTGCCGCCCGCCTCGCGCGAGCGCGCGCTGTCGACGCGGTAGAATCGCTCTGTCAGCCGCGGCAGGTGCTCGGGCGGAATACCCTCGCCCCGGTCTGTCACGCCCACGGCCACCGCCTGCGCGCCGGCCATCCCCGCCGGCGCGGCGGTCACGGCGAGGCGCACGGCGACCTCGGTGCCGGCGGCGCCGTACTTGATCGCGTTGTCGAGCAGGTTCTGGATCAATTGCGCGAGCTGCTCGGCGTCGCCCGGGACCGGCGGCAGCGCGTCGGCGGCGGTCACGACGATCTTCATGTTCCGCGCCTTGGCCGGGATCTCCAGCGCCTGGGCGACGTTGCGCGCGATCGGCGCGAGCGCGACCGGCGCGGTCGGTGGCGCATGCTCGACCAGCTCGATCGACGACAGCGCCAGCAGGTCGTTGACCAGCCGGGTCATGCGCTCGGCCTGGGCCGCCATCAGTCCAAGGAAGCGTTGCTGCGCGGCGGGATCGTCGCGCGCCGGCCCCCGCAGGGTCTCGATGAAGCCGATCAGCGCCGCAAGCGGGGTCTTGAGCTCGTGGCTCGCGTTGGCGGCGAAGTCGGCGCGCATCTCGTCGGCGCGCTTCACCGCGGTGAGGTCGACGAGGCGGACGACCGCGCGCGGCGCATTGCGCTCGCCCGCTCCCGGCTCTCCGGTCCCCGGCACGCCCGCGACCGGCGTGATCAGCACGCCGAAGTGACGCTCGATCGGCACGTCGACGCGCCAGGCGACGTCGCGCGGCTTGCCGTCGGCAAGGACGGCGCGCGCCGCCTCGAGCACCGGCGGGGCTCGCAGGCATCCGGCGAGGTCGCCCGCGGTGGCGCCGATGCCGAGCAGCTCGCGGGCCGCCGAGTTGGCGCGCACCACGCGGCGGTCGCGATCGAGCAGCAGCACGGGGTCCGGCAGCGCGTCGAGGATGCCTTCGGCGACGGCGGCGCGGCGCGCCAGCGCCTCGGCGTGCTCGCGGAACGAGGCGCGCGCGCGGGCGAGGCCGGCGGCGATCTCGATGATCTCGGGCGTGCGCACGGTCTCGGCGGCGTCGCTCTCGGCGAGCCGTTCGGCCGCGGCCGCGACGGCGACGGCCTCGCGCATCGGGCGCCGCAGCCGCCACATCAGTCCGGCGATCAGCGCAACGGCGACGGCGATCGCCGCCGTCCACGGCATCGCCTTGGCGACGGCGAGGACGAACAGGGCGAGCAGGCCGAGCGAGCCGAGCGCGAGCGCGGCGATCAGGAGACGGGCGAGGGAGACGGCGCGCGACATCGCGATTCCGGCGACTCCGGCGGTTTCCGCCGGCCTGACGGGGCCGGGCGGCGAAAGCGCCGCAAGCTTAGCACAGCCGCGGTGCGGTCGGAGTCCGGGCGAGCCGCGATGCGTCGCCCGTCTCTGCGCCCGTCTCTGCGCCCATGCCTGCACGCGCCGCCGCTCCTGTGGTACGGTGCGCGCGCCCAGCCATTCCCGCGCCCCGTTCGCCCGAACTCCCGCACCGCGATGGACGACTCGCCCGCGCCGACCTCCGAAACGTCCGTGCCTCCCGGCGCCGTTGCCTCGGGCGACGTGACGCCGCTGATGGCGCAGTACCTGAGCGTCAAGCGCGCCCACCCCGACGCGCTCCTGTTCTATCGGATGGGCGACTTCTACGAGCTGTTCTTCGACGACGCGGTCGCGGCGGCCCGCGCGCTCGACATCGCGCTCACCAAGCGCGGCAAGCATTTGGGCGAGGACATCGCCATGTGCGGCGTGCCGGTGCATTCGGCCGAATCCTACCTGCTGCGTCTCATCCGCGCGGGCTTCCGCGTCGCAGTGTGCGAGCAGATGGAGGACCCGGCCGAGGCCAAGAAGCGCGGCTCGAAATCGGTGGTGAAGCGCGACGTCGTGCGCCTCGTGACGCCCGGCACGCTGACCGAGGACGCGCTGCTCGATTCCCGGCGCAACAACTTCCTCGCCGCCGTCGCCGACGCCCAGGGATCGCTCGCGCTGGCCTGGCTCGACGTCTCGACGGGCGCGTTCCAGGTCCAGCCGGTGACCGAGCCGTCGCTTGCCGCCGCGCTCGCCCGCGTCCAGCCCGGCGAGCTCTTGCTGCCGGAGCGGCTCGCGCGCATCGCCCAAGGCTCGGCGGCCGAGGCGGCGGGCTCGGTGACGATCCAGCCCAACACGCTGTTCGATTCCGAAAACGGCCGCCGTCGCCTCGAGTCGCTGTTCGCGGTGAAGACGCTCGACGCCTTCGGCGCGTTCGCGCGTGCCGAGCTCGCGGCGGCGGGCGCGCTGGTCGGTTACGTCGAGCTGACGCAAAAGGGAAAGCTCCCGGCGCTGCGCCCGCCGGCGCGGGTCTCCGAGGGCGCGTATCTCGAAATCGACGGCGCGACCCGGCGCAATCTCGAACTGACGACGACGCTTTCGGGCGAGCGCGCGGGCAGTCTCCTGGGGACCATCGACCGCACGGTGACCGGCGCCGGCGGACGGTTGCTTGCCGAGCGTCTGGCCCAGCCGCTCACCGATGCCGACGCCATCAACGCCCGTCTCGACGCGGTCGCGTTCTTCTGCGACGCGGCCGAGCTGCGCGACCGGCTCCGCGAGACGCTGTCGCGCGCCCCCGACATCGAGCGCGCGCTGTCGCGTCTTGCCGTCGGCCGCGGCGGCCCGCGCGATCTCGCCGCGATCCGCGACGGGCTGCGCGCCGCCGGCGACGCCAAGGCGGTGCTCGCGATCCACGGGCCGGTGTCGGATCTCACCCGGACGCCGGCTCTGATCGCCGGAGCCGTCGCCGAGCTGCGCGACCCCAACGATCTGGCCGAGGGCCTTGCGCGGGCGCTGGCGCCCGAGCTGCCGCTGAACGCGCGCGACGGCGGCTTCATCGCCAAGGGCTACGATGCGGCGCTCGACGAGACGCGCACGCTGCGCGACGAAGGCCGCCGCCTGATCGCCGGGCTCGAGCGCGCCTACGCCGAGCGCACCGGGCTTTCGGGTTTGAAGATCCGGCACAACAACGTCATCGGCTACCACATCGAGGTGAAGCCGAAGGATGCCGAGGTGCTGACCGCGGCAAAAGGCCCGAACGGCGAGGAGCGATTCTTCATCCACCGCCAGACGATGGCGAGTGCCGTTCGCTTCACCACCACCGAGCTCGCCGATCTCGAAACGCGCATCAGCCGCGCCGCCGACCGCGCGCTCGCGCAGGAGCTGGAGCTGTTCGAGCGCCTCGTCGCATCGGTGCTGGCCGAAGCGCCGGCGATCGCGGCGACCGCCGCGGCGCTCGCCTCGCTGGACGTCGCCGCGGCGCTCGCCGATCTCGCCAACGAATGGCGCTGGACGCGGCCGCTGGTCGATCCGTCGCTGGCTTTCCGCATCGAGCAGGGGCGCCATCCCGTCGTCGAGGCGGCGCTCGCCAAGGACAGCCAGCCGTTCGTCCCCAACGACACGGATCTGTCCGGGACAGACGACGGCAAGCTGTGGCTGGTCACCGGCCCCAACATGGCAGGCAAGTCGACGTTCCTGCGCCAGAACGCGCTGATCGCCGTGCTCGCCCAGATGGGCGCGTTCGTGCCGGCGGCCGAGGCCCACATCGGCGTCGTCGACCGCCTGTTCTCGCGCGTCGGCGCCGCCGACGATCTCGCCCGCGGCCGCTCGACGTTCATGGTCGAGATGGTGGAGACCGCGGCGATCCTCAATCAGGCGGGACGCCGCGCGCTCGTCATCCTCGACGAGATCGGCCGCGGCACCGCGACCTTCGACGGCCTGTCGATCGCATGGGCGACGGTCGAGCATCTCGCGCAGGTCAACCGCTGCCGCGGCCTGTTCGCGACCCACTATCACGAGCTCACCGCGCTGACCCAGCGTCTCGACGGCCTCACCAACCACACCGTGCGGGTGAAGGAGTGGCAGGGCGACGTCGTGTTCCTGCACGAGGTCGTCGCGGGCACCGCCGATCGCTCCTACGGCATCCACGTCGCGAAGCTCGCGGGGCTGCCGCCCGCCGTGGTCGGCCGCGCCGAGGAGGTGCTGGCGGCGCTCGAGGCGGGCGATCAGGCCAAGGTCGCGGCGAAGCTCGCCGACGATCTGCCGCTGTTCGCGGCGACGCCGCCGCGCGAGGCGCCGGTGCCCAGGTCGGACGCGCTCCGCGACGAGCTCGCCCGCGTCGACGCCGACGCGCTCACGCCGCGCGAGGCGCTCGACCTGATCTACCGGCTCAAGGGTCTGGTGTAGCGTTTCCGTCTCCATCGTTTTTGGCTGAGCTGTCGGGACGTGTTTCCCCGTTCCCGCCCCTCCGCCTCAGCAGGCGGAGGAGCGGGTTCGCGAGCGAGTTTCGCTGTCTCTCCGCGCGGTGGTTACCCGTCGCGCATCGGACAGGCGCAAGCGCCGATGACGTGAGAGCGTGTCATCCTTGTTTTGATCCCAGGGGGCGATGGCGTCAGAAGGTAGCCGGGGCGCTCATATCCCGGGCGGTCCGTTCCCATCTGATACTCCCCCGTCGCGGCTGCGACGCGGTACAGGCCTGACGGGTACCCGAAAGAAGTGCGTCGCAACCACACCGGGAAGCGCCGTGCTCTTTCTCATGCGGCCGGAGAGGGCGGGCGCCGGGCGCAACGGGACCGCGCGATTGGTCATCGTTCGAGTCCGCTGCATCCGACACCTCCTTTCCGGCTGGGGTGTCGCTCCGGTTCCTCTGTTCCGGACCAGCGGGCCCGGAGCGACGCGATCACCATGCGCGCGCGCAAAACCCGGCACAAGGGGGCTGTGGAAAGTCTGGGCCGGTTCGGAAAAGGGCTGTGGAGAAACGCGGGGGTCGCGAGCGAGCCAACAGCGATGCGATCCAACGTCTCTTTTCGTCATTCCTGCGCCCCTCTTTTTGCAAGGGACCGCGTGCAAGCGGTCCCTTAGCCACGGAGTCCGACATCTCCTGGACCCCCGCTTTCGCGGGGGTGACGAAAACAAAACTCGTGGATGGTCGGCCTTCGCCGACCATGACGAGAAAAATTGTCGGCGGAGTTTTAAGTGCGAGGCGTAGGCGGTTCCGGAACTCCCGCCGAGAGGCGAAGGGTTCACTCGTCGTCATGCCCGCGAATGCGGGCATCCACGTTCTTTTCGTTGTCGTCCTAAAAACAGAACGTGGATGCCAGCCCGCCGCACGAAGGGCGGCCTCTCTAGAGAGCGGACCGGGTGCAACCCGCCCGAGGGCTCCGGCATGGCGCAGTGTTTATGTGCATGCTCTTGTCTCGTCACCCCCGCGACAGCGGGGGTCCAGGGCAGCCACTCTGCGTCAGCGGCTCTGGATTCCCGCTTACGCGGGAATGACGAAAAGAACAAAGCGGATGCCTGGCATGCCGCGCCCGATTCTTTTTAGACGGACCGCGCTCGCGCGGCCCTAAGGGCGTGGCTCTTCGTTGAAGAGGCCGGCGGGGTGCAACCCGCCCGAGGTCCGGGCATGACGTGGTTGCTCAGATACGCACTTGTGTCGCCGTCGAGACGCCGAAAAACCCGGATGCCGATGTGCTGCCTGCACGCGGCCTGCACGCGGACAGGGTCGCGCGTGAAGTGGGAGAGCCCGCTACTGCTGCACCCTGTTGAGCACGTCCTTGGTGCGGGCGATGACGTCGGGAGGATAGGCGAACACCTCCTTGAGCAGGGCCTCGATCTCGTCGCCGGTGACGAGCTCGATGTCGGCCCGGATCTTCCGGGCGTCGGCGAGGAACGCCGGGTCCTTGTGGGTGTCGTTGAACGCGGCCTTGAGCGCCTTCGCGCGGTCGGCCGGCAGATCGGGCGGGGCGAGGAACGGGCGTCCCAGCACCTCGCGCGCGAGCAGCAGATCGAGCGCCTTGCGGTCGGTGTCGTTGCGCGCGCGATCGCGGATCTTCGGCACCCCCGGCAGCTCCGGCTGGTCGGTCGCGGCGGTGTGGAAGATGTAGTTGAGCTTCTTCTCGGCGATCCAGCCCGGCTGGCCCGACTTGATCGCGCTCCACGACCAGTAGCCGATGCCCTCGAGCTCGCCCTGCTCCATCGCCAGCGCCGCGCGGGTCGTCGACGAGTAGCCGGCGATGATCTTGAACTTCGTCCCGGCGAGATTGTTGATCGCGAGCGGGATGATCTGCGAGTCGGCTCCGGCGCCGGTGCCGGGGATGATAAGCTCGCGGCTCTGCAGATCCTCGATCGTCCGCACCGGCACGGTGTGCCACGATACCGCGAGCGACACCTCGCGGTTCATGCTGCCGAGCCAGGTGAACCTGAGCGGATCGAAGTTGGTCTTCACGCCGCCGAGCAGCGGCTCGAACGGATTGCCGCGCGAGATAGCGCCGATCACCGTCCCGTCCTTGGCGGCGATGTTGTAGAGGTAGTCGGTGGCCTTGAGGCCGCCCGCGCCCGGCATGTTCTGGACGACGAACGACGGGTTGCCCGGGATGTGCGCGCCCATGTGCCGCCCGAGCAGGCGCGCGTAGACGTCGTAGGTGCTGCCGGCGTCCGAGTAGCAGATCAGGCTGATCTGCTTGCCCTGATAGAATTTCGCGAGGGCGTCGGCCGATTGCGCCAGCGCAGGCCCGGCGGCGAGCGCGGCGATTCCTGCGACGATGAGCGGGAGGATACGCATGGGCGATACTCCTCTCACGGCCGAGGCTACTTGTTGGACAGCTTCCGGACGTCGGCCTCGTTGGCGAGAATGGTCTTGGTGCGCTCGATCACCGGCGCCGGCGTGTCGAGCACCGAAGCGACGATCTCCTGCACCTCGTCGCCCGGCAGCGGGCTGATGTCGATCTGCGCCTTGTCGGCCTCGGCGAGGAGCTCGGGGTCCTTCATCGTCGCCATGAACGCCTCGCGCAGCATCTTCACGCGATCGGCGGGCACGTCGGGCGTGGTCGCCACGGGCCGCGCGTAGGCGACATCGGCGCTGATGAACGCCATCACCTTGCGGTCGTCCTCGTTGCTGACGAGCTCGGTCAGCAGCGGCACGTTGGCGAGCTCCGGATGCCGCTTCTGGCCGACCTGCACCAGGATGTGGATCTTGTTCTCGGTGAGCCACTGCGGCCGGCTCGTCTTCCACGACGCCAGCGTGTTGGAGCCGCGGCCGCCGACCTCGCCGCGCTCCATCGCGAGGTTCACGTCGTTGCCGCCCGGGTAGCCGGCCACGATCTTGAACTTGGTCCCGGCCAGCGCGTTCATCACCATCGGGTAATAGACCGACGCGGTGGCCGTGCCGGGTGCGCCGACGATCAGCTCCTTCGTCTTCACCTGCTCGATCGAGGTGATGCCGGTGGTGTACCAGGAGTTGACGACGCTCGGGCTGTCCGAGGTGTTGCCGATCCAGTTGAACTTGCGCGCGTCGAAGTGGACGCCCTGCCCGCCCAGCGCCTGGTGCGCCGGCATGTTCTGCATCACCATGTGCAGCACCGTGCCGTCCTTCGGCGCGAGGTTGGCAAGCCAGTTCGCGGCCTGCAGGCCGACCGCGCCCGGCATGTTCTGCGGCACGATGTTCGGATGGCCGGGAATGTGCTTGCCCATGTGGCGCGCGACCAGCCGGCCACGCGTGTCGTAATCGCCGCCCGGCGACGTGGCGATCACCATCTGCATGTTCTTGCCCTTGTAGAAGTCGGCGAGCGCGTCGGCATGCGCCGGAGCCGCGGCGAGCGCCGCGGGGGCAAGGCACAGGACGAGCAGCGATGGGAAACGCGTCACGAGTGGCCTCCTGTCAGGAGCCGGCGCTCGGGCCGGCGTCGTCGCGGCTGTCCGCCGCTGTTACGGGGAGAATAGGCGATCACGGACCCGGGGCAAAGCTTCAGCCCCGAGTCAAAACATCAAAACGTCGGCGCGTTCAGGGCCGGACGTCGACGTAGCTGACGACCTTCTTCACACCCTCGCCGTCCCTGGCGCGGGCGAGCGCCTTGTCGCGCTCCTCCTGCGAGCGGG
Source organism: Gemmatimonas sp. (assembly GCA_050260515.1). Classification (GTDB taxonomy): domain Bacteria; phylum Pseudomonadota; class Alphaproteobacteria; order SMXQ01; family SMXQ01; genus DATJIG01. Next base: position 12,279 of record JBLNCI010000032.1, read on the forward strand.
CGCGCCCGAGGATGTACACCGTCGCGAACGCGTCGGCCGCGACCCGGAAATTCACGTCGGCGACGCCCGCGGTGCCGATCAGCCGTCCCTTGGCCTTGGTCTCCATCGCCATCGCCGCGGGCCAGTCGATCATCGTCCCGGCCTTGCCGCGCGCCTCCTGATCGGCCTTGCTCACGTAGGCGGCGTGCCAGTAGAGCCGCTTCACGCCTTTCACCGCGCGCACCGCCTTCTCGAAGCGGTCGTACGTGTCCTTGTCGTCGAACACGCCGGTAACGAGCAGCCGCTGCTCGTAGATCTCGGTCGACGCCTTGATCGTGCCGGCGTCGGCCATCGCCTTGTTGACCGCCAGCACGATCTCGTTGTCGCGCTTGATGTCGGCGGCGCTCCGCGCCTCGATGGCGCGGTCGATCAGCGTCTTCGGCGCGGTCAGGATCTCGCCTAGCTGGGCCGACGCCTCACCGGACCATGCGACGACGCTCGCCGCCACCGCCGACGCCGCCAGGAACCGCCATGAAACCCGCATCTTCCCTCTCCCTGTTCCGGGCGAGCGTAGCAAAGGCCGCCGCGCCCGCAAGATGCATCCGCCGCGCCAAACGAAAAGCCCGGCGCACTCGGCGCCGGGCTTCGTGGCACGCCTGCTCGGCGCCGCGATCAGCGCTTGGGCTCGATCGCCTCGGCGAGCCGCTTGCCGATGTCCGGCGGCGTCGCGGCGATGAGCTTGATCACCTTCTCGACCGCCTCGCCGGTGGTCGGCTCGATCTCGAGCTTGCTCTTGTCGGCGTCCGCCTTGAACTCGGCGTCGTTCGTCATGTCGACGAACGCCTTGCGCAGCGCCGCGACGCGGTCGCCGGGAATGCCCGGCGGCGCCATCACCGGGCGCGCGACGGTCTTCTGGGCGAGGAACAGCTCCATCACCTTGCGGTCGGTGTCGTTCTTCACGAAGTCCATGGCGAGCGGCACGTCGGGGAGGTCCGGCAACTTCTCGGTCGACGACTGCAGCAGCAGGCGGATCTTGCCGTCGCGCAGGAACTCGGGCCGGCGGGTCTTGATGTTCGACCACGACCAGTCGCCCATGCCGTCGACCTCGCCGCGCTCCATCGCGAGCGCGACGTCGGCGGTGCCCTTGTAGCCGCCGATCACCTTGAACTTGGTGCCGATCAGCGCGTTCAGGAGGCGCGGCGTGGTCTCGGTGTCGATCGTCGGCCCGGTGCCGCCGACCGTCATCTCCTTCTGCATCACGTCCTGGATCGTCTTGAACGGCGTCGTGTGCCAGGCGAGGGACACCGCCGTCTCCTGCGACAGGTTGCCGATCCAGTTGAACTTGGTGATCTGGAAATGGACGCCCGCGGGGTTGGTGATGTGCGACGTCAGCACGCCGCGCTGCACCAGGCCGAACACCGTGCCGTCCTTGGCCGCGATGTTGAACAGGTTGTTCGCGGCCTGAAGGCTGCCCGCGCCCGGCATGTTCTGGACGATGACGTTGGGATTGCCGGGGATGGACTTGCCGATGTGGCGCGCCATCAGCCGGCCCTGCGCGTCGTAGCCGCCGCCGGTGTCGGCGCCGACGATGATCGTCATCGTCTTGCCCTTGTAGAAGTCGCTCAAGGCATCCGCCGCGGCGGAGCCCGCGGGAAGAGCCAGCGCGGCGGCGGCGAGCGCCGTCCGCAGGATGTTCGCGTCGATGTTCACGGTTCGCTCCTTGGAGGCAGGCCGAAAGGCAGGAGATGAGTGCCTCGGACGCTTATAGCGAAGCGTTCCCCGGTTGCCAAATGCATCCAAACCCGCTGCTCGGCCGTAGTTTCCGGAGCCGGCCGCGTTGCGCCGGGATGGCTGAGCACTTAAGGTTACCTGTCCCTTGAAGGCGCGCGGATGGACGGCTTGGACCCATCGCTCGAAATGCTCGTCGGCCTCGTCGCCCGGCGGGACCGGCAGGCGTTCGAGGCGCTGTACCAGCGCACCGCGGCGGCGTTGCTCGGCGTCGCCGTGCTGATCCTGCGTCGGCGCGACGTCGCCGAAGAGGTGTTGCAGGAGGCGTTCGTGCGCGTGTGGCAGCGCGCCGGCGATTTCGATCCGGCGCTCGGCTCGGCGCGCACCTGGATCACGACGATCGTGCGCCATCTCGCGATCGACCGGCACCGGCGCGACGCGCGCCTCATGCCGCTCCCCGACGGCATCGACGAACGACCGGATCCCTCGCCCGATCCGATGCAGGCCGCGATCGACTCCCAGGACGCGCGCCGCCTGCGCGACTGCCTCGATGCGCTCGAGGACGGGCCGCGACGCGCGATCACGCTCGCCTACTACAACGGCCTCACCCACGACGAGCTCGCGGCGCAGCTCGCGGCGCCGCTCGGCACCGTGAAGAGCTGGGTCCGCCGCGGACTGCTGCGCCTCCGGGGGTGTCTCGATGCGTGATGCAACCTTCCGCCGCCGTCGGGCGTATCCGATGAACACCAGCATGGACCGCGCAGGCGCATGACGGATCGCACCCCGCCCTTCGAGGACGACGACGACCGCGAGACCCGCGCCGCCGAGTACGCGCTCGGCACGATGGGCGGCGAGGCGTGCGAGGTGTTCGCGCGCGAGCTCGCGAGCGACCCCGATCTCCGCGCCCGCGTCGCCGCGTGGCAGGAGCGGTTGCAGCCGCTCGCGTCGGCGGTGCCGCCGGTGCCGCCGTCCGCGGGACTCTGGCGCAACATCGAAGCCGCCATCGACGCTCCGGTGTCGCCTGCCGCCATCGAAACGGTTGGCCGACGCGACCCCGCGGCCTTCTGGCGCTGGACGGCGATCGCCTCGCTCGCCGCGGCCGCCGCGCTCGCGTTCACCATCGCCGTGACGCCGGTGCCCGCGCCGGGGCCGGCTTATGTCGCGGTCCTCAACGACACCGCGGCCCAGAGCCCGGGCTTCGTGGTGACCGTGAACCTTCACGACAAGGAGCTGTCGGTCCGCCCGAGCCGGCCGGTCTCGACCGCCGGGCGCGATCTCGAGCTGTGGCTGATCCCCGCCGGCAGCCAGACGCCGCAATCGCTGGGACTCGTCGATGCCGCCGTGGCGACGACGAAGCCGATCGAGGGCGCGGCGCTCCTCACTCTCGCGGCCGACGCGGCCCTGGCGATCAGCCTCGAGCCGCAGGGCGGCTCGCCGTCCGGCGCGCCGACCGGCCCGGTGCTGTTCGCGGGCCCGGTGGTTGCGCTCGGGCCCAGCGTACCGCGCTAGAAAAAACGCCCACCCGCCGCATCCGACCGGGCGCCTCGCCCGTATCTCCCCTGTTCCCCCTCTGCGGGGGCTAGCGAACAGAGGAGACGATCATGCTTCCTTCCTTCTCCAACGCATCGGCCGGCGCGAGCCGGCGCGAGCTTCTCCGGGCGGGCGGAGCCACCACGCTGTCGGCCGCCGCCGTGCTTCTGCTGGCAGGTCGCGGCACGAGCCTCGCCGCCGACAAGGGCGACGCCGCGAACGACGCTGGGATCCTGAACGTGGCGCTCGGCCTCGAGCACGAGGGCATCGCCGCGTACCAGCTCGGCGCCCAGAGCGGGCTCCTGAAGCCGGACGTGCTCAAGACCGCGGTGCTGTTCCAGAGCCACCACAAGGAGCACCGCGACCTGCTCGCGGGCGCGATCCGCAAGCTCGGCGGCACCCCGGTCGCCGAGAAGAAGCTCGACGAGTACGCCAAGGACCTCAATGCCTCGTCGCTCAAGACCCAGGCCGACGTGCTCAAGCTCGCGGCGAAGCTCGAGCTCGGCGCGACCAACGCCTACCTCGGCGTGATCCCGTCGTTCAGCGACCGCGAGCTCGCCAAGGTCTCCGGTCGCCTCGCGGCCGACGAGACGATGCACTGGACCGTGCTGAGCAGCGCGCTCGGCATGCCGCTGCCGCAGAAGGCGATGTACTTCGGCGCTTGACCGTTGGGCGCTTGAGCCGGCGCGCATAGCCGTGCGCCACCCCGGCCCGGCGCCGGACCCGCACGCCGTCTCCCCCACGGCGTGCGGGACCCGTTTTCCTTCTCGATGCGAGACGTTCCGATGATGCATTTCATGCGACTGGCCGGCGCGGCGGCGCTGGCGTCCACCTTCGCCGCACCGGCGATCGCCGGCGGCGATCCCGACCAGGGCGCGGCGAAGTACGAGCGCGCCTGCACCGGGTGCCACTCGCTCGACGCCAATCGCGTCGGGCCCGCCCATCGCGGCGTGTTCGGGCGCAAGGCGGGCTCGGCGCCGGGCTACGCGTACTCGAAGGCGCTGAAGTCGTCGTCGATCGTGTGGAACGAGGAGACGCTCGACCGCTGGCTCACCAATCCGCAGGCGCTGGTGCCCGGCACCCGCATGGCGTTCCGCGTCTCCGACGCGGAGACCCGGGCCGACATCATCGCCTTCCTGAAGCGGGAATCCGCACGAAAGCCGGAGAACGCCTCCCGCTGAGCTAGCCCGTTGCGCGTTCCCCCACGCCGAGCTGCAGCAGGATGCGGGAATCCTGGAGGCGCACCGCGATCCTGCGCGCGCAGCCGCGGTCGGGCGCGACGGCCTCTCCAGTGTCGAGCCCGATCACCACGTTGTGCAGCGGGCAGGTTACGTGGCGGCCGTGGACGATCCCTTGCGACAGCGGACCGTTCTTGTGCGGACAGCGATCCTCCAGCGCGAAGATCCCGTCGTCGGCGGTGCGGAAGATCGCGACCGGGCCCCGGGTCGTCGCCACCACGCGAGAGCCCAGGCGCGGCACGTCGTCGATCGCGCCCACGTCGCGCCAGCCCATCGTACCGCTCATGGCATCGTCCATCGCGCTCGTCCTACTCGTCGACATGTGCCAGGACCCGGAATTCGTTCGACGAGTACCCGCGCGAGCGCTCGGCCCACGGATCGTCCTGGAAGAACTGCTGGGCATGGAGGAACCTCCGCTCGAGCGCCTTCCGCCCGGCGGCATCGTTCACGATGCGCTCCTTGACGTAGTCGAGCCCGACACGCTCGATCCACGGCGCGGTGCGCTCGAGATAGCGCGCCTCCTCGCGATAGAGCTGCAGGAAGGCCGCGCAGTACTCGAGCACCTCGGCGTCGGTCGCGACCTTGCAGAGGAAATCGGTCGCCCGCACCTTGATGCCGCCGTTGCCGCCGACATGGAGCTCCCATCCGCTGTCGACGGCGACGACGCCGAAGTCCTTGATCGTGGCTTCGGCGCAGTTGCGCGGGCAGCCCGACACGGCGAGCTTGACCTTGTGCGGATGCCACGAGCCCCAGGTCATCTTCTCGAGGGCGATCCCCATCGCCGTCGAGTCCTGGGTCCCGAACCGGCACCACTCGGAGCCGACGCAGGTCTTCACCGTGCGCAGCGCCTTGCCGTAGGCATGACCGGACACCAGCCCGGCCTGGTTGAGGTCGCGCCAGACCTCCGGCAGTTGCTCCTTGCGCACCCCGAGCATGTCGATGCGCTGCCCGCCGGTGAGCTTCACCGCCGGAATCCGATGCTTGTCGACGACGTCGGCGATGGCGCGCAGCTCCTTCGCGTTGGTGTTGCCGCCCCACATCCGCGGCACGACGGAGAACGTCCCGTCCTTCTGGATGTTGGCGTGGGCGCGCTCGTTGATGTAGCGCGATTGCGCGTCGTCCTCGTATTCGCCGGGCCAGGCGCACAGCAGGTAGTAGTTGAGCGCGGGCCGGCAGGAGTGACATCCGTCCGGCGTCGACCAGCCGAGCGCGGCGATGACCTCGGGAATCGACTTCAGCCGCCGCTCGACGATGGCGCGCCGCACGGCGTCGTGGGTCTGCGCCGTGCAGCGGCACATGCCGGGTTCCCTGGGCTTGGTGAACGCGTCGCCGACCGTCGCCGCGAGCAGGCCCTCGACCAGCGCGGTGCACGAGCCGCACGAGGCCGACGCCTTGGTGTGGGCACGCACGTCGGCGAGCGTCGTGAGCCCTCGCTCGCGGATCGTCTGCACGATGGTGCCCTTGCACACGCCGTTGCAGCCGCAGATCTGCCACTCGTCGCCGAGATCCTCGACGCGCGGCGGCGTGGCGTTGCGCATGGCGGCGACGACGGCCTGGCCGAACACCAGCGCATCCTTGAACGGCGAGACGTCCTCGCGCCGCCGCATCAGATCGAGGTACCACGCGCTGTCGGCCACGTCGCCGTAGAGGACCACGCCGTCGATGCGACCCTCGCGCACGACCAGCTTCTTGTAAACGTTGCGGGCGGTGTCGTGGTAGGTGAGCTCACCGCAATCCTCGCCGCCGGCGAAGTTGCCCGCCGAGAACAGGTCGATTCCGGTGACCTTGAGCTTCGTCGCGAGCACGGAGCCATGGTATCGCGACTGCGCTCCGTCGTCGGCCAGGTGATCGGCGCACACTTTGGCCATGTCCCACAGCGGGGCGACCAATCCGTACGTGTTGCCCCGATGCTCGACGCACTCGCCCACGGCGAAGATGTCCGGATCCGAGGTGCGCATGTCGTCGCGGACGACGACGCCGCGATTGATCTCGAGCTCGGCGGTGCGGGCGAGCTCGATGTTGGGACGGATGCCGATCGCGAGCACGACGAGGTTGCCGGGAATCTCCCGCCCGTCGGCGAGGCGGATGCCCTCCGCCTGCGCGTCGCCGAAGATCTCCTCGGTCTGGCCGTTGGTGAAGAAATTGATCCCGCGCCCATCGAGCTCGCGCTGCAGCAGCTTGCCGGCGGTGGCGTCGAGCTGCCGCTCCATCAGCGTCTCGGTGAGGTGCACCACCGCGACGTCCATGCCGCGGCGGAGAAGCCCGTTCGCGGCTTCCAGCCCGAGCAGCCCTCCGCCGACGACGATGGCCTTCCGATGGTGACGCGACGCCGCGATCATCTGTTCCACATCGCCGATGTCGCGGAACGTGCAGACGCCGGGCAGATGCAGGCCCGGGATCGGCGGCGCCAGCGGACGCGAGCCGGTCGCCAGCAGCAGGCGGTCGTAGCGCTCGACGCGGCCGCTCCTGGCGGTGACCGTCTTTGCCGCGCGGTCGATCGACACCACCGGATCCGAGACGAACAACTGGATGCCGTTGTCGTCGTACCAGCTCCGCGGGTGGATCACGATCTCGGCGGTGTCCTTGTCGCCAACAAGCACCGACGAGAGCAGAATCCGGTCGTAGTTGACGTGGGGTTCGGCGCCGAACACCGTGATGCGATAGCGCCCGGGAGCGCGCTTGAGCAGCTCCTCCACGGCGCGCATGCCAGCCATCCCGTTTCCGATCACCACCAGCGATTCCTGGGGACGGCTGTGCATGTTCATGTTCGCCCTTTCCTGGCCATGGGCGCGACGCGCGCCGACGTGAGACCAAGCCGCAAGAAGCGTGCCAGCGACAGATGCCCATGTTTTCAGGCGCGTCATCGATGCCGGTGCGTCGCTCCGCGCGACGCGTGGCGCGTTGCTATGCAAGTGCCCTTTCCATCGCCACTCGGTCGCACGTCGACGGCGCGAACAAGCTTGACAGCGACACGGCCGCATCGAGCGGGACGTTGCGCGCACGCGCGTCGCAAGCGGCGGCTTTCAAGCGCTTGGACGCGACTCGCGCGCGGGCTTCGCCGCGCGTCGGCTCGGCTGCGGGTGCGATGGCACATCGCTTGCTTGGAGACACGCATAAGCCACTGGGAACGGAAGCGAGCGAGCTATGGACACGGATTACGTGAAGCCCACTGCGGTGATCACCGCGATGATCAATGCCGGAGTGACGAAGGCGGCGCTGCCGATCCGCGATCTGCTGATCCGCGGCATGCTGTCGGGCGCCATTCTCGGTGTTTCAACGACCCTCGCCATCGGCGCCACGGTGCAGACCGGGCAAAGCATCGTCGGCGCGGCGGTCTTCCCCGTCGGCTTCGTCATGATCGTGCTGCTCGGCCTCGAACTCGTGACCGGAAGCTTCGCCGTCGTGCCGCTCGCCTGGCTCGAAGGCAAGACCAGCGGCGCCAACGTGCTGCTCAACTGGAACTGGGTGTTCCTCGGCAATCTGCTGGGCTCTCTCCTCTACGCAGGCCTGTTCGTCATCGCGATCTCGATGATGGGCACCGCCGCGCAGCCCGATCCGCTCGCCACCAAGCTGATCGCCGTCGCCACCGCGAAGACGCACGGATACGAAGCGGCGGGTCTCGCCGGCATCGTGACGGCCTTCGTCAAGGCCATGCTCTGCAACTGGATGGTGTGCCTCGGGGTGGTCATGGCCATGACCTCGACGGCGACGGTCGGAAAGATCGTCGCGGCGTGGCTCCCGATCGTCGTGTTCTTCGCCCAGGGCTTCGAGCACGCCGTGGTCAACATGTTCGTCATTCCGGCGGGGATGTTGCTCGGCGCGCACGTGAGCGTCGCCGACTGGTGGCTGTGGAACCAGATCCCGGTGACGCTCGGCAACCTCGCCGGCGGTTTCACCTTCACCGGTCTCGCGCTCTACCTCACCCATCGCGAGCACGCGCCGGCCATCGCGGCTCCGCTCGCCGGCCTGTCGCGGACCGCCGCCGAATAGCATCGTGCTGCCGGATGCGAGGCCGGGGAGCGCTCTCCCGGCCTGCACTCCGGGTCACGCTGTTCGTTGCCGGGAACGGCGCCGTCGGGGCACACGCGAGGCGATCGCGAATTGGCCGCACGAGCGGCCCCCGTGCCCCCCGTGGCCCTAAGAAGCCTCGCTCACTTCCTAGTCTCGGCCGGCTCGGCGATGGCCGCCCGGATCCTCGCCCGGAGCTGCTCGGAGACATGCCCGACGTTATGCACGGCGTGGAGATGCTGGACGGCCCTCGTCAGCACGTCGTCCTCGTCGTCGCCGCGAATGATGGCCTTGCACCCCGGCACGATGACGCCGCATTCGAGAGACTTGCCCATGCATTCCTCCGTTGCCGACGCGACCGCGAACCTCGTCCGCCGCGCCACACCGAAAGAAAACGGCCCAGGACCTGATTTGATCCTGGGCCGTGTCCGAATTTGGTGGGCGCACAAGGACTCGAACCTTGGACCCGCTGATTAAGAGTCAGCTGCTCTACCAACTGAGCTATGCGCCCCCGCCGTGGCGGAAGGCGGTGGGTATAGCAAACGAGCATCCCCTTGTCACCCCCTTGTCGAGGCCTCGGCAGGGCGGAAAACCCGAGCGATTTCCGGCGGCTGCGGAGCGGGTGCGGGCGGCTCAGTCGAGGCCGCCGCGGCGGCCGATGATGACGTCGCGGTGGACGTAGCAGCCGAGCACGATGCCGAAGGCGATCAGGAGCGACAGCATCGCGGTTCCGCCGTAGGAGATCAGCGGCAACGGCACGCCGACCACCGGCACGAGCCCCATCACCATCGCCACGTTGATGAAGATGTAGAGGAAGAACATCGTCGTCAGGCCGAGCGCCAGGATGCGGGTGAACTGGCTGCGGGCGCGGATGCCGATGGCGTAGCCGTAGGCGACCAGCGCGAGGTAGAGCGTCAGCAGGACAACGCCGCCGACCAGGCCCCATTCCTCGGCGAGCATCGTGAAGATGAAGTCGGTCTGCTTCTCGGGCAGGAAGTTGAGGTGGCTCTGGGTGCCCTCGAGGAAGCCGCGCCCGAACACCCCACCCGAGCCCAGCGCGATCTTCGACTGTAGGATGTGGTAGCCCGCGCCGAGCGGATCGTTCTCGGGGTTGATGAAGGTGAGGATGCGGTTGCGCTGGTATTCCTTGAGGTGGCCCCAGGCGAGCGGCAGGAGCGCTCCGCCGCCGGCGATTGCGGCCGCGAACAGCCACACCCGGACGCCCGACAGGAAGAACACCGCCGCCGAGGCGAGCAGCAGCATCACCGCGGTGCCGAGGTCGGGCTGCTTGAGGACCAGCAGCACCGGCACGATCACCAGCAGGATCGGCCAGATCAGCGGCACGAGCCGCCCCGAATCCTCGACCGACAGGCTGTGGAAGTAGCGCGCCAGCACGAGGATGATGGCCACCTTCATGACCTCGGACGGCTGCAGGCTGACCGGGCCGACGGCGACCCAGCGCTGCGCGCCCATGCCGGTGATGCCGTTGAGGTCGACCCACACCAGCAGCACCAGCGAGACGCCGTAGATCACGTAGGCGTAGCGCAGCCACACCCGCGGGTCGATGCAGGCGACCGCGATCATCAGGACGAGGCCGCCGGCGAAGCGGACGAGCTGGCGGCTCGCCCACGGATCGAAGCTGCCGTTGCCGGCGGAGTAGAGCGTGGTGATGCCGATCGCGACGATCGACACCAGCACCGCGACCATGCCCCAGCGGATCTGCTTGAGCTTGCCGAGGAGCGACATGTTGGTCGAGGTGCCGCCGGTGAGCGCAACCATCAGATCTGATCCTCGCGCTTGACGTCGCGCGGCGTGGGCACGTTGGCCCGGGCCGGCGGATTGCTGGCACGGTTGAGCGCGAACTCGAGGATGTCGCGCGCCATCGGCCCGGCGACGGCGGCGCCGCCGCCGCCGTGCTCGACCACCACCGCGACCGCGTACTTCGGCTTGTCGACCGGCGCGTAGCCGATGAACAGCGCGTTGTCGCGGTCGCGCCACGGCCGGTCCTCGGTCTTGATCACGCCGCGGGCGCGCTCGGCCATGGTGATGCGCTTGACCTGGCTGGTGCCGGTTTTACCCGCCATGCGGTAGGCCGGGTTCTTCTGCCGCGAGCGGTACGCGGTTGCGCCGGGAACGTTGACCACCATGTCCATGCCGCGCTGCACGACGGCGATGTAGGCGGGATCGACGCCGAGCGACGGCAGATCGGCCGGAGCGTCGCCACCGTCGAGCCCGAAGGCGACCGCCTGCGGCCGCTGGGCATCGTCGTCGCGGCCGGGATTCCCCGACCGGTAGCTCTTGATCAGATGCGGCTTCACCAGGCGACCGCCATTGGCGATCCGCGCCGTCATGACCGCGAGCTGCAGCGGCGTCGTCAGGATGTAGCCCTGACCGATGCCGAGCACGTAGGTGTCGCCGCCGGTCCACGCCTGACGGCGCGCGGAGCGCTTCCACGCCCGGGTCGGGACGAGGCCGCCCTTCTCGCCCGGGACCTCGATGCCGGTCGGCGCGCCGAGCCCGAACCGGGTGCACATGTCGGCGATCTTGTCGACGCCGACCCGCCGCGCGGTGTCGTAGAAGTAGATGTCGCACGAGTTCATCAGCGCCTGGGCCAGATCGAGCGAGCCGTGGCCGCCCTTCTTCCAGCAGTGGAAGCGGACGTTGCCGAGCTCGGTGTGGCCGATGCAGCTGACGCGGTGATCGGGCGTGATCGCGCCGGCCTCGAGCGCAGCCAGCGCCACCATGGTCTTGAAGGTCGAGCCCGGGCTGTATTGCCCGGCGATCGCCTTGTTGGTGAGCGGGTTGTGCTCGTTGTTGAGGAGCGCGCGCCACTCGGCGCCCGACAGGCCCTTGTTGAAGGCGTTCGGGTCGTAGCCCGGGGTCGAAACCAGCGCCAGCACCTCGCCGTTCTCGACGTCGACGACCGCGGCGCCGCCGACCTCCTCGCCGAAGCGCTTGTAGGCGAACTCCTGCAGATCGGAATCGATCGACAGCTCCGCTTCCTCGCCGGCCTGGCCCTCGGTGCGCGACAGCACGCGGACCACCCGGCCGAGCGCGTTGACCTCGACCTCGGTCGATCCGGCGCGGCCGCGCAGGCGAAGATCGGCGGCGCGCTCGATCCCCGACTTACCGATGCGGAAATCGGGCAGCTCGAGCAGCGGATCGTCGCCGGTGAGCTCGTTCTCGGACACTGCGGCGACGTAGCCGACGAGATGCGACGCCATGTCGTCGAGCGGGTAGTAGCGGGTCTGGCCGGTGTCGATGACGACGCCGGGAAGATCGGGGATGTGCAGCTCGATCTTCGCGACCTCTTCCCACTCCAGGTTCTCGCGGACGGTGATGGGCACGAAGCGCCGCTTGCGCCGGACGTCGCGCTCGATGCGGCGACGCTCGTACTCGGTGATCGGCAGCAGCACCGAGAGGCGGTCCAGGGTCGCGTCGACGCTCGGGGTCTGCTCGGCGATGATGCTGACGCGGTACTGCTGGCGGTTGTACGCGAGCAGCGCGCCGTAGCGATCGACGATGCGCCCGCGCGGCGGCACCAGGAGACGCAGGTTGATGCGGTTGTCGTCGGCGAGCGTGCGGTAGCGCGCCGACTCCAGCACCTGCAGGTAGTACATGCGGCCGATCAGCGCCGAGACGAGCGCCAGCTTCCCTCCGGCCAGAAGCACCGCCCGGCGGGTGAAGATGCGCAGGCGGTCCTGATCGCGATACATGGACGGATCCCTTCCGCGCTCAGGCTGCCGTGGGGAGCAGGCGGGCGAGCGCGGCGAGTACGACGTTGATCAGCGGGTATATGGCGACGGTGAGCAGCGCCTGAAAGGCCGCCGCCGTCGGCGGCACGAACGCACCGGCGAGAAACGACACGATCGCCCAGGTGATGGCGATCGTCGCCGGGGTGACGACGGCGAAGCCCGCCCAGGTGATGAGGAAGGGCCGGCCGCGGAAGGCGTTGCGCTGGTTGACGACGACGCCGTAGGCGCCGAGCAGGACGAGCGCGGTGAGCCCGAACGGCAGCCCGAGCAGCGCATCCTGGAACAGGCCGATCGCGAACACCGCGGGCGGCGGCAGCAGGCTCGGCTGGTAGATCGCGAAGAAGTAGACCGCGGCCAGCGCGAACACCGGGGTGATCATCTGGAAATTCGGAAGGTGCGTCGGCACCGCGCTCAGGAGCACGAGCGCCGCGGTCGCCGCCATGGGAAGGACCGCGAGGGCGCTGCGCCCCGCGTCCTGCACAAACACCGGCGTCACTGGGCTTTGCCGGCTTTCTTCGCCGGCTGACGGGCGATCGGCGGCAGCTCCTCGACCTCGAGGCCGAAGTCGACGATGCGGACGAACTCGATCCTGCTCCAGCTCACGTAGGGCTGGACCCGCGGCACGCCGTCGCGGCCGAGGACCACGGTGCCGACCTGGAGCCCCGCCGGCAGCACGCCGCCGTTGCCCGAGGTGACGACACGCTGGCCGTTGGCGATGCGGGCGTCGGGCGGCAGATAGGCGAGCGCCGGACGGTCGCTGTTGTCGCCGGCGAGGATCGCGCGCTCGCGGGTCTCCTCGATGACGACCGGAACGCGGGAGTTGAGGTCGGTGAGCAGCAGCACGCGCGACGCGCCGTCGCCGACGTCGGTGAGCCGGCCGACGAGACCGTCGCCGTTCACCACCGCCTGACCCCGCGCGAGCCCGTCGCGCGCGCCGGCGTTGATCAGCACGCTACGGACGAACGGACCGCCGCCCTCGCCGATGACCCGCGCCGAGACGAAGCTCGCCGAGGCGTCGGGAACGAAGCGGGTGAGATCGCGCAGCATCGCGTTCTCCGACGCGAGCTTCGCCGAGGTCTGCTCGAGCGCATGAAGGCGCGCGAGCTCGGCCTTGAGCACCTGGTTCTCGTTGTAGGCGTCGGTGAGGCCGGTGACGTAGTGATACCCGGCGACGACGGTGGCGATGGGCCGCGACAGCGCGTCGAGGAACGGCGCGGCGGCGCTGACGACGGCGGCGCGGGTCCGGTCGACCAGCACCACCTCGGCCTTGCCCATGAACATCAGGGCAAAGGCGACCGCCATCAGCGAGACGACGGCGAACCGCCCCAGCAGCGCACGGATCGGCTGCAGGATGGCGACGATGCCTGTCTTCTGCAGCCTCATGGATCCGTGTCCCCTCTACCCCGCCGTGCCCGGCTTAGTACGCGGTCATCAGGACGTTCTTGAGCGTGCGCATCTCCTCGAGCGCACGACCGGTGCCGAGCACGACGCACGACAGCGGATCGTCGGCGATCGAGACCGGCAGGCCGGTCGCGTGGCGCAGCACGTAGTCGAGGTTCGACAGCAGCGCGCCGCCGCCGGTGAGCACGATGCCCTTGTCGACGATGTCGGCCGCGAGCTCGGGCGCGGTGTGCTCGAGCGCGACCTTGACCGCCTCGATGATCGCCGAGACCGGCTCGGCGAGGCTCTCGGCGATCTGCCGCTCGGAGACGATGAGCTCCTTCGGCACGCCGTTCATCAGGTCGCGGCCCTTGATCTCCATGACGCGCCCCTCGCCCTCGGCGGGCGGGCACGCGGAGCCGATTTCCTTCTTGATGCGCTCGGCGGAGCCTTCGCCGATCAGCAGGTTATGGTTGCGGCGGATGTAGGCGATGATCGCCTCGTCCATCTTGTCGCCGCCGACGCGCACCGAGCGGGAATAGACGATGCCGCCCAGCGACAGCACGGCCACCTCGGTGGTGCCGCCGCCGATGTCGACCACCATCGAGCCGGTGGGCTCGGTGACGGGCAGGCCGGCGCCGATGGCGGCGGCCATGGGCTCCTCGATCAGGAACACTCGGCGGGCGCCGGCGCTCTCGGCCGATTCCTGGATGGCGCGGCGCTCGACGGCGGTCGAGCCCGACGGCACGCACACGATGACCAGCGGGCTGGCGAAGCTGCGGCGGTTGTGAACCTTGCGGATGAAGTGCTTGATCATCTCCTCGGCGACTTCGAAGTCGGCGATGACGCCGTCGCGCAGCGGGCGGATGGCGGAGATGTAGCCGGGGGTGCGGCCGAGCATCATCTTGGCTTCGTCGCCGACCGCCAGGACCTTCTTCTTGCCCTTTTCCTCGGCGATGGCGACGACTGACGGTTCGTTCAAGACGATCCCGCGGCCCTTCACGTAGACCAGAGTGTTGGCGGTCCCCAGATCGATCGCCATATCCGCGGACATCCACCCCGTCAGCTTAGAAAACATAATCCCTCACTCAACATCCAGGCGTTGACTGTAACGACCGACGCGGGCCCCTCCCGCTGCCGTCCGGATCTTCCTTCCTTCGGCGCCCGCCTTATATCAGGCGGGGAGCGCCTCCGGCGCGGTTTTTTGCCGCTTCACCAAAAGTTTATTCAAGGCATTCACATACGCGCGGGCCGAAGCGACCATGGTGTCGGTGTCGGCCCCCTGGCCATTGACCGTCTTGCCATCCTCTTCCAGGCGGACGGTGACTTCGGCCTGGGCGTCGGTGCCCTGGGTCACGGCGTGCACCTGGTAGAGCTGCAGCCGCGCCTCGTGCGGGAACAGGGCCTTGATGCAGTTGAAAGTCGCGTCCACCGGCCCGTCACCCGTTGCCTTGACACCCTTGCGCTCGCCGTCGATTTCCAGCTCCAGCTCGGCCTTCGGCGGATTGTGCTTGGTGCCGCACAGGACCTCCAGCGAACGGAACTTGATGCGGTCGTTCTCGCGATGGACCGCCTCGTCGACGAGGGCAACGATATCTTCGTCGAATATGTCCTTTTTGCGGTCCGCCAGGTCCTTGAACCGCATGAAAGCGTCTTCGACCGCGTTCTCGCCGAGATCGTAGCCCAATTCCTTTAGCTTGGCCTTAAAGGCGGCGCGGCCGGAATGCTTGCCCATCACCAGGTGCGAACGGTTCAGGCCCACCGATTCCGGGGTCATGATCTCGTAGGTCTGGGCATGCTTGAGCACGCCGTCCTGGTGGATGCCGGATTCGTGGGCGAAGGCGTTCTTGCCGACGATGGCCTTGTTGGGCTGGACCACGAAGCCGGTCACCGCCGACACCAGGCGCGAGGCCCGGGTGATCAGTTCGGTCTTGATGCCGGTGGCGTAGGGCATGCGGTCGGGCCGCGTCCTCAGCGCCATCACGATCTCTTCCATGGCGGCGTTGCCGGCGCGCTCGCCCAGGCCGTTGATGGTGCACTCGATCTGGCGGGCGCCCGCCGCCACCGCGGCCAGCGAGTTGGAGACCGCCAGGCCGAGGTCGTTGTGGCAGTGCACCGAGATGATGGCCTGGTCGATGTTGGGCACCCGGTTGAACAGCATGGCGATAAGCGCCGCGTATTCGTCGGGCACCGCGTAGCCGACCGTGTCGGGGATGTTGATGGTGCGCGCGCCGGCGGCGATGGCCGCCTCGACGGTGCGGCACAGGAAGTCGTGCTCGGTGCGCGAGCCGTCCTCGGCCGACCATTCCACGTCGTCGGTGAAGCGCCGTGCGAAGGAGACCGACTCGGTCACCTTCTCCAGCACCTTCTCGGGCTCCATCTGCAGCTTGTACTTCATATGCAGCGGGCTGGTGCTGATGAAGGTGTGGATGCGGTTGCGCGGCGCCGGCTTGATGGCCTCGGCGCACCGCTCGATGTCACCCTTGGTGGCGCGGGCGAGGCCGCAGATCACCGCGTTCCTGGCCTGGCTGGCGACGGCATGGACAGCCTCGAAATCGCCGTTGGAGGCGATGGGGAACCCCGCCTCGATGACGTCGACCCCCATCTCCTCCAGCACCTGGGCGATCTTGACCTTCTCCTCGAGATTCATCGAGGCGCCGGGCGATTGTTCGCCGTCTCGCAGGGTGGTGTCGAAGATGATGACTCGGTTCTTGTCCATGCGCTCACTCATGTGACGGGGCGGCCCCGCGAAACTCGATCATTCAGGTGGGGTCAACCACCCCGGCCCGTCCATCCGTGCCACGGTCATAGGCAAGGGGGACGGTCAGGGAGACGGACGATCCTGAACTGGGGAAAGGTCGGCGACCGGGGACAGAGGATGGCGACGGCGGCGGGGCGGGCGCCCTGTCCGTTCGTCGTACCGATCCGTCGATGTCATTGGCTCGCCTGGCTCTGTGGTTGGGAACGGCCGTCAACGTCACTCGCTGTCCCACCGCCGCTATAGGAAGTATGAGAACCCAAGCCTTGTCAACAGGATCATGGGCGAAGGTGGTGGCA
>JBLNCI010000033.1:0-102732 GCA_050260515.1 Gemmatimonas sp.
CATGGTGGTTCGCCATCCTCGCCGTTGGGCTTGCATCCACGTTTTTTTTTCAGCGCCCAAAGAAACTCGTGGATCGTCGGCCTTCGCCGACGATGACGAGAAAACGTGGATCGCCGGCCCGCCGCGCGTTGTCCCACTCTCGCTTTGCGTCTCACCCCGGTCCGGGCAGGAGCTCGTCGATGCGGCCCATGGCGCGGTAGACGGCGAGTCCGATCCACTCGCGCACCGCGATCTCGAGCCGCTCGAGCTCCTTGGTCAGCTCGAAGCTCGCGATCTTCCCGCGCACGCCGGTCGTCCGGTAGTCGACCGGATATGGCAGCACGGTCCAGCCGGCGGTGCGGAAGCAGCCGACCGCGCGCGGCATGTGCCATCCCGAGGTGATGAGGATCCAGACCTGGCCGGGTTTCGGCTGCGCGACGCGGTAGCTCTCGACCGCGTTCTCGTAGGTGTTGCGCGAGCGCTCCTCCATCTCGATGCGCTTCGCGTCGATGCCCTGGCTCACCAGCACGTCGCGCATGATCGGCGCCTCGTTCTTGCCGGTCGCCACGATCGACGCTTCGCCGCCGCTGACGATGATCCGCGCGTCGGGGTAGCGGCGGGCGAGCCGCACCGCCTCGAACAGGCGCTCGGGCGCCGAGCGCACCGAGGGCAGCCCGTGGGCGTCGGTGATGAAGACGTTCACGCTGCCGCCGAGGACGACGATGCCGTCGACGTGCGCTGGCAGCGACGGCTGGGGAAACCGGTTCTCGAGCGGCACGATCGCCCAGCTCGAGAACGGCAGCACCGCGATCCCCGCCAGTGCCAGCGTGCCCGCGCCCATCAGGATCATGCCGTAGGGCCGCCGCCGCCAGATCAGGTGGAGCGCGAGGCCGGCGACGAGGAGGAGGACACAGAAATTTCCGGGCTGGAGGACGTACCAGGCGAGCTTGCTGAGCGCGAACATCGGGGCTCCGTGAACGGTCGGAGGGCGAGATGGCGGCATCCTACGGGACCACGGCCAAGTTTGCTCGCGTGAGTTGCGTGCCGGGCGACATCCGGCTTTCCGCGCAGGGTTTGCCGCGACCCGCCGTGGAAGACCACAGAGGCGGACGACGCCCCACGGGCGCCGGCCCGCCGTAACCCAGGAGACGTTCAGGATGAGCACCAAATTCACCGCGGCACGACGCACCCGCCTCGCGATCGCCGCAATGGCGATCGCCGGACTGCCGGCGGCCGGGTTCGCCGGCGCCGCGCTGGCGCAGCCGCACATGACGATGGACCACGCGATGCACGAGCATGGCGATCACGGCGATCGCGGCGGCCGTGTCGACCGCACCGAGGGCCGCATCGCCTATCTCAAGGCCGAGCTCAAGATCACGGCGCCGCAGGAGGCGCAGTGGGGCGCCGTCGCCGACGCGATGCGCAAGAGTGCCGCCGCGCAGCGCCAGCTCTGGGACGAGATGCGCAACCGCGGCGACCAGCCGATGACCGCGGTCGAGCGCGTGACGTTCCGCCAGCGCGCGAGCGAGCTCAAGGCCGAGAACGACAAGGCGTTCGCGACCGCGTTCGCCGCGCTCTACGTGAAGATGGACGATGGGCAGAAGAAGCAGGCCGACGGATTGCTGTCGCCGCGCCGCCACGCCCGGCTGTAGTCTCGCCGGTGAGCGGGATGCCGGCCACAGCGCGGATGCCACGGGCCGGCATCCCTGCCGCGAGCTTTCACCGGGATGCGACGCCACGGATGACCGAGGCCGGGACGGATGCGGACGCGCGCGGCGACGACGAGCTGCTGACGCTCGCCGGCGCCGGCGACCAGCGCGCGTATCGGACGCTGGTCGCCCGTCATCTGCCGCGGGTGCTCGCCATGGCGCGGCGGATGACCGGCAACGCGGCGGAGGCCGAGGACGTGGCGCAGGACGCGTTCCTGCGGGTGTGGCAGAAGTCGCCGGACTGGCAGGTGGGCGACGCGCGGTTCTCGACCTGGCTCTATCGGGTGGTGATGAACCTCTGCGTCGATCGCAAGCGGCGACGGCCGTTCGCGCCGATCGAGGCGGCGGGCGACCCGGAGGACCCGGCGCCGAGCGCCGAATCGCAGGTCGCGCAGCACCAGAGCAGCCGCCGCGTCGCCGCGGCGATCGCCAGGCTGCCGGAGCGCCAGCGCGCGGCGCTGGTGCTGACCTATTACGAGGAGCTCAGCAACGCCGCGGTGGCCGAGATCATGGGCGTTTCCGTCTCGGCGCTCGAGTCGCTGCTGGTGCGGGCGCGCAAGGCGTTGCGCGTCCTGCTGGACGAGCCGCCCGCCGGCGGCGGAGGAGTCTGAGGATGACGTGGGGATTCGGGGTGGGAGGTGAGTCGTGACGATGCGTATTGCGCGTCTTGAACAAGTGCTGGCGGCCTACGGCGCCGATCCGCGGCGGTGGCCGGCGGCCGAGCGCGACGCCGCTCTCGCGCTGATCGAGCGCTCGGCGGAGGCGAGGGCGCGCGTGGCCGAGGCCCGCCGCCTCGATCGGGCGCTGGACGCGGCCCATGTCGCCGTCGATCGCCGCACCGTCGATCGAGTGGCCGGGACGATCGCGGCCCGGCTCTCCGAGCCGCGCCCGGCCGGCGGATCTTGGACCGGGTTCCTGTGGAAGGTCGTCGCGCCGACGTGGTCGCGGGGTGCCGCGCTGGCGAGCGTCGCCGTGCTCGGCATCATGGTCGGCCTGTCGAGCGATCCCGCGCTGATCGACGCCGACGGCGGCTACGACGGGGCGATCAGCATCAGCGACACGTCCGTGATGGGAGCGTTCTCGCCATGGTCGGAATGATGTCGGATCGCCCCCGCAACGGACGGCGCTGGCGCATTGCGCTGCTCGCCTCGGTGGCCCTCAACCTGCTGCTCGCCGGAGTCATCGGCGTGTGGGTGGCGCGGCCGATGTTCCGCGGGCCCGCGCCGCAGCCCGAGTTCGGCCGCGTGATCGACCGCATGGCGAATCGCCTGCCCGACAGCGACGCGGCGGTGCTGCGCCGCGCCTACGACGCGCACCGCGAGGAGATCGCGCGGCTGGGCCAGAACGTGCGGCGAACACGCGAGCGTGTCCGCGCCGCGCTGCGCGCCGATCCGTTCGACGCGGGCGCGCTCGCCGCGGCGATGGGCGAGATGCGCGCCGCGCGCAACGGCGTCGAGGACGCGATCCAGTCGGTCATGCGCGAAGGCGCGGCCGAGATGTCGCCGGAGGGCCGGCGGACGCTGGCGCGCGGACCGCGCGGCGACCGCGAGCGGCCGCCGGAGCGGAGGTAGGCGGCTCGGCGGGAGCGGGTGCAACGGCGGCGATCTCCGGCTAACCTAGCGGCTCGTCACCAACCGCATCGACCACAGGCACCGCGCCATGAGACCGCCGTACCATCACCATGAGCACCATTTCGGCGCATCGCTGACGGTGCGCGACGTCGTGCTTGGCGCCGCCGACGGTCTGACCGTTCCGTTCGCCCTGGCCGCGGGCCTCGCCGGTGCAATCTCGAGCACCAACATCATCGTCACCGCGGGGCTCGCGGAGATCGTCGCCGGCGCGATCGCCATGGGCCTCGGCGGCTATCTCGCCGCGCGGTCCGAGAGCGACCACTACGCGTCGGAGTACCGCCGCGAGGCGCGCGAGATCGTCGAGATTCCGCACGAGGAGCGCCGTGAGGTCGCCAAGGTGCTGGCGGAGTATGGCCTCGAAGGCGAGAGCCTCGGTCGCGCCGTCGACGCCATCGCCGCCAACCCGAAGCGCTGGGTCGACTTCATGATGCGCTTCGAGCTCGGGCTCGAGCGGCCCGCCGCCGCCCGCGCCCTCACCAGCGCCGGGACCATCGGCGCCGCGTACCTCGCGGGCGGACTCGTCCCGCTGATCCCCTACATGCTGCTGCCGGCCGTGGACCGCGCGCTCTGGGTCTCGGTCGCCGTCACCCTCGTCACGCTGCTCGTGCTCGGCACGATCAAGGGCAAGATGACCGGGATGCCGCCGGTGCGCTCGGGCGTCCAGACCGTGGTGGTCGGCGCCGCCGCGGCAGCCGTCGCCTATCTCGTCGCGCGCTGGGTCGCGTAGCGCTCAGGCGTCGGCGGTCACGTCGGCGGTCACCGCCGACTGGGTCTTGACGAGGCGCGTGAAGAGACCGTTGCGGGCCATCAGCTCGGCGTAGCTGCCTTGCTCGACGATGCGGCCCTGATCCAGCACCAGCACGATGTCGGCGTGGCGGATCGTCGACAGCCGGTGGGCGATGACGAAGGTCGTGCGGCCCTTCATCAGACCGGCGAGCGCCTGCTGGATCTTCGCCTCCGTGACGGTGTCGAGCGCGCTGGTCGCCTCGTCGAGGATCAGGATTGGCGGGTCCTTGAGCAGCGCGCGGGCGATGCCGATGCGCTGGCGCTCGCCGCCCGACAGCGTGCGGCCGCGCTCGCCGACCAGCGTGTCGTACCCCTCCGGATGCGCCATGATGAACTCGTGCGCCTGGGCGAGCTTGGCCGCGGCGATCATCTCGTCGTCGGTGGCGTCGGGCTTTCCGACCTTCAGGTTGTCGGCGATGGTGCGGTAGAAGAGCGTGCTCTCCTGGAACACGACGCCGATGTTGCGGCGCAGCGACGCGAGCGTGACGTCGCGGATGTCGATGCCGTCGATGGTGACGCTGCCGGTCTGCGGGTCCCACAGCCGGTGCAGCAGCGCCATGGTCGTGCTCTTGCCCGAGCCGGTGGCGCCGACCAGCGCCACCATGCTGCCGGCCCGCGCGGTGAACGTGAGATCGCTCACCGCCATGCGCCGGTTGTCGTAGGACAACGACACGTGGTCGAACGCGACCGCGCCCTCGACCCGCTTGAGCTCGATCGCGTTGGGCTTCTCGACCACCTGCGATTTCGTGTCGAGCACGCCGAAGAACTCGGCGAGCGAGTGCATCTGGAAGAACAGCCGTCCGGCGAAGCCCATCGCCTGCTCGAGGCGGCCGATCAGCAGCGTGGCGAAGCCCATGAAGCTGACGATCTCGCCGACGGTGGTCTGGCCGTGGAGGAACAGCCACGTGCCGACCAGGAAGATCGCGATCACGGTGATGGTGGACGCGGCGTGGGTCAGCACCGACACCACCGCCCACCACGTCAGCACCGGGAACTGCGCCCGCAGCACGCGTTCGATCAGGTTGCCGAGCTGCTGCACCTCGAGGGCGAGGCGGACGAAGCTCTGGATCAGGCTGACGTTGCCGAGCGCGTCGCCGGCGCGCTCGACCAGCTCGGAGTGCGAGCTCTGGACCTCGGCCTGGGCCTGCTCGGTGCGCGACACGACGATGCTGCTGAGGATGCCGAAGATCACCAGCAGCACCATCAGCAGGAGCCCGAGCCGCCAGTTGAGGAACAGCGTGAACGGCAGCAGCACGACCACGGCGACGAAGGTCGACAGGTGCTCGCGGAAGAACGACAGCCAGATGCCGAACAGGTTGTCGACGCCCTCGAGCATGATCTTGAGCAGGCGGCCGGAGTGCGTGGCCGCGTGATAGGCGAGCGGCAGCGACAGCGCGTGCTCGAAGTAGTGGGCCATCGCCTGCAGCTTCTCGCGGTGCGCCATGCGATCGGAGTAGAGCGCGACCAGGATGTTGGCGACGATGCCGCCGATGCCGACCGCGGCCCAGATGCCGAGCAGATGGAAGCTCGTCGCCCAGATCTCGCCGGTGTCCTTGCCCTGGGCGTTCGACAGCAGGTCGATCACCTTGCCGAACAGGACCGGTTCGACGAACTGCAGCCCGGCGAGGGCGAGATTGGCGATGCCGAGACCGATGGCGAGCCACTTTTCCTGGGCGAGGAGACCGAGGACGCGACCGTAGATCCGAAAGAAGTTCATGGAGACGAGGCTTTCCCCGAGCAGTCTTATCAGCAGTCTTATATCTGAGCGGCGTAGCGCCGCCGCCGCAGCGGTGCGCTCCGGCATCCGATTTGGCGGCGATATTGCATCAAATCCGCGCCGGCGAGTAGGCCGGAACATCCTCCCGGCCTCATTGTTTTGTTACGGCCTTCACGCGCCGGGGGCTGCCTTGGCCGCTCGATAATTCGATGATACGGTCCAGTTCAGATGAGCGTGATGACGCCGATCGAAAGCCCAGGCCTTCACCGGGAAGTGCTTCAACGCGAATCGCTCCGCGATTCGTCCGGCGTCGCAAACCAGCGCCACTCACCGCTCCGGACGGGCACCGAGTCGGCATTCGCGGCGATCCTCCGCGCCGATCCGTCGCGCCCGTTCGTTGTTGCGCAACTCGGCCAGTCGCTCGACGGGCGTATCGCCACCGACACGGGCGAGTCGCGGGACATCTCCGGCTCCCACGCGCTCGACCATCTCCACGGCCTGCGCGCCCACGTCGATGCCGTCGTCGTCGGCATCGGCACGGTGATCGCCGACGATCCGCAGCTCTCCGTCCGGCGCGTGCCGGGGCGGAGTCCCGCGCGCGTGGTGGTCGATCCGCGCGGTCGGCTGCCGGCGGATGCCCGCTGCCTGCGCGACTGCGACACGCCGCGGTTTCTCGTCCGTGCGGGCGACGGCCCGGCTCCGCGCGGGGTCGAGTCGCTCCGCCTCGCCGCCGACGCGCGCGGCCAGATCGCGCCGCGGGCCATCGTCGACGCGCTGTTCGCCCGCGGTCTCCGCCGCATCCTCATCGAGGGCGGTGCCGACACGATCTCGCGCTTCCTCGACGCGGGCTGCGTCGATCGCTTCCATGTGATGGTGGCGCCGGTGATCATCGGCTCGGGCAAGCCGTCGCTCGAGATGACCCCGATCGGCCGGCTCGACAAGGCGCTGCGGCCGGCGGCCGACGTCTACGTCCTTCCCGACGGCAACGTTCTGTTCGATTGCGACCTTCGCGCCGCCGCGCGATGATGTCGCGATGACCGCGACGGCGCCGACCGGTACGACAACGGGCTACTCTCCGCTCTCGAAGGCGATCCACTGGATCATGGCGGCGTTCGTGCTCGCCATCATCCCGATCGGCCTGACCATGACGCGGCTGCCTCCGGGCAAGCTCCAGGACAATCTCTTCTTCGTCCACGAGTCGTTCGGCGCGACGATTCTGGCGCTCGCCTGCATCCGGGTCGCCGTACGGCTGATCCGCGGCGTGCCTGCGCCGTATCCCGGACTCGAGCCCTGGCAGCGCATCGCCGCCGCCGCGTCGCATCATCTGCTGTACGTGCTGATCTTCGTCGTCCCGCTGCTCGGATGGGCCGGGGCGTCGGCGTACCGCTCGGCGATCTCCGTCTACGGCGTGTTCGAGCTGCCGCCGATCCTGCCGGTGAACAAGCCGGTCGCCGAGACGATCTTCATCGTCCACATCGCCGCCGCCTACCTGATGACGGCGGTCGTCGCGTTGCACATCGGCGCGGCGCTCATGCACGGATTCGTCAAGCGCGACGGCGTGCTCGGACGGATGCTGCCGGAGGGATGGGGCGACCGTCTCACCATGCCCGTCGCGGCACGGCGAGAAGATCGACGTGCCCAACGGTCCACCTGACGCCGCGCCAGCGGCCGTCCGGCATGTGCGCGGCGCGCCACTCGCGGAGCTGATCTGAGGTCATCAGAGCGGTTTCGCGCACCGCCCGCACGACACCGTCGCCCAGCATCGTCAGCATCGCCGAATCGGCATCGTCGAGCACCCACGGGCTCGGCGCCGTGCGCACGTCGAAACGCCGCGACGCGAACGCCTGGCGCATCACCCGCACCGCGTCCGGCCCCGCGGCGGGGCCGAAGCCCTTGTCGCGACTCTGGTGGACGTGAAGCGCCTTGAGCATCGCGTGATCGAACGGATGCGGCGGCTCGCCGAAATCCTCGCCGTCGTAAGTCAGCACGGCGTACACCGGCACCTCGTGGCGCGCGGCGGCCTCGGCGAGGCGATCGATCCAGTCGATCGAGGTCAGATCGAACAGCGCGGCGGCGGTGACGAGATCGGGCCGCGGCGCGAACACGTCCTCGATCGCGTGGGCGAGGTCGAGACAGCTCGTCGTCACGTCGACGCGATAGCCCTCGCGCAGCGCGAGCACGAGGCGCTTGTCTTCCATCCGCGCCGGCGCCCAGCGCGCCAGTTCCCCGCGCGCGGATTCGAGCATGTCGGGATCGTGGTCGATCAGCCGCCACGACTGGTTGCACGGCAGCGCCGGCGCGAGGGCCCGGAGGTTGGAGCCGAGCCCGGAGCCCAGATCGACGATCGCGACGCCGTCGCGGTCGGCGAACAGCCGCGCGACCTGGCCCGCGAGCTCCGCGCTGCGCGAACGGTGGTCGGCGGGCTCCCGCAGCCGCAGCCAGTCCGGACTGAAGTCGTTCATGCGATGCTCCGGAGCACGTGGGCGACGACCGCGGCGGTGTCGTCCCAAGACGGGAGCTGCTGCCCGGCCTGCCGGGCGGCGTCGGCGAGCGCGCGGCGGCGGTCCGGCTGATCGAGCATCGTCGCGATCGCCTGCGCGAGGGCGTGCGCGTCCCCCGGCGGCACCTTGAGCGCGGCGCCGTCCGGTACCGTGTGTGCCGCGGCGCCTCCCGTGGTGGAGACGATGGCCAACCCGTAGGACATCGCGTCCGCCAGAGCCATGCCATAACCCTCGTAGATCGACGACACGACGAAAACGTCGGCGGTCGCGTAAAGCTCCGCGAGGGCCGTGTCGGACACGGTGCCGGCGAGCGCGATCCGGCCGCCGAGGCCGCGCGATCCGATCTGCGCGCGGAGATGGGCGGCGGTGGCGCGGTCCTGATCGAGGGTGCCGGCGATCACTGCGCGCCAGCTTCGGCCGGCGATCCGCGCCAGCGCGTCGACGAGCACGTCGTAGCCCTTCCGGGGCGACACCGCGCCGACCGCGAGGATGGTCGGCGTCCCGGCGGAGCCGCGGGCGCGCGGCACGCGCTCGGCTCCGGGCTCGGCGATCGCGATGCGCGTCGCCGGGACGCCGAACTCGATTTCGAGGACGTCGCGGGTCGTCGGGCTGCTGACGATCACCTTGCGCGCGAGCGCCAGCGCCGCGCGTTCGCTGTCGAGAAGCTCCTTGCGACGGGACTCGGGGAGTCCGGTCTCGTATCCGAGCGGGTGATGGACGAGGGCAACGATGGGCGCCGACGTCGCCGCGATGACCTCGCGCGGCAGCGCGCCGTAGGCGAGGCCGTCGAAGAAGACGACGGACTGCGCCGGAAGTGCCGCGAGCGCGCGCCGCGTCGCGTCGATGTCCTCCGGCGACGGGTGGGGAAACGTGTCCGGCAGCGCGAGACGGCTGACGTCGAGGCCGTGCGCCGGCAGCAGCTCCAGCAGCCGGCGGTCGTAGGCATAGCCGCCGGTCGGGCTCCCGAGATCGCCGGGGATCGCGAAGACGACGTCAGGCACCCGTCACGGGTCCTTCGAACCAGGCGCGCGCGACGTGGGACTCGTGCAGCGTGACGCGGATCTTCGTCACACCCTCGGACCCGGGACCGAGCCGGCCGTCGCGTGCCGCCGCCGCCATCCCGTCGAAGATGTGGCGGCAGAGGAACTCGGTCGTGGTGAGCTTGCCCGCGAGCCCGCTCGCCTCGTCGAGGTTGCGGTACTTGAGCGGGCCGAGCACGGCGGCGAGCGCCTCGGTCGCGCGACCGATGTCGACGACGACGTTGTCGGGCGTGAGGGTGTCGCGGAAGAACGCGACGTCGACCACGAACGTCGCGCCGTGCAGGCGCTGCGCCGGTCCGAACAGGTCACCCTTGAGGCTGTGGGCGATCATGATGTGGTCGCGGACTTCGACGGCGTACATGAGGTCTCCGTGATGGTCAGTAGCGGACGGCGGTGACGAGTCCCGGCGCGCCGGCGGCGAGCAATCCGGGCAGCGCCTTCGGCAGATCGGCGAAGGGAACTTCCGCAGTGATCAGCGCGTCGAGGCGGTCGTCGGCGAGCAGCTCGATCGCCTTCGCGAGCCGCCGGCGATGAGTCCAGCGCGCGCGGTGCGACGGCGCGACCTGTCCTACCTGTGACGATACGATCTGCAGACGGCGACTGTGGAACGCGCCACCGAGCGGCACGGCGACCACTCCGTCGCCGTACCAGCTCATCTCGACGATCCGGGCCTCGTTGCCGCAGGCGGCGATGGCAGACGCGAGTCCGTCGGCCGTGGCGCTGGTGTGGAACACGACATCGAAGCCGTCGTCGAGCGTTCCCGGCGCGGCGAAGCGCGCTCCCAGAGCGCGGGCGGTGGATTCGCGCGCCGGCGCGATATCGGACACGACGACCTCACCTCGCGACAGGCGCGCGCAGAGATACGCGACCAGAAGGCCGACGACGCCGGCGCCGATTACCGCGATGCGGTCGCCCGGCGCGGCGCGGGAATCCCATACCGCGTTGAGCGCGGTCTCCATGTTGGCGGCCAGCACGGCACGGCGCGGCGGGACGCCGTCGGGAAGGGGATGGAGCCAATCGGGCGCCACGGCAAACGCGGACTGGTGAGGATGGAGCGCGAACACCGTGCGGCCCACGAGATCCGCAGGGCCGCTCTCGACGGTGCCGACGGCCGAGTACCCGTACTTCACCGGAAACGGGAACTCGCCCTCCTGCAGCGGCGCGCGCATCCGCTGCGCCTCGGACGGGGGAACGCGGCCTGCGAGCACAAGGCGCTCGGTTCCCCGACTGATACCGCTCCACGAGGTGTGGACCAGCGCCTCCTCGCGCCCGACCGGCAGCGCCGTCGTACGCAGCTCAGCCCGGCCGCGGTCGACGTACCAGAGCGCGGTCGCGGAGAGCCGGGGCGAGGCGGCGCCCGAAACGTCGGTGCTGGGAAGGGAGGCCATCGCATCCTCAATCCGGCGCGGGCCCGCGCCGGTGTGGTATCGTCCAGCATACGGAACATGCGGCCGACCCGGAACCGACAACATCATGACCGAGACCTCATGACCACGTCTCCGGCCGCCGGCGAGGCGATGACGCCTGCCGGGCTCCAGACCGTCCGGGCGCTGCATCGCCGCCGCGTTCTCGTCCTCAGCCTCAACGTCCTGACCTACGTCGCGCTGCTGGGGGCGCTTGCCCGGATTCTCGCCGCCGGCGGCTGGTCGTGGGTGGACGTGTGTCTGTTCGCGGCGGCGGCGGTCGGCGCTCCGTGGACGGTCCTCGGCTTCTGGAACGCGGTGCTCGGCCTCTGGCTGCTTCACGGGGTCCGCAATGGACTTGCGCGGGTCGCGCCGTTCCTGCGGGCCGGCGATACCGGCGGGCCGGTCCGTCTGCGAACGGCGATCCTGATGACGGTGCGCAACGAAGACCCGGAGCGCGCATTGGCCCGGCTGATGGCGGTGAAAGCCAGCGTCGACGGCACCGGTCTCGGCGACCGCTTCGGCTACTTCGTGCTGAGCGATACCTCCGATCCCACGATTGCCGCGCGCGAGGAGAGCATCGTGCGCGCGTGGCGTGCGGCGGAGGGCGCGAGCGCCACCATCATCTACCGCCGTCGGCCCGTGAACACCGGGTTCAAGGCCGGCAACCTGCGCGACTTCTGCGAGCGGTGGGGCGATGCGTTCGAGCTCATGCTGCCGCTCGACGCCGACAGCATGATGTCGGGCGATACGATCCTGCGCATGGTCCGCATCCTCGAGGCTTGTCCCCGGCTCGGACTTCTCCAGAGCCTCGCGGTCGGGATGCCGTCCGACAGCGCCTTTGCTCGGATCTTCCAGTTCGGGATGCGCCACGGCATGCGGTCGTACACGATGGGGAGCGCGTGGTGGACCGGCGACTGCGGCCCGTTCTGGGGGCACAACGCGCTGGTGCGGATCGCGCCGTTCCGCGACCACTGCGACTTGCCGATCCTGCCCGGAAAGCCGCCGCTCGGCGGTCACATCCTCTCGCACGACCAGGTCGAGGCGGTGCTGATGCGGCGCGCCGGCTACGAGGTGCGCGTACTCCCGGTGGAATCGGGGAGCTGGGAGGAGAACCCGCCGAACGTCCTGGAGTTCAGCCGTCGCGATCTCCGGTGGTGCCAGGGCAACATGCAGTACTGGCGGCTGCTCGCGATGCCGGGGCTGCCGTTCATGAGTCGCTTCCAGCTCGCCTGGGCGATCCTGATGTTCCTCGGCGTGCCGGCGTGGACCGCGATCCTCGCGCTCGCGCCGTTCAAGCTCCTCGACGGTGAGGACCCGGCGGCGTTTCCCGCGGCGGCAGCCATCAGCCTCTTCCTGGTGTTCCAGGCGATGTCGTTGATGCCGAAGGTTGCGGGGCTGCTCGATGTCCTCCTCACGCCCGGGGGAGTGCGGCGCTACGGCGGCGCCGCGCGGTTCGCCGCCGGCGCCACGATCGAACTCGTGTCCGCTTACCTCCTGGGAGCCACCGTCACCCTGCGGACCAGCGCCTTCATGGTGGCGCTCGCCTTCGGCCGGTCGGTGAAGTGGTCACGTCAGGCGCGCGACGTCGCCGGGCTGTCGTGGGCGACGGCGGCGCGGAGCCTGTGGGCGCACACCGGGTTCGGCGTCGCGCTGACCGCCGCGCTATGGGCGCTCAGTCCGACGATGCTCGCGTGGACCTCGCCGCTGATCGCCGGATACCTGCTGGCGATCCCGTTCGCCGTGATCACCGCCGACGCCCGTGTCGGTGCCGCGTTCGTCCGCGCCGGAATCAACGGCGTGCCCGAGGACTTCTTTCCGCCGCACGAGATTTCGCTGATCCGCACGCCGGCGCGCGAGGTCGAGCGCGTCGCGGCGCGTCCGGCGGTTCCGGCCGCGGCGACGGTCGATGATTGAGCGCGCCGCGCTGGCGTTGGCGCTGCTCGTCGTCGCCTGTGCCGCGCCCGCCGAGGTCGTCGTCACGGTCGAGAACCGGAGTGCACCGACGCAGTGCGCCGAGGAGGACAACGTCGACCTGCGGCTGGTCTCGCCCATCGTCGGGAGCTTCCGGATCGAGGCGCGCCATCCCGCCTATCTCGAATCGCTGACCCGCGACAACACGGCGCCCGACTTCAGCAATTGCGGACCGGCGCCCGCGCCCGAGGGTGCCCGCACCTTCACACCGCAGCGGCAGGTGCTCGGAGCCGGCGGCGACTGGCGCGTGATCGGCATCACGTACCCGTCGTTCTGGCGCGAGCCCGTGCCGGTGGTCGTCGCCGGCCGCGCTTTCGACGACGTCCACCTGATCCAGATCTGGACTCGCGGACGGCCCTCCGGCGACGAGGAAGTGCTGGTGCTCTATCCGCCCGATGGGTACTGGCGGGCCCGTCCGCTGGCGCCCGACGGAGCGGGGCGGGGGACGCCGGACGCTCCGGCCACGGCCTACGGCAGCTCATTCCTGATCGGGCCCGTCGAGGACGGCGAGCGCCCGTACGTCGACATCGAGCGGGTCGAGATCGATCCCGATACGGCGGGAGTGACGCTGAGCTTGCGCCGCGGCGGCGAGGCGACGGTGCGGATCGCCGCGCTCGATCGCGCGCGCATCGTCGTCGACGCCGATCTCACCCAAACCGCGCGGGCGCTGCCGTTCGCGGCACTGCGCTCGATGTTCGTCGGTCCGGATAACGCCGACGCCGCGGAGGTGACGTGGCGAACCCCGGAGGGCGGCGTCGAACGATCGTCCGTTCTCGAATTCGCCGGGGCGCGGACCGTCGCGCTCACCACGGAGCGGACGACGCCGGGGCGCCACAACAGCAGCGCCCCGGACGTGACGTTCGGACGGTTCGCGACGACGTCGCGCTAGAACGGAAGCTCGTATTCGAGCTTCCAGCGGACGGCGTTGTTCTCGGTCGCCTGGGTCATGGCGAACAGGTACCCGAGCTCGTACTTCAGCTCGCCCCAGCCCGGGCTCAGCCGGAAGCCGCCGGCGAACATCGGGCCGAAGCGGTGCTCCTGGTCGGTGAACTTGCCGGGGCGATCGATCTTGCCGACCGTGCCGTAGAACTCGGCGCCCGGCTCGAAATACTGGTTCAGCCGCAGCCGCGACTGCCAGGCGTACTCGAACGCGGTGGAGTCGCCGTGGTTGTGTCCGACCTCGCGCTCGACGAAGAGGTTCGCCGTGTGCAGCAGATTCGAGTCGAAGAAGCCGTCGGTCTCCTTCTGCACGATGGGACCGAATTCGACCGTGTCGGGATTGCCGCGGCGGTTCGACCGCGAGTATTCGACGAACAGGCCGACGTCGGCCCAGTATTTCCCCTGGGGGGTGAGCTGGAAAACGCTCTCCAGCGTCGTGGCCTGGTACCGGGTGCGCTGATCTGCGTCGGCGCCCCACTCGCCTTCGACGGCGAGCTTCCACCACGGCGTCACGCCGTAGCCGATCTCGGTGGTGTAGCTCTGCTTGTGATTCTTGTCGGATCCCCCGCGGTCGAAGGTGACCGAGCCGTTGTGCTCGATCTCGATCTCCTGGTAGTCGACGGTCGGCGAGCGGACCTGGAATTCGGCGCGCGCGGGAAGGGCGAAGGCGGCGACGGCGCAGAGGGCGAGGAGCGGGAGGGACTTGTTCATCATCGTGTGGCCATTTTCTTTGTGGACTCGCCGTTGCGGCCGACGAGGACGGTGAAAGTCTCGATGACGACGATGGTGGCGATGAAAAACGCCACCTGGACTCCCGCGGGCCGCGAGACATAGCCGACCAATGCATGAAGGACCTTGCCGACGATGCTCTTCTCGGTGAGCAACCAGGAGCTGTCCCACACCGTGTCGCCGAGCGGGGGCAGGAGGTCGGCCTGGACGAGGAACCCGGCCGCCTGCGAGGCCATTCCGGCGGCGAGCAGGAGGATCATCCAGTTGGTGACCGTGAACAGGTGACGCATCGGGATGCTGAGAAGGCCGAAATAGAGCGCGGCACCCAGCGCTACCCCGCCCGCCACCCCGATGGCGCCGCCGAGCAGCATCGCGGCAGGCCCTTCGCCGGTCGAACTCGCGATGCCGTACAGAAACAGGACCGTCTCCGAGCCCTCGCGCAGGACGGCGACCGCGCACACGATCGCGAGCGCGTACAGCGGGCGGTCGCCGGTGACCACCTCGCGGCCGACGTCGCCGATGGTCTTCGCCATTTCGCGGCCGTGCTGCGACATCCAGACGTTGTGCCAGCCGAGCATGACGACCGCGGCGAGCAGGATGGTGGCGTTGAAGAGCTCCTGGCCCATGCCCTGGGCCGCCTGGGCGATGGCTCCGGCGAACGCGGCGACGGTGAACGCGCCGACGACGCCGGTCAGCACGCCGCCGCCGACCCACGCGTTGCGACCGGCGATTCCCTTGGCCGCGGCGAGGACGATGCTGATGATCAGCGCCGCCTCGAGGACCTCACGGAAGACGATGATGGCGGTGGCGAGCATGGCGACCTCCGTTACTTCGCGACGATGCGCCCGCGCGCCGTCTTGGGATTGAATTCGCCGAAGAACTCGTACGAGCCCGGCCGCAGCGGGCCGACGTAGATCGTCGCCTCCTGTCCTCCGGGGATGACCTTCTCGCGCCGCAGCTCGTTGCTCTCGAACTCCTCCGGAGTCGAATCGGCGTTCTTCACAATGAGGGCGATCTTCACGCCGGCGGGAACCTCGATGACCTCGGGATCGAACTTGTGGTCCTTGATGGTCAGGCGGAACGTCGGGTCGTCGGCGCGGGCGATGCCTCCGCCGAACGAGAATGCGGCGATCAGGAGCGCGGCGCCGGTGAAGCGGAGGAGGGCGGTGCGGCGAACGGTGTGCATGCGGCAGGTCCCTAATTGAGAATCATTATCATTTGCAGGTGGGCTGTCCCTTAGATACCAAATCGAAGCGCGGCTGCAAATGCCAATCGTTCGCAAATGGGTGACGGATTCGCGATGGCAGCCAGCGCGATTTGCTATCGGCGACGGGCCACCGGTGTTCCGGCGAGGCACGTTCCTTCCCGGCTTCGCGGGATAACGTACGTGCCGCGCCCGTTAAGCACGTAATTCACATGTACAAAAATCTGAATTGCATTATAGTATGTGGTAATTATCATGCGCGCCGGCGGGTAAGACCCGACAGAGCCGCAATACCGGGAACTGGGGGAAACCATGAGCGCGATCGACCAAGCCGCAGGGGCACGTCCGGGCGGAACTGCGGGCTGGCGGGAGCTGTGGCTCAAGGAAGACTGGTGGGCGATCTGGCTGGGGCTCGGGATCGTCGCGGCGGCGTATCTCGCGTTCGTCGGCGGCGGCAGCCTGAGCTGGATCGCGGTCACTCCGGCGAAGTGGTCGACCCTGGATCAGCTCGCGGCGCATTTCGCCGGCAACCTCGGCCGCTACGTCGCCCAGTTCGCGGTGTGGGCGATCATCTTCTCGGTCGCCCTGACGGCGCTCGGGTTCAAGGCACGCGAATTCGTTCCGGCGTTCGTCTTCGTCTATCTGGTATCGACCCTGATCTTCGCGCTGGGGCAGTGGGACCAGGCCGCCAAGTACAATCTCGAGCCGCCGCTCGTCGCGCTCGTTCTCGGACTGCTGATCTCCAATGTGTTCGGCCTGCCGCGCTGGCTCGACGCCGGCTTCCGGGTCGAGTTCTACATCAAGACCGGCATCGTGCTGCTCGGGGCGACGCTGCCGTTCACCCTGATCGTCTGGGCGGGCCCGGTCGCCATCTTCCAGGCGTCGATCGTCTCGATCGTCACCTTCTTCGTGATCTTCTGGGTCAGCCGTGCGCTCGGCCTCGATCGCCGGCTCGCGGCGGTGCTGGGCGCCGGCGGCGCGGTGTGCGGGGTCTCGGCGGCGATCGCCATCGCCGGGGCCGTCGGCGCGAAGAAGGAGCATGCGCCGATCGCCATCACGGTCGTGGTGATGTGGGCCATCGTGATGATCTTCTTCCTGCCGTTCGCGTCCCAGGCGCTGCACCTCCCGGCCGGCGTCGCCGGGGCGTGGATCGGCACCTCGGAGTTCGCCGACGCCGCCGGTTTCGCGGCGGCCCAGACCTACGGCGCGATGGCGGGTCAGAACGGCATCGCCGGAACCGCCGACCAGGCGATCTGGGCCTTCACGCTGATGAAGGTCGTCGGCCGCGACGTGTGGATCGGCATTTGGGCGTTCGTGCTGGCGATCGTCGCTGTGACACAGTGGGAGCGCACCGGCCCGACGCGGACCCCGGACGTCGCCGAGATCTGGTGGCGCTTCCCCAAGTTCGTCATCGGCTTCCTGATCGCGTCTCTGTTCGTCACGTGGGTCGCGAGCGCCTACAGCCTCGCCGACTACAACAAGACCGTCGTTCCGGCGCTGGTCGCGCCGATCAAGGACCTGCGGACCTGGACGTTCATCTTCTGCTTCTTCTCGATCGGCCTGACCACGCGGTTCCGCGAGCTGGCCTCGGCGGGGCGGACGCCGTTCGTCGCCTTCAGCGTCGGAGTGGCGGTGAACGTCGCCCTCGGATTCTTCCTCTCGGCGGTCGTCTTCGCCGCCCACTGGCAGAACCTGGTCCACTAGCGAGAACCCCGTGGAGCAACGCGCACGCGCCAACCGAGGTCCGGCAGCGCATCGCTGCCGGACCTGCGCGTACTTCCGCAACGATCCGGCCTACGTCGAATCGGTCATGAAGGGACTGGCGACGATGAGCTCGGGTCACGCGTCGGTGCGCGGCGACGACGGCCTGTGCCTGCGCCACGATCGCTATCTGGCGGCGGAGGCGGTCTGCGAGGATTACGCGGCCGCGGTGACGCCGATCCCGGCGCGGTAAAGTCGCCGCGGGTCTACTCGGCGGCGACGAGCTTCTCGGGGGCGAGCTGGTCGAAGCGCTTCCAGCGGTAGATCAGCACCGAGGCGATCCAGCTCACCGCGAACACGCCGATCACGACGAAGCCGAAGCTCGCGAGATCCTCGTTCAGCTCGTCGATCAGTGCCCACACGGCGCCTTCGAGCTGCAGCTTCTCGGAGATAAGGCCGAGCGCCTCGATGCCGCCGATCAGCACGGCGACGACCACGGAGACCGCGGTGATGGTCAGGTTGTACCAGAGCTTGCGGACCGGATTGACGAACGCCCAGCCGTAGGCGCCGACCATCAGGCCGCTGTCCATCGTATCGACCAGCGCCATCCCGGCGGTGAAGAGCGCCGGAAACACCAGCACCGACCAGATCGACAGCCCCTGGGCCGCCTCGACCGCCGAGAGGCCGAGGAGGCCGATCTCGCTCGCGGTGTCGAAGCCGAGGCCGAACAGGAAGCCGAGCGGGTACATATGCCAGCTGCGGGTCACGGTCCGGAACAACGGCCGGAAGATACGGGCGAAGAAGCCGCTCTTCGACATCAGCAGATCGAGGTCGTCCGCGTCGAGGTTGCCGCCGCGCCGCACGGTCTGGAAACTCCGCCACACGCCGCGCAGGATGAGGAGGTTGGCGAGGGCCAGGATCAGCAGGAACGCCGCCGACACGCTGGTGCCGATCACGCCGCCGACGTCCTTGAACTCGGCGAACCGCGTCTGCAGCGCCGCCGCGGTCGCGGCGATGGCGACGACGGCCAGGACCACGACGGTCGAGTGGCCGAGCGAGAAGAAGAAGCCGACGCCGATCGGCCGTTTGCCGGTGTGCATGAGCTTGCGCACGACGTTGTCGATCGCCGCGATGTGGTCGGCGTCGACCGCGTGGCGCAGGCCGAAGATGTAGGCGAGCAACGCGGTGCCGAGCAGCGCGGGACGGTCGCCGAACTCGACCAGCGCCCACCCCCAGGCGAGCATGTTCGCGAGCACGAGGAGCGCGTAGATGCCGACGCCCTTGCGGCGGACGCCGTGGGCCTGATCATCGAACAGGGACAGGAACGTGCGCAACGCCTCACCTCGTGATGCCGATCGCCGCTGCCGGTGTCGGCACGCGAGACATGCTTAGTATTAAGATTTTCTCAAAGATCATACGCAGCGAGCAGCGCCGGCGCAACCGGCGGCGGCGTCCTTGCGCCCGCGGCTTCCGCTGTGTATGAAAAAATCCCGAAAACGTCATAACGGCCGCCGGGGCGGCCCTGGGGATTGGGCGATGAACCGACTTCTGACGGCGGCCGTGATGGGCGCCTTGGCGCTGGCGCTCGGAAGCGCCGCGTATCCCGCCGGCGCGGCCGAGGACAAGGAAAAGGAGGGCTTCCTGCGCTCCGAAACGCTCGGCGGCAGCTTCACCGGCACCATCGCCGTCACCAGCGAGTACTTCGCTCGCGGCAAGACCAACACCCGGCCGGGCGTGCCCGGGATCCAGCCCCAGATCGAGTTCGACCACGACAGCGGCGCGTATTTCCAGGTGTTCGGCTCCAACGTCGACAAGCCCGCGCCGGAGGACTCCGGCCGCATCGAACTCGACTACTTCGCCGGTTTCCGCAACGACATCGGCGATCTCGGCTACGACCTGATGGCGGGCTACACGACCTATCCCGGCGCCCACCGGGCCGACGGCCTCGACTTCAACTTCTTCGAGCTCACCGCCAAGGTCGACTACGACCTCGACTGGGCGAAGCCCTACGTCGCCGTGAGCTGGTCGCCGGAGTACCAGTACGAATCGGGCGAGGAGTGGTACTACGTCACTGGGGTCGAGGTGCCGATCGGGAAGAACTTCACGGCGATGGCGCACGTCGGACACTCGACGTTCGACCGCAACCGCCGCGCGGGCAACAACGACTACTCCGACTGGGCGCTGGGCCTCGGCACCAGCGTGCTCGGCCTCGATCTGAAGCTCGAGTACGTCGCCACCGACCTGCCGCGCCGCCAGTGCATCAGCGGCTGCGATCGCGTCGTGTTCACGGTGTCGAAGACTTTCTGAGCGTTGCGCGGGCGGCCCGCGCGGTTCAAGGAACGAGGTGAGCGATGGAACGCTTTACCGTGTCACTCGACGGCAAGCTGCTGGAGCAATTCAACCGCTATCTCGAGCGGCATGGCTACGCCAACCGCTCGGAGGCGGTCCGCGACATCCTGCGCGACCGGCTCGAGGGCGAGCGGCTGTCGGAGAATGAGACCGGCCACTGCGTCGCGTGTCTCTCCTATATCTACAACCACCACGAGCGCGAGCTCAGCCGCCGGTTGACCGACACGCAGCACGCGAGCCACGACATCGTGCGCTCGACGCTGCACGTGCATCTCGACCACGAGAACTGCATGGAGGTCGCGGTGCTCGAAGGCGACACCGGGCAGGTGCGGCGGTTCGCCGACGGCGTCATGGCCGAGACCGGCGTGCGCCACGGCACCCTCAGCGCGGTGCCGGTGGAGACCAAGGTCTCAGGCAAGCACAGCTATCACCAGCACACCCATGGCGGCCACCAGCCGCACGTCCACAGCCGCCCGAAGACCTGACGGCGGCGCTCAGGCCCTGAGCATGGCGGCGTAGGGCGCCTGCGCGCTGGGCACCTCGGGGAACATCGCGCGTAGCGCCGGGTCGCCGAGCTGCATGTGGCGCTCGACGATGGTGGCGATGACGGTGCGGAAGTCCGACGTCACGGCGAGATCGCGATTCTGGTAGAGCCGGTCGGGCGCGAGGCCGGGCCACTCGCCGTACACCTTGCCCCCGGCGATGGGCCCGCCCATCGCCCACATCACATTGCCGTGGCCGTGGTCGGTGCCGCCGTTGCCGTTCTCGCGGACGGTGCGGCCGAACTCGGAGATCACCAGGATCACGGTGTCGTCGAACGAGTTGCCGAGCTCCTTCACGAACGTCGCGAGCCCGTCGGCGAGCGGTTGCAGGTGGTTTGCGAGCTGACCCTTCGCGCCACCCTGGTTGACGTGGGTGTCCCAGCCGCCCAACGCGACGAAGGCGACGCGGATCGCCGCATCGCGGCGGATGATCGAGGCGATGCGCTTCGCCTGCGCCGGGAACCCGTTCACCGACGGCGCGCCATTGTCCGCAGCCTGCATCTCCTGCTCGAGGTCGGCGAGAATGCGTTTGCGCTGCTCCTGGCCCTGCCGGAAGGCGCGGCTCATCGCGTCGTCGCCGTCGTAGATCCGGGCGAACGCCTCCGTCACGGCGGGCCGGTCGATCGGGATCGGACGCCCGGCATTGGGGCCGGCGTCGATGTTGGTCACCGGCGCCGGGCCCGCCAGGATCCGCGGCGTCGTCGGTCCGACGCTGATCGCGTGCGACGCGGTCGGTCCGCCGGGCAGCGCGGCGGCGAGGCGGTTGAGCCAGCCCTCGCGCGCGCCGGGATTGCCCGGCGTGCCGGTCTCCATCATCGCCTGGGCGTCGAAATGCGAGCGCGATGGATCGGGCGAGCCGAAGGCGTGGACGAAGGCGAGCCGCCCCTCGCGCCACAGCGGCTCGACGGACGCGAGCGCCGGATGAAGCCCGAAGTGACCGTCGAGATCGATGACGCCATCTGTGGCGCGTGGAACGGCGATCGACGGCCGCGCCTCGTAGTAGGCGCTGTCGCCGTGCGGGACGACGACGTTGAGCCCGTCGACCGCGCCGCGCAGGAACACGACGACGAGTCGCCGCGTCGGTCCGGCGCCGGTGGCCGCCCACGCGTTCGAAGCGAGCGGCAGCAGAAGCCCGGCGCCGGCCAGGGCGAGGAACGATCGGCGATCGATTGCGTGAGTCATGTGCGGCCTACCGGGTCATGAAGTCGGGACTGCCGAGCACGACGCCGGCCTTGAGCTGCGGCGGAGCGGCCTCGACCGCGGCAACGGTCTTCGGCGCGACGGCGTGGCCGAGTGCCGCCAGCAGCCGCTCGGAGTCGAGCGGGCGTGGCGTGTCGGGCATGCTCTCGGGGCGGCCGATGCGCGTCTGCCCCGCGCCGAACGCGGCGGCGAAGCTGACGCGGCGCATCATGGCATCAGGATTGAGCCAGGCATCGCTGGTCATCTTGTAGCCGTCGGGTGTCTGGCAGCCGTAGAGCGGCATGCCGAGTTGCGACAGCAGGCCGGCGACCGGGCGGACGTCGCCGACCGGCGCGCCGGCGAGGCGGAGCGCGGAGACCACGTATTCGTAGGGCGTCTTGTATTTCCGCGCGCCCGAAGCCGCATCCCAGAACTCGCCGCTCTTCAACAGCGTGCGCAGCACCTCGCGGATGTCGCCGTCGGTCTCACGGTAGCGTGCGGCGAGGCGCTCGACGAGGGCGGGACTCGGCTCGTCGGCGACGAAATACTGCGCAAGCTGGAACGCGATGTGATGCGCCGTCGCGGGGCTGCGCGCGAGCATGTCCATGGCGAGCTCTCCTTCGGCCATTCCGGCGGGGCGGATCGTGCGACCGAGGAATGTCTTGGGGCCGTTGTCGTGGCGCCGCGCGTCGAAGAAGAAGCCGTCCCGTCCCGAAACGAAGCGCTGGCCGCGCGGCAGCCCCCAGCCGGTGAAGATGCGCGCCAGTGCGACGACGTCGGCCTGGGTGTAGCCGCCGTCCACGCCGAGCGTGTGCAGCTCCATGATCTCGCGCGCGTAGTTCTCGTTCAGGCCCTGCTCGCGTCCGCGCGCGCCGGCGCTGCCGGGCGCCGTGTTCTGCCAGTTGTCGAGATAGAAGAGCATCGCGGGATGCTTCGCCGTTGCGCCGAGCAGATCGCGGAAGCGGCCGAGCGCGTACGGACGGATCGCCTCGTTCTCGAAGGCCCCGACCCACAGACGGTCGAGTCCCTTTCCGGCGAACACGTTGAAGTGGTTGAACCAGAAGTCGGTCATCACCTGCTCGAGACGACGTTCGCTGAGCGTCGCCCGCAGCAGCCGGGCCTCGATCGCCTCGCGCAGGACGACGCGCGATTTTTCGCGGATCGCCTTCGCTTCGTCCGGCGTCGGACGACGCCCGAGCACCGCGTGCGGCTCGTAGCGGTCGAACAGCTCGCTCGGCGACATGCGCAGCGTTCTGAGTTCGTCGAGGCGCTGCATCAGCTCCGGCGACTCCGGGATGCCGCGCGGCGAAAGCTGTTGCTCGATGTAGCGCTCGATCCCCATGGCGGTCACGCGCTCGACATCCCCCGGACGCGGGCCATACCCGATCCGGTTGAGCAGATGCACGGCGCGCTGCTCCGGCGTCATCGTCTTGCCTGCGGCGGCGGGCTGCGCCGCGCCCGCGGCGAGCACCATCGCCGCCGCGCCTGCGGCCACAAACCTCCTCAACACGCGCGTTCTCCCGACCACGGTCTCCCAAGCGGTTTTCACGGACGAGCCTGCCAGTCCCTGCGCGCCGTCGCGGTGCCGCTTCGTCCCGCGACAGCGCGTGTCGTGAATGCGGAGGTCCGTCATATTTTGCTCAATTGTGCGGAGAACCGTCGCTCTGCAACACTCCGCTTGCCGTCCCTGCAAGGACACAACGACAGGAACCTGTGCCGTCGCTGTTCGTTCTTCTCCGGACTTTGCGGCAAAACGCGGGCATCGCAGCTTGGCGTATGTCGCGCGGACACGCAGGATAGGCGCGGATGCGGTGTTCGCCGGGGCACCAGGAGCTTGACGCCTCGGTCATTTTCCGCCTGATTGGCGGCCATGAATACGATCTAATTCAATGCTTTTCGTCGGTTTGCGGGGACCAGCGGCCGCAGCGCCGTCGCGTGAGGAACAGGGGCGAGGGGTTGGCGAGGAAGCGATCGGAATGCCGGAGGACACACGTCGTCAGCGGACGCGCGGAACGTTCGCGTACTGGCGCGCCGCGGTGCCGCGGCCGCGCCGGAGCAGAGGGTGACGGCGGATCCCGGGGCATCTCAGGAGGGACAGCGTGGCGGAAGCAAGCGTTGAAGTGATGGCGGCCGGGAAACGTGTGCTCGTCGTCGACGATGACGAGTTCTTTCGTGAATCCCTCGCGCAGAATCTGGCCGACGCCGGCTTCGTCGTCGAGACGGCGTCGAGCGGCGAGGAGGCCATCGAGCATCTTTCGACCGCGAACGAGCCGCCGGCCGACCTGGTGATCCTCGACTGGAAGATGCCCGGCCTCACCGGCATCGAGGTCCTGCGCCGCGTGCGTCAGGGCGGCGTCGAAACGCCGGTGATCTTCCTCACGACTCTCACCGACCAGATCTACGAGGAGTCGGCGCTCGCCAGCGGCGCGGTCGACTTCGTCGAGAAGTCGCGGAGCTTCGTCATCCTGCTCAAGCGCATCGAGCTGATCCTGAACGGCGTGCGCGGACAGCCGGGCGGCACCGCGGCGACGGTCAGCGACGAGATGGTGTCGCTCGGCGCGCTCGAGCTCAATCTGAAGTCGCACCGCGCCCTGTGGAACGGGCGCGAGGTGCCGCTGACGCTCAGCGAGTTCAATATCGTGCACCTGATGGCCTCGCGCGCGGGCACCGATGTCCGCTATCGTGATATCTACGACCTGGTGCGGGGCGAGGGGTTCACGGCCGGAGTGGGGCCCGAGGGCTATCGCGCCAACGTAAGGACTTTCATCAAGCGTATTCGCCAAAAATTCCGTGAAATTGATGAGCGATTTGACTCGATCGAAAACTATCCGGGATTCGGCTACCGCTGGCGCAAGCCATGAGCCGGGCGCGGGCCGGTCGCTGACCCGCGTTCCGCGACTCGCGTCGTCGCTCGACGCGAAGATCGCGATCGTCGCGATCACGTTCCTTGTATCCCTGGTGCTCGCCTTCGTCCTGCTGCGGCGGGGCGGCGCGGCTCCGGAGGCGCTGTGGACGCTGGCGATCTTCGCCGCCGCGGCCGCCATCGCACTCGTCGTCGTCGTCGGAATCCGCGGTGACGTCCTCCGGTTCGCGCGGCTTGCGCGCGCGATCCGCAGCGACGGGAGCGACGCGTCGATCGCCGGGGCGAATACCATTCCCGAACTCGCGCCGGCCGCCGACGAGTTCGACCGACTGGTCCGCACCGTGCGGCAATCGGCAAGCGAGCTCCGCGACGCGGCCGAGGAAAACGCGCACGCGTTCAAGACCCCGATCGCCGTCATCGCGCAGTCGCTCGAGCCGCTGCGCCGTTCGATCCCCGAGGACGACGCACGCGGACGACGGGCCCTGCAGTTGATCGAGCGCTCCGTCGATCGCCTCGATTCCCTGGTCGGCGCGGCGCGGCACATGGACGAGATACTCGCCTCGCTCATCGACATGCCGCGCGAACGGGTCAACCTCTCGGCGCTCCTCAACCGCATGCTGCAGGCGTACCGCGATCGGATGGCGGAGCACGGGGTAACGCTGCGAATGGAACTCGCCCCTGGGATCGTCGTCGACGGCGGCGAGGAGAACCTCGAGGTCGTGGTCGAGAACCTGATCGAGAACGCCACGAGCTTCTCGCCGACCGGAGGCACCGTGACCGTCACGCTCTCGGCCGGCGACGGACTTGCCCGTCTCGCGGTCGGCGACGAGGGGCCGGGCATCGATCCGCGCAATCTCGAGCGGATTTTCGACCGCTACTTCACCCATCGCCCGGGCAGGAACGACAGCGCGAGCCACTTCGGCATCGGGTTGTGGGTCGTACGGCGCAACGTCGACGCCCTCGGCGGATCTGTGGTCGCGACCAATCGCGACGATCGTGGTCTCGACGTCACGATCACGCTCCCGCTCGCGTCGTAGCGCACGCGCGGTTTCCTTTCGATTTTGAGACGCGCTGCGGCAAGTCGCCACGAAATTGCCGCATCGATGCCGCCCTGTCTTCACGATTCCCCGCACATGATTCGCACAACTACTTAGGGGTCGAGCCCCCGGGTAAAAGTGGAGGCACGGGGGCATGTGGAATCCGTCCGACGTCGATAATGCGCCGCCTCAGCCGCTCCGTTTGTCGGCCGGAAGCGGCGAAGGATTCATGTCGGACCTCGAGGCCGCGTGCCGGCTGCTCGGCAGCATGCATCTTCGTTGCTCGCTGTTCATGGTCCGGCCGGCCGGCGTGTCGGTGCGCGCGGCGGTGAGCCGGCTCGTGCCGCGCCTCGAGGCCTTCGGCCCCGTCGGCATCCTCGCCAACGGCGATATCGGCTTCCTTCACCTGGACCGCTGCCTGATTCAGGAGCGCGGCGACGACATGATCGCCGCCCAGGTGGGCCGCCACATCGTCGAGGCGCTCGCCCCAGGAACACCCGAGCGGATCCAGACGTTGCATTACTGGACCGATGAGCTGGTCGAGCCCGCCGACCTGATGCGCCGCCTCGAGGACGGAATGTCCCGGGCGGGAGCGCGGACCAACAGGTGGGCAGTGGTGAGATCGTGATGCACGAGATTGGCGGCCGAGGCGTGTGTGTCGGTCGTCCCGGTTGTTTGTCAGTGGTGAAGCGTACTCGCGTCGGACGGAGCTCCCGTCCGGCGGAGCAGTCACAAGATAAAAGACGAGAGAGGAGTTACTCATGACTACGACGAAAAAGAACCTCGCCGGAGCCTGCGCTCTGCTCATGCTCGCGACGACGGCCAGCGGATGCTCGAACCTCAATCAGCAGCAGGAGCGCGCATTGAGCGGCGGCGCCATCGGTGCCGGCGCGGGCGCCCTGATCGGCGCAGTTTCGGGCAGTTGGGTTGTCGGCGCGATCGTCGGTGGTGCGGCTGGCGCGGCCGTCGGCGCCTTTACCACACCGAGCCAGGTGCACGTCGGGCGCTAGCCCCCCGACACGCACTTGGGAACGCCGGCCCTCTCCACCCCCGGCGTTCTCTTGGGCCGGATGGCTTCGCCGTCCGGCCCATTCTTTTGTCCGACACTCTTGGCCGGCGCCTAGTGCCCTTCGGCCCGGCGCAGAATTGTCTTTCTGCGGGCCCGCCGGCCGCCTTATGTTCCGGTCGGCCGTTCCGGCGGCCATCCGCCAACGATCAGCCGATCCCAGCCATGTCAGGACCAACGACCGCAGGCCGCGCTCCGCTCGCGTCCGTCGGCGTCCGCGCGTGGATCGTGACCAACGGCGCCGCCGGTTTCGAGGCCCAGGCGCTCGGCGTGGCGGAAGCGCTCGGGGTCACGGCGGAGATCAAGCGGGTGTCGCCGCCGGCGCCATGGCGATGGATCGCTCCGTGGGGGCCGGCCGCACCCGATCCGCAGATCGCGCCGCCATGGCCGGATCTCGTGATCGCCTCGGGGCGGCAGTCGATTCCCTACGCCCGCAAGATCCGCCGAGACTCGAAAGGCAAGAGCTTCGTCGCGATTCTTCAGAATCCCGCGGTCGCGCCGTCGCACTTCGACTTTGTCTGGGCGCCCGCGCACGACCGGCTCAACGGTCGCAACGTGCTGTCGACGCTGACCTCCCCCCATCGCCTGACGCCGGAGCGCCTCGCCACCGAGGCGGCGAGGCTGGCGCCCTCGATCGCGCTTCTGCCGCGGCCGCGGATCGCCGTGCTGCTGGGCGGCACCAACGCGGTGTATCGTCTCGACGAGAGCGCGGCCGCAACGATCGCCGACCTGCTCGCCGCACTGCTCGATGCGGGCGCCGGTCTGATGATCACACCGTCGCGCCGCACCGGATCGGCGCAGGAGTCGATCATCCGTGACCGCGTCGCCGGGCGGGCAGCGGTGATGTGGGACGGCTGCGGCGACAATCCGTACTTCGGCTATCTCGGCAGCGCCGATGCGGTCGTGGTGACGTGCGACTCCGTGAA
Source organism: Gemmatimonas sp. (assembly GCA_050260515.1). Lineage (GTDB taxonomy): Bacteria > Pseudomonadota > Alphaproteobacteria > SMXQ01 > SMXQ01 > DATJIG01. Next base: position 27,276 of record JBLNCI010000033.1, read on the forward strand.
CATGGTGGGCGAGGCGGCTTCGACCGGTAAGCCGGTGTACGTCATCGAGCTCGACGGCGGATCGCCCAAGTTCCGTCGCTTTCTCGATGGCATGTATGCCGCCGGCGCGGCCCGCAAGTTCGCTGGTCGCCTTGAAAACTGGCAACCCGTACCCTTAAATGCAACGGATGAGATCGCCGCGGCGATCGCCGACGCCTTCCGCGCGCACCGGGCCGGCGGGGCGCGGTCCTGAGCTTCACAACCCCGTGAGTCCGATGAGCCTTCTCGATCTCGATGCCCTCCGCGCGACGCCGCTGAAGACGGACCCCTACGAGTATCTCGTGGTGCCGAATTTCGTGCCGGCGCCCGCGCTCGCGAAGGTGATCGCCGACTTCCCGAAGGTCGAGACCACGGGATCGCTGCCGCTGAGCGAACTCAATCTCCGCGGTGACTTCGCGGCGCTGATCGACGAGATGAACGGCCCTGGGTTCCGCACCGCCATCGAAAGCAAGTTCGGTATCGACCTCTCCGGCCGTCCGACGATGTTCACCGTGCGTGGACGGTGCCACCGCGCCGACGGCAAGATCCACACCGACACCGACACCAAGATCATCACCGTGCTGCTGTACCTCAACCAGGCGTGGGAAGCCGACGGTGGGCGGCTCCGCATCCTGCGCGCGCCGACCCTCGACGCCGCCGCCGAGGAGGTGTCGCCCGTCGGCGGCACGCTGCTGGTGTTCAAGCGCTCCGAGCGGTCGTGGCACGGCCATCAGCCCTTCGAGGGTCCACGGCGCGCGATCCAGATGAACTGGGTGACCGACGCAAGCGTCGTCGCCTACGAGCAGCGCCGTCATCGCGTCAGCGCCTTCTTCAAGCGCCTCAACCCGTTCCGGGGCGCGGCGTAGCCGCGCGCACGAGCCGAAACGAAAAGGGCGACGCTGAACGCGTCGCCCTTTTTGCTGCTCGTCCGCGGCCGCTATTTCTTGCGGCCTTCCTCGGCGATGGCGCGGGCGCGCGCCGTCACCTCGGGCGAGCTCGCGTAGACGCGCTTCATGAGTGTCGCGATCGCCTCGCCGGTCATCGGCTCGACCTCGAGGTTCTGCCGCTGGGCCTCGGCGATGAACGCCGGGTCGGTCATCGTCTTGTCGAACGCCTGGCGCAAGGCCGCAACGCGCTCCTGCGGCACGTCGGGCGGCGCCGCGAACGGCCACGCCATCGGCAGCCGCGACAGGAACAGCTCCAGGAGCTGCCGGTCGTCGTTGCTCTTCACGAGGTCCATCACCAGCGGCACGTCCGGTAGATCCTTGTGCTTCTCGAGCGCGAGCTGGAGCAGGACGTTGATCTTCTTCTCCTTGATCCAGCTATCCTTGCTCGCCTTGATGTAGCCCCACGAGAGTCCCGCCTGGCCGTCCGCTTCGCCGCGCTCGACCGCGAGCAGCGTCTCGGCGGCCCCGGGGTAGCCGGTGATGAGCTTGAACTTCGTCTTGAAGATGTTGTTCAGCACCAGCGGGAACGTCTGGGTGTCGGCCCCGGAGCCGGTCGTCGACACCACCATCTGACGGTCGATCGTGTCCTGGAAGGTCGTGAACGGCTTCGTTGCCCACGCGAAGACGACGTTGGTTTCCTTGCTCGGGCTGCCGATCCAGTTGAGCTTGGATGGATCGAAGTGCGCCTGATCGTCGCCGAGCAGCGGCTCGACCGCGACGCCCCGCGAGAACACCGCGAGCTGCGAGCCGTCCTTCGGCGCGAGGTTGTAGAGATAGTTGATCGACTTGAGGCTGCCGGCGCCCGGCATGTTCTGGATGATGACTGTCGGCGTGCCGGGGATGTACTTGTTGATGTAACGGCCGACGGTGCGGGCGGCAAGGTCGTAGCCGCCGCCTGCGGTGAACCCGACCGAGATGGTGATCGGGTGCGACTTGTAGAACTCCTCGACGCTCTGCGCCTGCGCCGTGCCTGCGGTGGCGAGAGCGGCGGCAATGAAGCAGGCGTGGACGATCTTCATTCTTCTTCTCCGGAGTGCTGATATGTGGCGCGCTTACTGCATCGCCTTGACGACCTGCGCGACCACGTCCTTCGGTGTCGCGTAGATCTTCGTCACTGCCGCCTCCACCTGCTCGCCGGTCATCGGGCCTTCCACCTCGATGCCGCGCTGCTTGGCCTCGGCGAGGAACGCCGGATCGGCGATCATCTTCGCGAAGGCCGCGCGCAGGGTGGCCTTCTGCGCGTCGGGGATGCCCGGGGGCGCGGCGATCGGCCGGCCCATCTCGGACGGCAGGAACGTGAACTCGAGCGCCTGACGCTGGGCGTCGGTCTTGGCGAAATCCATTGCCGTCGGCACATCGGGCAGTCCCGCCTGGCGGCTGACCGACGCCTGGAGGATCACCCGCGCCTTGCCGCTCGGGATCCAATCGGGCACCGTCGCATAGATCGAGTCCAGCGCCGAGAAGCGTCCGTCCGCCTCCTTGCGCTCGATCGCGATGTACGTCTCCTTGCTGCCCTGGTAGCCGGTGATGAGCTTGAACTTGGTGCCGAGCACCGCGTTCAGGACCTTGGGGTAGATGTCGGTCGTCGATGCGGCGCCGGTGCCGGCCACCACCATCTGCTTGTCGAAGAGGTCCTGCGCGGACTTAATCGGCGTCTCGTGCCACGCGATCAGCACCGAGCTCGTCACTCCGAGGCTGCCGATCCAGTTGATCTTAGTCGCGTCGAACTGGATGCTCTTGTTGTCCGGCGAGAGCAGGGGCTGGACGACGACCGGGCCGATGTAGGCCATCTGCGTGCCGTCCTTCGGCGCGAGATTGTAGATGGAATTGGCAACCACAATGCCGCCGCCACCGGGCACGTCGCGGACGACGAACGACGGGTTCCCGGGGATGTACTTGCCGAGGTGCGTCGACATGACCCGGGAGATCGTGTCGAAGCCGCCGCCGGCGGTGCCGCCGACCAGGATCGTGATCGTCTTACCTTTGTAGAAGTCGTCGGCGGAGGCCGCGGCCGAGGCGAGCGCCAGCGCCGGGAGCGCGCCGGCCAGCACTCTCAGCATCGATCCCAGTCTGATTCGCGATGTCATCGTGTCCCTGTCCTTCCACGGGCGCGCGCCGCATGGTTGTTTTGCCGCCAGTGTAGAGGCGGACACCGTCGGGCGGCAACGCTGGACAGGCCGGCGGAGCCGGGATACCACAACCGTCAGGAGATGGTTGATGGCGAGTGACAAGGCTGTCGCGAACACCCCGCCGGGCGCGTGGGTCGACTACGACCGGGTGCACGAGGACCTGCGCGAGTTCCTCGACCGCGCCGATCGGCTCGGCGAGGTCAAGAAGGTCTCGGGCGCCAACTGGGAGCTCGAGATGGCGGGCATCTCCGAGATGTTCGGCAACGAGCGTCCGGAGAATCCGCCGGCGCTGCTGTTCGACGACGTCCCCGGATATCCCAAAGGCTATCGCGTCGTCTGGGGCGCGGGGAACAGCCGCCAGCGCTGCGCGCTGACCTTCGGATTCTCCGAGCCGAAGCACACGATGGATCTGGTGCAGTCCTATCGCGACCGCATGCATTCCGGGTTCAAGCACATCCCGCCGGTGACGGTGAAAACCGGTCCGGTGCTGGAGAACGTCGACCGCGACGACAAGGTCGATCTCCTGAAGTTTCCGACGCCGCGAGTCCACGAGATCGACGGCGGCCGCTACATCGGCACCCACGACCTCGTCATCATGAAGGACCCCGACACCGGCTGGGTCAATGTCGGCACGTACCGCGTCCAGGTCTACGACCGGAACACCGTCGGGCTGTGGATCTCGCCGGGCAAGCACGGCCGGCTCATCCGCGAGAAGTACTTCGCCAAGGGAAAGCCGTGTCCGGTCGCGATCAGCGTTGGCACGGATCCGTTGCTGTTCATCACCGCCGGCAACGAGATCGACTACGGGGTCGACGAGTACGCCTACGCGGGCGGCCACCGCGGCCGTCCGTTCGAGGTGGTCGAGAGCGAGCTCCATGGCCTGCCGATCCCGGCGCGCGACGAAATCGTGCTCGAGGGCGAGATCATGCCCGAGGACGTGCGCACCGAAGGGCCGTTCGGCGAGTTCACCGGCTACTACGCCAGCGGCGAGCAGAGCCAGCCCGCGGTCCGCATCCGCCGCGTCTATCACCGGACGAACCCGATCCTGACGACGGCGCGCCCGGGCCGTCCGCCCCACGACTTCATCTACGCGAAAAGCGTGAGCAAGGCGGCGACGATCTGGGACGAGATGGAGAAGGCGGGGCTGCCCGGCATCCGCGGCGTGTGGTCCCACGAGGCGGGCGGCGCCCGCATGTTCAACATCGTCTCGATCAAGCAGATGTATCCCGGCCACGCTCGTCAGGCCGGGCATCTCGCGTTCAGTTGCCATGCCGGCAACTATCTCGGCCGCTGGGTGATCGTCGTCGACGACGACATCGATCCGACCAACATCTTCGACGTGATCTGGGCGATGTCGACCCGCTGCGATCCCGCGGTCGACATCGACATCGTCGGCAAGGCGTGGAGCGGGCCGCTCGACCCGATGCTGTCGAAAGGCCAGGTCGAGAACACCCGCGCCATCATCGACGCGTGCCGCCCGTGGTCGCGCAAGGATTCGTTCCCGCCGATCGCCGCGGCGAGCGAGAAGGTGATGCACGACACCTACGCCAAGTGGCGGCATCTGCTGACCGAATAGTCGAGGGCGCGATCACACCATGAGTGCAGCTCCGGAAGTCGCGATCGTCGGCGGCGGCATCGCCGGGCTCACGCTGGCCATGAACCTTCATGCGCGCGGCATCCCGTGCACGGTGTACGAGCGGGTGCCGGAGGTGAAGGAGCTCGGCGTCGGCATCACGCTTTTGCCGCACGCGATGACCGAGTTCAGCGCGCTCGGCCTGCGTCCGGCGCTGGAAGCGGTCGGCATCGAGAACCGCGAGAGCAAGTTCTTCAACCGTTTCGGCCAGCTCATCTACACGGAGCCGCGCGGCCGCTTCGCGGGCTACGAGGTGCCGGAGCTCGGCATTCATCGCGGCAAGCTGCATCTGGTGCTCTACAGGGCGGCGCTCGAACGTCTCGGCCGGGATCGCGTGCTCACCGACCGAAGCTGCGTCGGCGTCGAGCAGCAGGGCGGCAAGGTCCTCGTCCGTTTCGTCGAGACCTCGACCGGCAAGTCCCTGCCGCCGATCACCGCCGATGCCGTCATTGCCTGCGACGGCATCAACTCGGCCGTGCGCAAGCAGTTCTATCCCGACGAGGACGTGGCCTTCGGCGGCATCAACACCTGGCGCGGGGTGACCCGCTGCAAGCCGATCTTCGACGGTCGCACCTACATCCGCGTCGGATCGATCAAGACCGGCAAGATGGTGATCTACCCGATCGTCGACAACGTGGACGGCGAGGGGCGCCAGCTCATCAACTGGATCGCCGAGGTCGAAGGGATCCGTCCCGGCCGCAACGACTGGAACAGGCCGGGCAAGCTCGATGACTTCTTCCACGTCTACGAGAGCTGGACCTTCGACTGGCTGAACGTCGCCCAGATGGTGAAGGACGCCGAGTTCATCCTCGAATATCCCATGGTCGACCGCGATCCGGTCGACCGTTGGACGTTCGGGCGCGTCACCCTCGCCGGCGACGCCGCGCATCCGATGTACCCGCGCGGTTCCAACGGCGCGGCGCAGGCCACGATCGATGCCCGCGCGCTAGCCGACCTGCTGGCCCGGATGCCGGGAGATCCCGAGGGGGCGCTGAAGGCCTACGAGGCCCAGCGGCTGCCGGCCGCGTACCGCGTGGTGAAGACCAACCGCGAGAGCCCGCCCGACGTCATCATCATGAAGGTCGAGGAACTGGTCGGCGACCGGCCGTTCGACGACCTCGACCGCTACATCAGCCAGGCCGAGCTCAAGGCGCTGTCGGACCGCTACAAGGGTATCGCCGGCTTCGCGCTCGAGGACCTCAAGGCCCGTTAACCGGCACCGGTGGTGCTCCCGGGGGGCGATATATCCGCCCGGATATTTCGCTGCTATCATCGGCGCGGAGCCGCCGCATGATGGACCTTCTCACGCCCGCCGAGTGGAGCGCCCTGCGCGTCAGCCTGGTCGTCGCGTGCTACAGCGTCGCTCTGACCCTGCCGCTGGCGATCATGGCTGCCTGGCTGCTCGCGCGGGGACGGTTCTGGGGGCGGGGCGTTCTCGATGCGCTGGTACACGTCCCCTTGGTGCTGCCGCCGGTGGTCGTCGGCTACGTCCTCTTGCTCCTGTTCGGCGTCCGCGGGCCCCTGGGGGCGTTTCTCTACCAGACCTTCGGTGTCCGCCTCGTGTTCACGACCGCAGGCGCGGTGCTGGCGACGGCGGTGATGGCGTTCCCGCTGATGGTGCGCGCCATCCGGCTGTCGCTCGAAGCCATCGACCTCGGTCTCGACGAGGCCGCGCGGACGCTCGGCGCCGGGCCGTTCGACCGTTTCCGCAGCGTGATTTTGCCGCTCATGCTGCCTGGCATCCTCTCGGGCGCGATCGTCGCGTTCGCGGCGAGCCTCGGCGAGTTCGGCGCCGTGATCACCTTCGCATCGAATATCCCCGGCGAAACGCAGACGCTGCCGCTGGCGATCTACTCGGCGATCCAGACGCCGGGCGGAGATGCCGCCGCCGCGCGTCTCGCGACGATCTCGTTCGTGCTCGCGATCCTCGGCCTGATCGCCGCGGAGCTGATGGCGCGTAACGTCCGCCGGATGCTGGGGCGATAGATGCTCGACGTCGCCATCACGAAGCGGCTCGGCGCATTCACCGTCGATGTGGCGTTCACCGCGCCGGTGCCCGGCGTGACCGCGCTGTTCGGCGCCTCGGGAGCCGGCAAGACCTCTATTGTCCGCGCGCTGGCAGGGCTCGGCCGTCCCGATTCCGGCCGCATCGCCCTGGGCGGCCTGGTCTTCTTCGATTCCGCGAAAGGCATCGACGTTCCGGTGGAACGCCGTCGGGTCGGCTACGTGTTCCAGGACTCCCGGCTGTTCCCGCATCTCACGGTCGCCGACAATCTCCGCTATGGCCTGCGGCGCGCGCCGGCTGACGATCGGCTGATCCCGTTCGATCACGTCGTGGCGCTGCTCGGAATCGGCGGATTGCTCGAGCGACGGCCGCACACGCTGTCGGGCGGCGAGCGCCAGCGCGTCGCCATCGGCCGGGCGCTGTTGTCGCAACCGCGCTTGCTGCTGATGGACGAGCCGCTCGCGTCGCTCGACGAGGACCGCAAGCGGGAGGTCCTTCCGTACATCGAGCGTCTGCGCGACGACTTGTCGCTGCCGGTCGTTTACGTCAGCCACAGCCGCGACGAGGTCGAGCGGCTGGCGCGCACCCTGATCGTGGTGGAGCAGGGGCGGGTGGTCGCCGCGGGCGAGATGGCGGAGCTGTCGGCGCGCCTCGACGTCCGTGGCATGTCGGATCGCCGCGACGCGGCGACGGTGATCGACACCACCGTGCTCGGCCACGACGAGCCGCGGCGGCTGACGCGGCTCGGCTTCGAAGGCGGCGAGCTGGTGGTCGGCGCCTTCGCCGCCGCACCGGGAGCGCGCCTGCGCGTCCTGATTCCCGCCCGGGAGGTCATCGTCGCGACGAAGCGCCCGGAGGGCATCAGCGTCCGCAACGTGCTCGCCGGCCGCGTCGGCGAGATCAACGACCGCCGCGGCGGCGATGCGCTGGTGCAGGTGCGGGTCGGCGCGACGGCGATCCTCGCCCGGGTCACCCGCGACGCCGTCGAGCGCCTCGATCTCGCGCCGGGCCGCGAGGTATACGCGCTGATCAAGGCGTCGTCGGTCGAGCGCCCCGGCGCGTAACCTAATCGCTTGCGCGTCCGCGCGTGGGTCACAACAATGGCCCGTCAAGGAGCCGCCGATGCCGTCCACACCATTCGATTCCGCACTGTTCCGCGATTTCTTCGGCACTGAGCCGATGCGCGCCGTGTTCGCCGACGAGGCGCTGGTCGCGCGCTATCTCGAGGTCGAGGCGGCGCTGGCCCGCGCGGAAGCGCGGCTCGGCATCATTCCCGAGCGCGCCGCCGCCGAGATCTCGGCAAAAGCGGATCTGTCGATCATCGACATGGCGCGCCTCAGGCGCGAGACCGAGCGCGTCGGCTATCCGATCCTGCCGCTGGTGCGGCAGATCGCGGAGCGCTGCGCCGACGGACTCGGCGAGTACGCGCACTGGGGCGCGACGACCCAGGACATCATGGATTGCGCCGTGGTGCTGCAGGTGCGCGACGCCCTCGCGCTGGTCGAGAGCGACCTCGCCGCGATCGGCGAGGCGCTGGCGAAACTCGCGCGGCGGCATCGCACGGCGACGATGGCCGGCCGCACCCACCTTCAGCACGCTCTACCGATCACCTTCGGCTACAAGGCCGCGGTGTGGCTGGCCGCGATCGATCGTCACCGCGTGCGGCTCGCCGAGCTGCGGCCGCGGGCGCTGGTCGCCGAATTCGGCGGCGCCGCCGGCACGCTCGCCTCGCTCGGCGACAAGGGCCTCGACGTGCGCCGCGAGCTCGCCAACGAGCTGAAGCTCGCCGAGCCGGCGATCACCTGGCACGTCATGCGCGATGGCCTCGCGGAAGTCGTGACCTTTCTCGGGCTCGTCACCGGCACGGTCGGCAAGATCGCGACCGACATCATGCTGATGATGCAGAACGAGGTCGCCGAGGCGTTCGAGCCGTTCGCGCCCGGTCGCGGCGCCAGCTCGACGATGCCGCAGAAGCGCAACCCGATCAGCTGCGAGCTGATCCTGGCCTGCGGCAAGGGCGTCCGCCAGCAGGTCGCGCTGATGCTCGACGCGATGGTGCAGGATCACGAGCGGGCGACGGGACCGTGGCACGCCGAGTGGCTCGCTATGCCGGAGAGCTTCCTGCTGACCGCGAGCGCGCTCCATCAGGCGCGCTTCCTGCTCGAGGGACTCGAGATCGACGACAAGCGCATGCGCGCCAATCTCGACCTCACCGGCGGGCTCATCGTCGCCGAGGCGGTGATGATGGCGCTGGCGCCGAAGCTCGGCCGCCAGAACGCCCACGACGTGGTCTACGACGCGTGCCGCCGCGCGCTCGACGAGAAGCGGCCCTTCGTCGATGTGCTGAAGGCCAATCCCGACATCATGCGCCAGGTGTCCGAGGCCGATCTCGCGGCGCTCGTCGAGCCTGCGAACTACGTCGGGCTCGCGGCGGAGATGGTCGATGCGGTGCTGGCGGGGCGCGCCAAAGGGGCGAACCGTGGGTGAGACGACGGGCATGGAAATGTTTGTCCGCGTGGTCGAGCGCGGCAGCTTCTCGGCGGCGGCCCAAGATCTGAACCTTACGCCGTCGGCGATCAGCAAGCAGGTGAGTCGGCTCGAGGGCGAGCTCGGCGTGCGGTTGATCAACCGCTCGACCCACGACCTCAACCTAACCGAGGCGGGAAAGATCTACTACGATCGCTGCCTCAAGATTCTCCGCGAGATCGAGCAGGCGCGCGAGGCCGTGCACGAGGCGAACGCGACGTTGTCGGGGACGCTCAAGATCCACGTCACGCCAGGGACCGGACAGCTGATCGTGCTGCCGATCCTCAACGAGTTCCTCCGCGTCCATCCAGCGCTGTCGGTCGATCTCACCGTCGAGCCGGCCTACGTGGATGTGCTCCAGAACGGCCTCGACATCTCGATCCGCAGCGGCACCGGCGACGACAGCAATCTGCGCTACACCTCGGTCGAGTGCCGCGCGCTGACGCCGGTCAAGTACCTGATCTGCGCGAGTGACGAGTACTTCAAGCGCTGCGGGAAGCCGAAGGAGCCGCGCGATCTCGCACGCCACGACTGCGTCATCTACACCGCCCAGCCCTCCGCCGAGCAGTGGTGGTTCATGGACGGCAAGAAGCGCTACAGCGTCAACGTGAAGGGGCGCTATCGAGCCGACGACTGGTCGGCCATCCACAACGCCGTCCGGGACGGGCTCGGCATCGGCCGCCTGCTGGCGCCATCGTCCAATCTGCTCGGTGGGTCGCTGAAGGTGATCTTTCCGGCCGAGACGGTTTGCGACCGCCAGATCTGGGCGTTCTACCCACGCGCGCGCACTCAGCCGCGCAAGCTGACGCTGTTGCTCGACTACCTCCAGGCCGCGCTGGAGCGGTCGCAGCGGTCATGAAAATTAGGAAAAACAAGTTTCCCCTTCCGGACCTTCACAGCCGGCATCCTTGACCCCTATGGTTCGGAAAGGCTGCGCCCGCGCCGTGCGGCCGCGCATCGCGTTCAGGGAGGCACAGCGTGGCGAGTTCCGTGGCGGCCGGCTCCGACAAGCCGGTGAAATTCCTGCTCGATCCGTATCTCGACTGGGTGGGGCGCGAGGGCATCCCCGTTGTCGAGGACTTTGGCATCGATCTCCTGAAGGTCGAGACCGGGCGCTGGGCCCGCTTCGACGCATCTGGCGCCGTCGTCCACATGAAGGGCCGCGGCGATTTCATGTCGCTGTTCTTGATCGATTTGGCGCCGGGCGGGCGGACTTCGCCGCAGCAGCACCTCTTCGAGGAGGTGATCTACGTCCTTGAGGGCCGCGGCTCGACCACTGTGGAGGCCAGCGACGGCCGCAAGCATACGTTCGAGTGGGGACCGAAGAGCCTGTTCGCGCTGCCGCTCAACGCGCGGTACCAGCACTTCAACGGGTCGGGCCAGGAGCGGGCGCGGCTGTGCTCGGCGACCAACCTGCCGCTGATCCTCAACGTTTTCCATAATGAGGGGTTTGTTTTCCAGAACCCCTACCAATTCCCGGAACGCGAGGGCGAGGGCCGCTTCTTCTCCGGCGAAGGCGAGTTTCTGCCGGTGCGCCCCGGCCGACACATGTGGGAGACGAACTTCATTCCCGATCTCTCGACGCTCGAACTGCGCGGCTGGAAGGAACGCGGTGCCGGCGGCAGCTCGATCATCTTCACTCTTGCGGACGGTCTCATGCACGCGCACTCCTCGGAGATGCCGGTCGGCACCTACAAGAAGGGCCACCGGCACGGCGCCGACTTCCACGTGTTCTGCGTTCACGGCACCGGATACTCGCTGCTCTGGTATCCCGGCGACAAGGATTTCCGGCGTGTCGACTGGCAGCACGGGGTTGTGTTCACTCCGCCTGACGGCATGTTCCATCAGCACTTCAACACCAACCCGACGCCCGCGCGTTATCTCGCCATCGCCGTCGGCAGCCAGCGCTATCCGTTCGTCGAATCGAAGCGCCGCCTGTTCGACTTCGGCGTCGACACGTCGGTGAAGGATGGCGGCAACCAGATCGAGTACGAGGATCAGGACCCGCGCATCCACGAGATTTATCTGCGCGAGCTCAAGAAGACCGGCGTCGAGTCTTGCATGGGGCAGTTCATCGACGAGACACCGTACAAGGCGAAGCTCGCCGCGCAATGACGCTGCCGGACAGGGAGACGAGCGTGGTTGAAAAGACCGGCAAGCCGAAGCTCGAGCTGACCGAGGCCGATCGCGCCGCGGGCATCCTCGGCGACCCGTACGTGGAGTGGGCGGCGGGCGAGGGCGTGCCGGTGCATGAGGACTTCGGCCTCGATCTCCTGGCTCTCGACGTGAAGCCGTGGGCTCGGTTCGGGGTTCCGGGCTGCATCGCCCACGTGAAAGGCCGCAGCGACTTCCTCACTCTCTTCGTGCTTGAGATCCCGCCGGGCGGCCGTACCGTCCCGATGCGGCACCTGTTCGAGACCGTCGCCTACGGGCTCTCGGGCTCCGGCACCACCGTGGTGCGGATCGGGATGAATCGCGAGCAAGCGTTCGAGTGGGGCGAGAAGAGTGTGTTCGCGATTCCGCTCAACGCACCTTACCGGCTGTTCAATGCTTCGGGACGGACGCCTGCGCGAGTCGTCCTCGCTTGCAGCATGCCCGCCGTGTTCAACATGTTCCGCAACGAGGAATTCGTCTTCCGCAACGAATTCCAGTTCGTCGAGCGGGAGGGCGTCGGTCACTTCAACGGCGATGGCGATTTCGTCGCGGTGCGGTCGGGCCGCCACATGTGGGAGACCAACTTCATCCCCGACGTGAGCGCTCTGCGCCTCGAGTCGTACGAGGGGCGCGGCGCCGGCGGGACGAACATCAAGCTGGTGCTCGCGGACGGCACGATCCACGCCCACGTATCGGAGATGCCCGTCGGCACCTACAAGAAGGGCCATCGCCACGGTCCCGACGTGCACGTGTTCTGCGTCTCGGGCAGCGGCTACTCGCTGCTGTGGTACGAGGGCGATACAGACTTCGTTCGGGTCGACTGGCGGCATGGCGTGGTTTATGCGCCGCCCGACGGAATGTTCCACCAGCACTTCGCCACCAGCCGGGACTCCGCCCGCTACCTCGCGATCGGATTCGGTAGCATCCTCTATCCGTATACGAACCAGATGCGGAAGATCTTCCTCGGCTCCGACGTCGATGTGAAGCAGGGCGGCAACCAGATCGAGTACGAGGACCAGGACCCCCGCATCCATCAGATCTACCTCGCCGAGCTCGCGAAGACCGGCGCGCAGTCGGCCATGGGGGCGTTCATCGACGAATCCCACGATCGTTCGAAGGTCAAAACAGCGGGATGAACCTCGCGTACCAGGGAAGCACATAGGAGACGAACATGAGAATCACTCAGGCGACATTCGCGGCGATCCTTGCCGCTGCAAGCCTGCTGGCGCCAGGTCTCGCGTCCGCCGACGCGGTGGAGGACTTCTACAAGGGTAAGTCGATCACGGTGACGATCGGCACCGAGGCAGGAGGCGGCTACGATCAGTACGCGCGCACGCTGTCGCGTCACATCGGCCGGTTCATTCCGGGGAAACCCACGCTGATCGCGAAGAACGTCCCCGGTGCCGACGGGCTTCAAGCGACGAGCCGGCTGTACGCGATCGCGCCGAAGGACGGGACGGAGATCGGCACGTTCCATCGCGACATCCCCGTGCTCCCGCTGCTCGGGCTGGTGAAGATCGACTACGACCCGACGAAGTTCGGCTGGATCGGCAGCATGAACGAGGAGACCACGATCTGCATGTCGTGGCACACGAGCCCGGTGAAGACGTTCCAGGACACCTTCACGCACCAGTTGATCGTCGGCGTCACCGCAGCCGGTGCCACGCTCGATACCTTCGAGGCACCGCTGATCAACCTGTTCGGCGCGAAGCTCAAGGTCGTCGCCGGTTATCGCGGCGGCCAGAACATCGACCTCGCGATGGAGAAAGGCGAGATCGACGGCCGCTGCGGCGTGTCGTGGTCCAGCCTCGTGGTTCGCAATGCCTCGTGGTTCACGGACAAGAAGATCAACGTCCTGCTGCAGCTTGGGCTCGACCCGCATCCGGACCTCAAAGGGGTCCCGATGGTGCAGGATCTGGTCAAATCCCAGCAGGACAAGGACGCGCTCAACCTGTTGCTGATCCCGGGCCTGATCGGGCGTCCCTACCTGACGCCGCCGGACGTGCCGAAGGAGCGCCTCGCTGCCCTGCGCGCCGCGTTCAATGCGACGCTGAAGGACGAGGACTTCCTCGCCGACGCGAAGAAGCAGCGGATGGAGATCCAACTCGTGACCGGCGAGCAGGTCGAGAAGGTCGTGCGCGACGCCTATGCCGCGCCGAAGCCGGTGCTCGAGCGTGCCAAGGAGCTGATGAAGGGGTCGGTCGAGTGATGGGTCGGCCGCAACGGTGATCGGGAGCAGCGCATGCGTCTGAGCGTCGACGACATAACCGGGGTGGTGGGCATCGTGCCGACGCCCGCCGTGCCCGGCGCGGACCGCTGGGACGCGCAGAACACCGTCAATCTCCGCGAGACGGAGAAGATGATGGAGGCTGTGGTCGGGGCGGGCATCGAGATCGTGATGACCACCGGCACCTTCGGCGAATGCGCGACCCTCACCTGGCCGGAGCTGCGCGACTTCGTCGACTGCGTGGTGCAGACGACGCGGAAGCGCGCGCCGGTGTTCGCCGGGATCACGACGCTCAACACGCGGGATACCATCGAGCGCGGCCGCGCGCTGGTGGACCTCGGCGCCGACGGCCTCTTCGTCGGCCGGCCGATGTGGCTGCCGCTCGACGACAAGGGCATCGTCCGGTTCTACCGCGATCTCGCCGAGGCCATGCCTCACGTTCCGCTGGTGGTCTACGACAATCCGCTGGCGTTCAAGGGCAAGATCTCGACGGAGGCCTACAGGCAGATCGCGGCGATCCCGCAGACCGTCGCGTCGAAGCACGTCGGCGGGCCGTCGCTGGAAGGCGATCTGCTGGCGGTCGGCAAGGGGCTCCGGCTGCTGCCGCTCGAGCCCGACTGGTGTGCGCTTGCCGAGAAACACCCGGACCTCGCCAAGGCGTGTTGGTCGGGGAGCGTCGCCTGCGCCCCGGCGCCGATCGCGGCTCTGTCGAAGGCAATCCTCGCCCGCGACTGGCCGCGGGCGCGCGCGCTCACCGAGAAGGTGACGTGGGCGCAGCAGCCGATGTTCCCCGGCGGCGATCTCGCGACTTTCATGAGCTACAGCATCCAGCTCGGCCACGTCCGCTTTGCCGCGGCCGGGCTGATCGATCCCGGTCCGACGCGGCCGCCGTACGTCGGCGCGCCGGAGGAGTACGTCGCGGGATCCGTCGAGTGCGGCCGGCGCTGGGCCCAGCTCCAGCGCGAGTTCACGTCGAGCCCTGTGGGAGTCTCGTGATGGCGAACGACACCGCGACCAAGAACGTCAAGACGATCGAGGAGTTCGACGCCGATCTGGCGAAGCTCCACATTCGCGGCCAGTGGCAGTACGACGCGCTGCTGGAGAAGCTCCTCAACGGCCCGCCGCCGGCGGGCGTGGCGCACATCTGGAAGTGGGCCGAGATCCACGAGAAGCTGCTCGAGGCCTGCGAGGTCATGCCGGAGAGCCTCACCGCGCGCCGCAACTTCTCGTTCCTCAACCCGAAGATCGAGCGCGGCGGCACGACCCACACTCTGCTCATGGGCATGCAGATGGTGATGCCCGGCGAAGTCGCCTGGGCGCATCGCCACACGATCGGCGCACTGCGCTTCGTCGTCGAGGGCGGCGAAGGGCTCTACACCGCGGTCGACGGCGAGCCGCTTCCGATGGAGCCGAACGACCTGATCCTCACTCCGAGCTGGACCTGGCACGACCACCACAACGAGACCACCCGCAACGCGGTCTGGCTCGACGTGCTCGACGTGCCGATCGTGCTTGGGCTCAACCAGGCCTTCTATCAGCCGTACGGCACCAGCACCCAGCCGCTGCGCGACCGGGCCGCCGACTGCCTGTCCGAGCGCGGGGCTCTCGTCCGGCCGGCGTGGGAGCAGCGCCGTACCCAGAACTTCCCCTTCCGCTACCGGTGGACGGACATCCTGCCGCAGCTCGAACGGATGTCGGCGCTCGACGGCACGCCGTACGACGGCGTCGCGCTGGAGTACGTGAATCCGATCACCGGCGCGTCGATCCTGCCGACCATGGGCGCGTGGCTGCAACTGCTGAAGCCGGGGTTCGAGGGCAAGGCGCACCGCCGCACCTCGAGCGCGGTGTTCTATGTCGTGGAAGGCGAGGGCACGCTGGTGGCCGGCGACCGGGAGATCCAGTGGGGCCCGCGGGACTCCTTCGTCGTGCCCAACTGGATGCAGCATCGGCTCATCAACCGCTCGCCGAGCGATCGCGCGATCCTGTTCTCCGTCAACGATATCCCGCTGCTCGAGCCGCTCGGCCTCTACCGCGAGGAGCCTGAGCACACGCTTCGGTCCATGCCGCCGCCGGTGGTCCCGGCCGAGGCTGCCCGTACCAAACGCTGACTTAATTCACCCACGCTCCGGCCGTTCGGCCGCCGCAACCCAGGAGTTCCCCATGCACGGCACCGCCACCTCGCTTCAGCGGGACATCGACACGGTCATCAGGACGGTGTCGGACTCGATCCGCTGGTTCGACTACTCCGCCAATCGCCTGACCAAGAAGGGCGCCGGCATCTATGTGCAGCAGCACGGCGTCTTCACCCGCCACAGCCGCCGCTGCTGGGCCTATGTCGTCGGCCAGTGCCCCGAGGTCGACGTGCGCCGGTTCATCGTCCGCGAAAACCTGTTCGAGGAGGAGGGTTCGGAGGAGAAGTCCCACTACCTGAAGTTGGTGAAGATGGGGACCAAGGTCGGCCTCACCGCCGACGAGGTGCACAACGCCAAGGCTCTGCCGACGACCCGCGCGGCGATGCATGTCTGGGAGACTCTGACCAAGGACCGCCATTGGATGATCGGCTGCGCCGCCAAGGCGACGCTCGAGCAGGTCAACCAGGTGCAGTGCGGCGACATGTCCAACGAAGAGGGCAAGCGCTGGATGAAGAGCCTCGGCCTCAACCGCGATGACGTCGAGTTCTGGCTGATGCACGACGAGCTCGACAAGGAGCACGGGTCGGGTGCCTTCGACGGCGTGATCCGTCACCTGGCCAACCAGAAGATCGTTTCCGAGGCCGACGTCCTGCAGGCGGTTGAGGATTCGATCACGGCGTGGAAGATTTTCCTCGACGGCATCGCCGATGCCGTGGAAGCCCGCAGGTAGAAGGCGGGTAGAGGGCAGGGAGGCGCATCGTGTTGATGAGCAACAGCGGCGTCACCGCGACGTTTGCTTACGACGACCTGCGCCAGTGGCTCGCCGAGGCCGAGAAGCTCGGCGAGGTCCGCCATATCAAGGGGGCGTCGTGGGAGGAGGACATCGGCATGGCGACCGAGCTGGTAAACCGCTCGGAAACCACACCGGCGCTGCTGTTCGAGGAGGTGCCCGGGTGCCCGAAAGGCTTCCGGGTGCTTGCCAACTGGTATGGTGGGCAACGCAGCCGCATGACGCTCGGCCTTCCGACCCATCTCACCAAGCCCGAGATGAGCCAGGCCTACCTCGATAATTTCCTCCGCAACCGCCAGACGGTTCCGGCACGTTACGTCGACACCGGTCCGGTGCTTGAGAACGTGGTGACCGGGGCCGACGTCGACCTCCTCAAATTTCCCACGCCGCTCTGGCATGAGGAAGACGGCGGCCGCTACATCGGCACCGGCGGCTACAACGTCACCAAGGACCCGGACGAGGACTGGATCAATATCGGCACGTACCGCGTGATGCTGCACGGGCGGAACACCGTCGGCTTCTATATCTCGCCGGGCAAGCACGGCCGTATCCATCGCGACAAGTACATCGCCCGCAACCAGAAGATGCCTGTGGTGATCGTGCTCGGCGGCGATCCGCTGACGTTCCTGACCTCGTGCACGGAGAGCCCGTACGGCATCTCCGAGTACGACATCGTCGGCGGCTTCCGCGGCAAGCCCGTCGATCTGGTGCGCGGTCGGATTACCGGCCTGCCGTTCCCGGCCAACGCCGAGATCGTCATCGAAGGCTGGATGGATCCCAACGTGAAGAAGCTCGAGGGACCGTTCGGCGAGTGGACCGGCTATTACGGCTCCGACGTTCGCGAGGAGCCTGTGGTCACGATCGAGGCGGTGTACCACCGCAATGACCCGATCCTCGTCGGCAATCCGCCGCAGAAGCCGCCCGAAGAATCCTCGCGCCACCGCGCGGTTACGCGCTCGGCTCTGTTGCGCGAAAACATCGAAAAGGCGGGCGTGCCGGACGTCACCTGCGCCTGGGCGCATGAGGTCGGCAATACCCGCATGCTGCTCGGGGTGTCGATCAAGCAGCGCTATCCCGGCCACGCCACCCAGGCCGGCCATATCGCCGCGATGTGCCATCTTGGCGCTTACGCGGGGAAATACGTCGTGGTCGTCGACGATGACGTCGACGTGTCGGACCTCGAGGACCTGATGTGGGCGACGGTGACGCGCTCCGATCCAGCGACCTCGATCGACATCATCCACGACGCGTGGTCGACGCCGCTCGACCCTCGGGTCACGCCGGCGCAGCGCGAGACTCGGGACTTCACCAACTCGCGTGCCATCATCAACGCGTGCCGGCCGTACCACTGGCGCGACCAGTTCGCGAAGGTGAACCGGCCGAGCCCCGAACGGACGCGGCGGGCGATGGAGAAGTTCGGCTACCTGTTGCGCTGAGAACGTTTGCGTAAAGCGTCAGAACAACAACGTCGGGGGCGGATCATGTCGGTGGGGAAGGCGGCGCTCGCGCTGGGCATGCTCGTCGTGCTGAGCGGGCCGGTGGCCGCACAGGAGTTCTACGCCGGTAAGGCGATCAATGTTTACATCGGCTTTGGCAGCGGCGGGGGCTATGACCTGTACTCGCGCCTGGCCGCACGTCACCTGGGCAACCACATCCCCGGCAACCCGCGGCTGGTGCCGCAGAACATGCCGGGCGCCGGCGGGCTCAAGGTGGTCAACTTCATGTTCAATATCCCGCCGAAGGACGGGACGGCGCTTGCCATGCCGTCCGACGGTCTGGTGCTCGAGCAGGTTCTGGAAGGCGCCGCGGCCGGACTCGAATACGATGCCGCCAAGCTCAACTGGGTCGGCCGCATCGCCTCGTCGACCACCATCTACGTCACCTGGCACACGTCGCCGACCAAGACTTTCGAGGATGCGCGCCGTCGCGAGACCGCGCTCGGATCCAGCGGCGCGGGCATCACCGTCTACATGCCGAAGGCGCTGAACCGCCTCGCCGGTACGCAGTTCAAGCTCATCACCGGCTATCAGGGTTCCAACGAGGTGCTGCTCGCCATGGAACGCGGCGAGGTCGAGGGCGCCTATTCGTTGTACTCCGATTTCAAGGCGCGCAAGGGCGACTGGCTGAAGGACGGTAAGGTCAACGTACTCTTCTTCATCGGCGGCGAGCGGATCGCCGACTATCCCGACGTGCCGCTCGCCTCCGACACCGGTCGTACCCAGGACGATCGCGACATCCTGAGGCTTCTGTCCGCCGGCGACATCGGCCGCGCGCTGTTTACCACGCCGGGCGTGCCGACCGACCGCGTCGCCGTCCTGCGGCGGGCGTTCGCGGCGATGCTGGCGGATCCGGCCTTTAAGGCGGACGCGGACAAGGCGAAGCTCGATCTCGACCCGATGGCTGGGGAGGACCTCCAGAAGGTGGTCGTGGAGATGGTGCAGTTTCCCAAGCACCTGATCGAAAAGGCGCGGGCCGCACGGGAATAGATCGCGTAAGCTCCGGGCAAGGTCGCCGGAACGAGCGACATGGACAAAGCAGAGAGAGGGCACCGGCAATGACAGGACTCAAACTCACGCAGATCGCCGCCGTCGCGGCGGTCGCGACCGTGGCGACGGCCGGCATCGTCGGCGACGCGCATGCTCAGCAGAACTTCTATGCCGGCAAGCAGATCAACTACTACATCGGGTACGGAGCGGGTGGCGGCTTTGATCTTTACGCACGGCTCTTGGCCAAGCACCTCGGCGGTCACATTCCCGGCAAGCCGGCCGTTGTCCCGCAGAACATGCCGGGTGCGGGTGGGCTGAAGTCCGCGGGTTACATGTACTCCGTTGCTGCGAAGGATGGCCTGTCGCTCTGCACCACCGGCGAAGGCACCGTCATCGATCAGGTGCTGAACACGCCCGGCGCCGACTACAAGCCGGCGGAGTTCAACTGGATCGGCATGATGACGCCGCATTACACGATCTTCTTCACCTGGCACACCTCGCCGTCGAAGACGTTCGCCGACGTGCAGAAGCGTGAGACGCTGTTCGGCTCGCTCGGCTCCGGCTCGACCGACTATCTGCCGCGCGTGCTGAACAAGGTGGCGGGCGCCAAGTTCAAGCTGATTACCGGCTACCGCGGCTCCGCCGACGTGCTGCTCGCGGTGGAGCGCGAGGAGGTCGAAGCCGGCTTCGGCCTGTGGCAGGACCTCCGCGAGCGAAAGGCCGACTGGATTGCCGAGAAAAAGATCAACCCGATCATCTTCCTCGCGCCGCAGCGCATCCCCGAGTACCCGGATGTACCGCTGGTGAACGAGGTCGCCACAACGCCGGAGGGCAAGCAGATACTCGATCTGTTCGCGCACTCGGAGGTCGGCAAATCGGTGTTCACGACGCCGGGTGTCCCGGCGGATCGTGTCGCAGTTCTGCGGAAGGCGTTTGACGCCACGTTGGCCGATCCGGCGTTCCTGGCCGACGCGAAAAAGAGCAACGTTTATCTGGAACCGATGACGGGCGAGGATCTGCAGAAGTACGTCCAGCGCATCGTCAGCGTGCCCAGGGACATTGCCGCGAAGGCCGAGGAAGCACGCAAGTAGGCGCGGCTCTGGACAAGAATGAAAAGGGCTCCGCGGTCACCGCGGAGCCCCTTTTCTGCTGAGTAAGCCGTCTCGCCTCAGTCGCAGGCGACCGACTTCGCCGTCGTGCCGTTGCCGAGGTAGGCGAGCGTGCAGGTCATGCCCGGTTTGAGCGCCGCGGGCTCGGCCTTGGCGCCGCCCACCGTCACCGCGGTATCGCCGCCGCGCACCGTCACCGTCTCGCCGCCGCCGCCGATCACGTTGATGGCGAGCTTGCCGCGGTCGCCCATGGCCCCGAGCGTGGCGCGAACCGACCTGTAGTCGACGGTTTTGAGCGAGTCGTTCGGCTTCTGCAACGCGTTGATGCGCGCGACCAGGCTCGCAGGCAGGCTGTACGCCCTGTCGACCAGCGCCTTCAGGCGTTCCGGCTGGATCGGGTTCACCTCCATGTTGCTCTTCTCGACCTCGGCGATGAACGCGGGGTCCTTGAGCGTCGCGAAAAACGCCGCGCGCAGCGCCTGCAGGCGCTCGGCCGGCAGCTCCGGCGTGGTGATGTAGGGGCGGCCGAACTCGTACGGCAGGAACGCGGTTTCGAGGATCAGCCGCTCCTCCTCGTTGCGGGCGAAGTCGAGCGCGAGCGGCACGTCGGGCAGCTCGGGGTGCTTCTCGAGACCGAGCTGGAACAGCACGCGCATCTGGCCGCTCTTGACCTGGTCGTAGCAGCACTGCTTGACGCTGACCCAGCCGCCGTCGATGCGCCCCTGCACCTCGCCACGCTGCATCGCAAGATCGACCTCGCCGGACGACAGGTAACCGGCGACGACGCGGAACTTCATACCGAGCAGGCCGCTCAGCAGGTAGGGATTGGTCACCATGAGAGTGTCGGTTCCGACGCCGCCGACCACCATCTCCTTGTCGTAGAGGTCCTTGTAGGTCTCGATCGGCGAGGTGTGCCACGCGACTGCGACCGAGATCGCGTTGGTCACGGATCCGATCCAGTTGAACTTGCGGGGATCGAACTGCGCCTCGTAGCCGGGCCCCTCGAACAGCGGGTCGAACGCCATGAAGTTGTGGATCGCGCCGAGGATCGTCCCGTCCTTCGGCGCGATGTTGCTGATGAAGGCGGTGCCGCGGCGCCCGCCGGCACCCGGCATGTTCTGTACGATCACCGACGGATTGCCAGGCATGTGCTTGGTGAAGTGGCGCTGAAGCACGCGCGAGTAGAGGTCGTAGCTGCCGCCCGGGGCCGACGGCACGATGATGGTGATGCGCTTGCCGCGGTAGAAATCCGCGACGTCCTCGGCACGCGCGGCGCCGACCGCGACGGCGGCAAGCGCGAGCCCGAGGGCGACGGTCCGCATCCAGCGGAGCGGGGAGGAAAACGACATCATGACCTCTTGATCCATGTGAAAGCCGGTGGCCGGCCATGCGGTCCCAGCGGCAAAAAAGTTGCGGCGGACGCGCTCAATCTGGCGGCAGTATGCTAGATGCTGTGCCGGGATTCCAGATTGGCACGCGGTCGGCCCATTTCAAAATTCAGAAAACGTGGATGAGGTAAGGGTAAGCGTATGGTCGAGACGTTGGCGACGAGGACGTCGAACGAGACGGAGAGCGTGACGGTCACGCCGGCCGACATGGTCGCACGGGCGCGTGAGCTCGCGCCGAAGCTCAAGGAGCGCGCCGATCAGGCCCAGGCCGAGCGCAAGGTGCCGGTCGAGACCATCGCCGACTATCATCGCACGGGACTCATCCGCATCGCCCAGCCTCGCCGTTACGGCGGCTTCGAGATGGGCTGGGACGTGCTGTGCGAGATCAGCCAGATCCTCGCCGCGGCCGACGGCTCGCAGGCCTGGATCCAGCGCATCATGGCGGACCACGCGCAGATGGTGTCGACGTTTCCTGTCGAGGCCCAGGACGACGTCTGGCGCGACAACCACCGGGCTCTGATCTCGGCGGCCTTCGATCCCGTGGGGCGCGCGCAGCGCGTGAAGGGCGGGTTCCGCTTTTCCGGACGTCACGGCTTCTCGAGCGGCGTCGACCACGCCGACTGGATGATCTGCGGCGGCTTCATCGTCGACGGCGACAAGCTCGACGGGCCGCACTTCTTCCTCGTGCCGCGCGCCGACGCGAAGATCATCGACGACTGGCACACCATGGGCCTCGAAGGCACCGGGTCGAAGACCTTCGAGGTGAAGGACGTCTTCATTCCGGAGCACCGCCGCCTCGACGGCAAGCTCGCGCACGTCGGGCAGGGCCCCGGCACCGCCGTCAACAAGGCCGCCGTGTACCGGACTCCGCGCGGCGGCATCACCTCGACCGGCTTCGCCGCGCTCGCCGTCGGCATGGCCAAGGGCGTGCTGGAGGAGTGGCTCCTCTACACCGCCCCCCGCAAGTCGCGCGGCATCTCGGTCTCGGAGCAGCCCGGCACCCAGATGATCGCCGCCCGCGCGTCGGCCGAGATCGAAAGCGTCGAGGCGCTCTACTTCGGGACCATCACCCGCGCCATGCGCGTGCTCGAGGCGGGCGGGACGCTGTCGTCGTTCGACCTCGTCACCGCGCGCCGCAACGTTGCCTACACCTGCAAGATCGCGCTCAAGGCCGGCACGCGCCTGTTCAACGCCGGTGGTGGCCGCGCGCTGTTCCGTGGCCAGGGACTCGAGCGGCAGTACCGCAACCTGCTGGGCGCGGCGTCGCACCACTCGGCGGTGTGGGACGCCAACGCCATGTCCTACGGCAAGGCGCTCATCGAGCGTTACGCCAGGTAGCCGGCGCCGCGCGATGCAGCACATCACCGTCGCCTGTTGGGGCTACGATCGCACGCGGCCGCTCGAGGACGGGCGGGTGAAGGTCGAGGGCTGCGAGGTCACCTTCATCGACCTTGAGCCCGAGGAGATGTTTCATCGCGCGCTGCACTTCCAGGAGTTCGACGTCACCGAGCTGTCGTTCTCGAATTACCTGACGCTGACCGCGCGCGACGCGTGCCCGTACGTGGCGATCCCGGTGTTCCCCGGCCGGCGTTTCCGTCACGGCAACATCTACATCAACAGGCGAAGCGGCATCCGCGAGCCGAAGGACCTCAAGGGGCGCTGCGTCGGCTCGCCCGAGTACCAGGTGACCGCGTCGGTGTGGATTCGCGGCATCCTCGAGGACGAGTACGGCGTCAAGCCGTCGGACATCCGCTGGCGCGCCGGCGGCCTTTGGGAGCCGAGCCGCACCGAGAAGGTGACGTTCACGCCGCCCGCAGGCGTCGAGCTCGAGCGCATCGGGCCGAACGACACGCTGTCGGCGATGCTGGAGGCGGGCGAGCTCGACGCGATCGTCGGGCCGCGCGCGCCGTCGGGCTTCTACAAAGGGCACCCCGACATCGTCCGGCTGTTCCCGGACTACATGGCGGTCGAGCAGGACTACTTCCGCCGCACCGGCATCTTTCCGATCATGCACCTGATCGCGGTGCACAAGCGCAAGTTGGCCGAGTGCCCGTGGCTGCCCGCGAGCCTGTTCAAGGCGTTCGAGCGCGCCAAGGACATGGCGATCGAGCGCCTGCTCGAGGAGAACGAGCCGATGGCGACGTATCCGTGGATCGACGGCGTCGTCGCCGAAGCGCAGCGGATCATGGGAAGAGACTACTGGCCCTACGGCTTCGACGAGAACCGCAAGACCGTCGAGGCGTTTCTCCGCTACCATTACGACCAGGGGCTGGCGACCCGCCGCCTCAAGGCCGACGAGATTTTCGTGCCGTCGACGCTCACCCGCTCGCGAATCTGACCTCCCTCCGAGGCATCCATGGATCAGCGGACCTACAACCCACGGGACTGGACCCAGCACGGGCCCTACTTCTACGAGGGCTACCGCTCGACCGCGCTGCGCTCGCCGCGCAAGCCGCTGGTGCCGTTGCCGGAGACCCTGTCGGAGACGACCGGGCCGGTGTTCGGCCACGATGCCGTGCAGGCGAACGACGCCGACCTCACCGTGAACGGGGCCAAGGACGGCGCACCGCTCGGGGAACGGATCGTCGTCGCCGGGCGCGTCGTCGACGAGAACGGCCGTGCCGTGCCGGACACGCTGATCGAGATATGGCAGGCGAACTCCGCCGGCCGCTACATCCACCGCGCCGACCGCCACGATGCGCCGCTCGATCCCAACTTCTTCGGCGCGGGCCGCTGCGTCACCGACGCCGAGGGCCGCTACCGGTTCGTCACCATCAAGCCGGGCGCATATCCGTGGGAGAATCACACCAAGGCGTTCCGCCCGGCGCACATCCATTTCTCTCTGTTCGGCCGCTGCTTCCTCACCCGGCTGGTGACGCAGATGTACTTTCCGGGCGATCCGCTGATCCCGCTCGATCCGATCATGAACGGCATTCCCGATCCGGCGGCGCGCCAGCGGCTGGTGTCGACGTACTCAGTCGATCTGACCGAGCACGGCCGCGCGCTGGGGTTCGCCTGGGACATCGTGCTGCGCGGCGGCAACGCCACGCCGTTCGAGAGCTGAGGGCGCACGATGCCGAAGCAGACTCCGTCCCAGACCGTCGGCCCGTTCTTCGCCTACGCACTCGTGCCGGAGAGCTACGGCCGCAAGGGCATCGCCGGCAACGTGCTGGTCTCGGCGGCGACCAGGGGCGAGCGCATCCGCATCGAGGGCCGCGTGCTCGACGGCAACGGCGCGCTGGTCAATGATGCGCTGATCGAGATCTGGCAGGCCAACGCCGCCGGGCGCTACCGGCACCCCGCCGACAAACGCGACGACGTGGCCGTCGACCCGGCGTTCACCGGCTTCGGCCGCACCATGACCGACGACGCCGGCGCGTTCTTCTTCGAGACGGTGAAGCCCGGGCGCGTGCCCGGTCGCGGCAACACGCTGCAGGCGCCCCATATCGGAGTCATCGTGATGGCGCGCGGCATGCCGAATCACGCCTATACCCGCATCTACTTCGCGGACGAAGCGCAGGCCAACGCGGAGGACGCGGTGCTGGCCTCGATCGAGGTGGCTCGGCGCAGCACGTTGATCGCGCCGCGCAGCGATGCCAACGGCATCGCCCTTTACCGCTTCGACATCCGCCTGCACGGCGACGACGAAACCGTCTTCTTCGACGCCTGAGCCGCGATGGCGACGATCTGCACGCTGGCCGAAGCGGTTCGCGACCATCTCCACGACGGCGACGTGGTCGCGATGGAAGGCTTCACGCACCTGATCCCGGTCGCCGCCGGGCACGAGGTGGTCCGGCAGGGTCGCCGGAATCTCACGCTCATCCGCATGACGCCCGACATCATCTACGACCAGGTGATCGGGATGGGCTGCGCGACAAAGCTCGTGTTCGGCTGGGGCGGCAATCCCGGCGTCGGCTCGCTGCACCGCTTCCGCGACGCCGTCGAGAACGGCTGGCCGCATCCGCTGGCGATCGAGGAGTACAGCCACGCCGGGATGAGCAACGCGTACGTGGCGGGTGCCTGCAACCTGCCGTTCGCGGTGCTGCGCGGCTACATCGGCTCCGACATCCCGAAGCACAACGACCGCATCAAGAGCGTCACCTGCCCGTACACCGGCGAGGTGCTCGCGACGGTTCCGTCGATCCGGCCCGACGTCGCCGTGATCCACGCCCAGAAGGCCGACCGCAAGGGCAACGTGCTGATCTGGGGCATCATGGGCGTCCAGAAGGAGGCGGTGCTCGCCGCCAAGCGCGCCATCGTCACCGTCGAGGAGATCGTCGACGAGCTGCACGCGCCGCCCAACGCCTGTGTGCTGCCGCACTGGACCGTGAGCGCGGTCTGCGCCGTTCCCGGCGGAGCGTACCCGTCCTACGCCGAGGGATACTACGAGCGCGACAACGCGTTCTACATCGCCTGGGACGAGGTCTCGCGCGACCGTGACCGCTTCCGGGACTGGATGCGTCGCCACGTGCTCGAGACCCGCGACTGGGCCGAGTTCCGCCGGGTCCTCGGCACATCGATGGGCGCGAAGCGGGCAGGGAACTGAATGGCCGGGTTCACGACGACCGAGATGATGACCGTCGCAGCCGCGCGCATGCTGCGCAACGGCACGGTCTGTTTCGTCGGCATCGGCCTGCCGTCAACCGCCGCCAATCTCGCGCGCCTGACCCACGCGCCCGACGCCGTGCTGATCTACGAGTCGGGGCCGATCGGCGCCAGACCGGGCGTGCTGCCGCTCTCGATCGGCGACGGCGACCTGTCGCTCACCGCCGACACCGTCGTCTCGACGCCGGAGATCTTCCGCTACTGGCTGCAGGGCGGGCGCATCGACGTGGGCTTCCTCGGCACCGCGCAGATCGACCGCTACGCCAACCTCAACACCACGGTCATCGGCCCCTACGACAAGCCCAGGACGCGGCTCCCGGGCGCGGGCGGCGCGCCCGAGATCGCGGGCCTCGCCCGCGAGGTCATCATCGTCATGCAGCACGACACGCGGGCATTCGTCGACAGGCTCGACTTCGTCACCACCGCCGGCTTCATGGAGGGGGGCGATTCCCGCGAGCGGGCGGGGTGGCCAGGGAAGGGACCCGTCGCGGTCATCACCAACCTCTGCGTCCTCACGCCCGATCCGGTCACCCGCGAACTCACCGTCGCGAGCCTCCATCCCGGCGTCACCCGCGAGCAGGTTCAGGCGGCGACCGGTTGGCCGATCCGCTTCGCGGGCAACGTGGTCGAGACCGAACCTCCCAAACCGGATGAGCTCGCGGCGTTGCGCGATCTGCTGGCGCGCACCAAGGCCGCCCATGAGGGGGCGCGCGGGTAATGGCGTTCATCAACGTCAACCGCAACCGGATCTTCTTCCGGGTCGACGGCGACCCCGGCGCGCCGCCGCTGGTGCTCGTCCATTCGCTCGGCACCGATCACCGCATGTGGGACGCCCAGATGGAGGCGTTCACCCAGCACTTCAGGGTCATCCGCTACGACGCGCGCGGCCATGGCCAAAGCGCGGCACCCGACGGGCCGTACACCATCGCCGATCTCGCCGAGGACGCGCTGGGGCTGATGGACGAGCTGCATGCCGGTCGCGCGCACGTCTGCGGTCTCTCGCTCGGGGGCGTCGTCGCCCAGTGGATCGCGATCAACGCCCGTCATCGCCTCGACCGTCTGATCCTGGCCAACACCGCAGCCGTCATCGGCCCGCGAGAGGTCTGGGATCAGCGCATCGCGACCGTCGCGGAGCAGGGGATGAAGCCGGTCGCCGATGCCGTCGTGTCGCGCTGGTTCACCGACACGTTCCGCCGCCGCAACCCGCAGGCGGTCCAGGCGGTGAAGCAGCTCCTGCTCGCCTCCGATCCGGGCGGGTACGCCGCCACCTGTGCGGCGATCCGCGATGCCGACTTCCGCGACCGGGTCGCCTCCATCGAGACGCCGACGCTGGTCGTCGCCGGCCGCGACGACCCGGTGACGACGCTCGAGGACGCCAAGTTTCTCGTCGACTCGATCCAGGGGGCGTGGGGCAAGGTGCTGAACGCGTCGCACCTGTCCAACATCGAGGACGCGGCTGGTTTCAACGATGCGGTGCTGAAGTTCCTGATGGCTTAGCCCGGCTGAGGAGGCGGATATGGACGAGCGGAAGCGGTACGAGGCGGGCATGAAGGTCCGCCGCGAGGTGCTCGGCGACGAGTACGTCGATCAGGCGCTGAAACGGACAACCGCCTTCACCGAGGAGTTCCAGGACCTCATCACCCGTTATGCCTGGGGCGAGGTCTGGACCCGGCCCGGGCTCGACCGCATGACCCGGAGCCTCATCACCATCGCCATGATGGTGGCCTTGAACCGCGAGGCCGAGCTCCGGCTCCACATCCGGGCCGCCGCCAACAACGGCGTGACCCGCGACGAGATCATGGAGTGCCTGCTCCAGACCGCCGTCTACTGCGGCGTGCCGGCGGCCAACGCCGCGTTTCATGTCGCCGAGGAAGTCTTCGGCGCATCAGCCACTTAGACTGGCTTACCTAAAGTATTGCTTGAGGATTTGCGCGGACTTTCCGTGCATCTCCTCCAGCACCTCGGGGCTGACGAACTGCTCCTTGAGGCCGTTGTAGCGGGGCACGATCGCCTTCTGGGCGTCGCTCGGCTCGACCTTGGCGTTGCCGGGCAGATAGTCCTCCTGGGCCATGACGGTCTGTCCGTCGGGCGACAGCACGAAGTCGATCAGCAGCATCGCCGCATGGGGATGGCGCGCTCCGCGCGAGAGCTGGATCGTGCCGATCGTGCTCGGCACCGGCTCGATCGACTGCGACGCCGACGGTGCCCCCTGCAGCGCGCTGTAGATCGGGTGGTGGAGGAAGATGTTGAGCCCGATCGCGTACTCGCCGGCGATCACCTGATTGACGAGCGACCGCGCCGAGGCGGTGTACGGGACGACGTTCTGCCCGCTGAGCCGCTTGAGATAGCTATCCGCCTTGCCCTCGCCCATGGCGAGGCGCACGGCGGTGACGAACAGCTCGGCGCCGGTGGAATCGCCGACCCGCCACGCCATGCGGCCCTTCCATTTCGGATCGAGCAGCGCGTCGTAGGTCTTCGGAACCTCGGCCGCCGAGACCTCGCGGGTGTTGTAGCCGAGGCCGTAGTAGGCGAACCGGGTCGCCGCCCACAGATGCCGAGGATCGCGGTAGATCTCCTGATAGTCGGCGATGTGAGGCGACGTGAACGGCACGACGGCGTTGGCCTTGATCAGCGGCACCGCCGTGCCGCTGCCCTCAATCACGTCGACGACCGGATTGCGGCCCTGCAGCTCCGCCGTCACCTTCTGGATGATCGCCGAGCTGCCGCCGCGCCAGTAGTCGATCTTCACGAACGGGTACTTCTTGGCGAACGCCTGCGCGAGCGGGCGCAGCACAGTGTTCTCGGTGAGCGAGCAGTACCAGACCACGGAGCCCTCGCGCCGCGCGCCGTCTTCCAGCACGCGCTGGCGGTCGGGGCCGTCGAGCATGGCGATGCGGGCGAGGTCTTGGGCGCCGGTCTGCGCGAGCGCCGGCAGCGCCGCGAGGGCGAGGAGGAACGCGAACGCCAGGACGCGGAATCGTTTCATGGCCATCCCTGTTCTTTGTCTTAGGACCGGATTGTCCGGCATCGGCGGCCCGGTGACCACCATCGGGATTGGGTCCCGCCGCGGTCCGCCTGCTGTCCCGGAACGTTCTCCGGAGTGGGCCGCGTGGGACACCTGAAACGGCGAATACCGATGGAAATCCAACGACCTCAGCAAAAGTGTCCCACTGTCCCACACCGGGAATCGGGGACCGTTTGGGACAGTTGGGACAGTTTTGCACAGGGTTGTTTGGACAGGGCGGGCGCGAGGACTGGCGGCACGGTTCTCGCGTGTCGTGTTGGCGATGGGCGGCCGGATCGCCGGATCGGGACGCGCGTTCGCGCGGCGGCCGAGCGACGGACCGCGCCGTCCTCGCCGGTGTTTGCTTTGGCCTTTCGAGGGCGCGCGCGCCGCGCCTACTATTGAAGATCGAGACCAAGACACGAGCCGGCGCAAGCGCTCAGGGAGGACCTCATGGCTGGAAAGAAATCGACGATGGCCGCAAAGGGATCGACCGTGCGGCGGCGTGCGCCCACCAACGCGAGCGCCCTGCGCGCCAAGCCTGCCGCCGCACGCGCGAAGACGCTGAAGCCCTACAAGGTCCCGCCCGAATACCGCGGCAACGCCGGAGCCGAGGGCGCGATGGAGATACCGGCCGATGCGCCGAAGCCGAGCTTCTACCGGATGCGGGCGCGGCGGCTGTCGCAGGGCTCGACCGAGGAGCCGCTCGCCGTCGGCAAGCACCTCTGGCTCAAGATCAAGGTGTACGGCAAGGGCGGCGAGAACAAGCTGCACTCCCACACCAACCAGGAGCACTCGTTCCTCGTGCTCGAAGGCAAGGCGTGCTTCCACGGCCCGCGCGGCGAGAAGCGGACGCTCGGCCGCAACGAAGGCATCATGTTGCCGGCCGGCAGCTACTACTGGTTCGAGTCGGTGGGCAAGGAGCCGCTGGTGCTGCTGCGCGCCGGCGCCTACACCGAGGCCGAGAAGCCCGACCTCCGGGTCATGCCCGACGGCAGCAAGATGGTGCGCCGCACCGCCGACACGGTCTACGTCAGCCCCGACGTCGTCTACCGGGATGACTGGTACGAGTGAGGTCGCTTCGGAATCAGGAGGTTTTCCTGCGCTGAGCGCGATGACGGCTAATTAGCACGCGAGCCATGGACATGTTGAATGGCCCCGCGGAATGGCTGAAGGAGATTTTGAAAGGGAACAGATATGGATTGTCAGCGAAGCAGTCCATGATCAAATGCAGAATCTTCTCCGAGTTTACCTTCATGGATGAATCGATGGCGGCTCCCGCGCCCGCAATATAATCCGCTATACGGATGTAGGGATCGCACCATGGGTTCTCTGAGGTTTGCGAAAAAATCCCGAGCTTCGGCTCGGATATACCTTGG
Source organism: Gemmatimonas sp. (assembly GCA_050260515.1). Classification (GTDB taxonomy): domain Bacteria; phylum Pseudomonadota; class Alphaproteobacteria; order SMXQ01; family SMXQ01; genus DATJIG01. The sequence goes on from JBLNCI010000033.1 coordinate 57,808, forward strand.
CGTTCGCATAAAGCTGAAACGTTGAGCGAGAACATGGTCACGGCAATTCCGCCGTAAGCTTCTGTGATTTTGTCGCGATCCGGGACCCAACCGACTAACTCGACCTTTCCATGCCGGCAAAGTAGCGTCACGAGATAGGCAATCAGAGCTGCAGAAATGATTATGTCCGTGAGCAACTTTGTGCTTACGGATTTTTTTTGAGCTTCCGTGAGCATGGAGCGGAAGCGGCGTATTGTCTCCCGGTGGCCATCGGCGTTTTCCCATCGCTGCATCATCGCGATAGATTCTTCGATGCTAGCCCTTGCCACTTTCGCGTCGAGAAACAATCGACGCTTGCGATCCGCTATGAAGCAAAAGGAGAAAACTCTTCCCTTATGCAACATCCGGCGCAGTGAACTTGGAATGCGCTTTACCGATTTGAGGTCTCGCCGCGGGCCCCGTTGGAGCAATTGCTGTGTTGCATCAAATTCATCCCCAGCCGGAAATATAACGAAGGCAAAGCTGTCATGTGGACGAGATTGGTCCGCGATACAAAAGTCCGTAGCAATAATCCACTTAGAAACGTTCCGTTGCCGGATGAAAGCGGCAAGCCGCTTTTCTGCACGAGGCGCTACTGAGCGATCGAGCAAGGTCCAGAGTTCGTCAACAAATTTGTATGGGGCAGACGTGTCGGCCATGTAAGTACGATAACGTCTAATTAGAGCCATGCGCTGTACTAAGGCGGATGAACTGACGTTCCCTGGAGAAGGGGAAATAAGTCGTCCCCCTTCTTTTGCGGGCACGACGAGACACCCACCGCGGAGGACAACGCGCACAAACAAAAACGGGTTTATCCCCTGACGCAAGTAAGCCCACTAGGGCAGTATCGGGCCACTGGAGAACGCCAATGGCCGACAAGATCACCGTCCGCGACTTTTTCAACGATTTCCCGACCGATGACGCCTGCCTCGATCACATCATGGAGGTTCGTTACGGGATGCGGCATCCGTGCCGTAAATGCGGGCAGGAAGCGACCTTCCATCGGGTATCGGAGCGCCGCGCCTATGCCTGTTCGCGCTGCGGTGACCACGTTTATCCGTGCGCGGATACGATCTTTCAGGACAGCCGCACGTCTCTGCAGCTTTGGTTCTATGCGATCTATCTCTTTGTCACGACGCGGCATTGCGTCTCTGGGAAGGAGCTACAGCGACAGCTCGGCGTCACATACAAGTGCGCTTACCGCATGGGCCAGCAAATCCGCGACCTGGATGACCAAGGCTGACGGCTTCGCGGTCCTACAAGGTCACGTTGAGCTAGACGAGGCCTATGTCGGCGGAAGCCGCCCCGGCAAGCGCGGGCGCGGTGCCGCCGGTAAGACAATCGTTATGGGCCTAAAAGAGCGTGGCGGCCGTCTGACTACCGAGGTTATCCCGAACGTGAAGCTCGACACGCTTCGCGGCGTCGTCCTCGACAACGTTGAGCCCGGCTCAATCGTCTCAACGGATGAGCTTGTCAGCTATGGCTTACTGGAGGGAGACGGGGTCAAGCATGGCACCGTCAACCATGGCCGCAAGGAGTGGGCCTACTACGACTACCGCCACAAGGCGACGCATCAGACTAACAACGTCGAGTCGTTCTGGCGGTTGATCAAGAAGTCGATCGCTTCGACGCACATTCATGTCAGCGCCAAGCATATGCGGCGCTATCTCGGCGAGTTCACTTTCCGCGCGAACCACCGCGAGATGCAGAACGCGATGTTCGACCTTTTGCTGGCGGCGGTTTGAGAAGCTTCTTGAACGCCAGATGCAGTTCGCGCGAATCGCCGGGCCCCACTCCCCGGCGTTCTTCTTGGGCGATAAATTCCTCTAATCGCCCTTCTTTCAAAGCTCGCGCTAAGCTCAGCAATTAGGTTCCTGCGGTCGTGGGCGCCGGAGACAACGGCAACTCGTAATCTCCGACTGCTGGCATCAAGTCGTTGTTCTCTTCGATTCGCAGCATGCGAATGTCGGCTACAACGTGACGGAACCAAGGGTGCTTCTTCACCAGTTCTTGCACCGCCAAGACGCACGTAACCGGATCTACCTGTTTTGCGTCGGCGAAATAGACGCTGCCTTGCTGGCGAAAGAAGCCATAGCGCACAAAGACGCGCTCGATATCTTGGTACGCGTTGTTCGGAGTGTTGCCGGGGTAGTGCCGGTTCAACATCTCGGTATCTAGATCGAAGGCTATCGCATACATGCGATGGCTCCACTTTGGCCCGTTCGTTAAGTAGGGGCCGGGAGCGATCATCGGGCACAGCGCGGTGAACGAGCGCGCTGACTGCTCACCTTCGACTCGGGCTGGACGTTCAAACCTACGCTTCATTCGGCGGAGACTGTGGCGGGCAAAGCTCGCCTGTCAACGGCAAAATGCCGCCGCGTTACATAGGTGTTGCTGGCGTCCCCCAATCGGGTAAGATCGTTTCCGGCGAGGGAGATGAACGCTAGCCCAGCCTCCGCCCTTGAAGAGCGGAGGCCAGACTAGCGGGAGACATCAGCCTAACACTGGCGGTTTCCGAACCATTGATCGCTCCTTTCGCTGGGGTCTGCGTCGTGCTCCAGTTGTGACGCCGGAAAGCACGGCACACTCGATATCCCACTCCTTAGTGGAGTGACTCAGAAGCGCCGGACAGTTTGCCGCTGTCCGGCGTTTCCATTTCGGAGGAGCCGCCAGATTTGCTGCTACTCCATTCTTTCAGACCGTAACCCTCGCCTCGCACGTTATCGATCTGGTCCTTGGCCGCGGACAAGTACGCCGACAACGTCGCCGCCGGATTGTTTCCGCGCAGATTGACGCCACGAGCTTGCAGGTCCTGCGCCATCACGGTCGAATTGACCCGCTGCTTCTTCTCGCGCAGATACTTAACCGCCTCACCAATGATGATGTCGGCGTTCTTCGCCGGGGGCTCGGTCGGCGGCACTACCGCCGTGACCGCTGCGGGGGTCGAAGCCTTTGGCGCATCCCCGCTCGCCTTCTGAGGCGCGGCGGCCTTGCTCTGATAGGCCTCTAGCGTCGATTTAACGCGCTGCCAGCGGGTAAAGTCGTCGTTGGTGGCCAGCTTGGCCTCCAACTTCGACAACTCTTTCTCTAGCGCCCTCAAAAACGGATCAGCCATGTCCTGAATCCTTTCACTCAGGAACATCGCACATTCTAGACGGAAAAACTAGGCCCGGCCTCAACGCCATAGAGTGTGGAAAAACAATAACTTAGCAAAATGGCGTCGTTCTCAATAAAGCTTAGAGCCCTAATTTTCTGGCTCTTGACGGCACTCCTATTGAGTCGGTGCCGTTTGCAAATATTTGCAACTGTACTTGTCCAAAGGGGATAAACCCGAACAGAAAAGCCCGGCGGTGAGCCGGGCTTTTCGTTAGCGAGACGTTGTGCGCCGCTCAGCGCGGCAGGGTGGTCGAGCCCATCAGGAATTCGTCGACGGCGCGGGCGCACTGACGGCCTTCGCGGATCGCCCACACGACCAGCGACTGGCCGCGGCGCATGTCGCCGGCGGCGAACACCTTCGGCACCGACGTCTGGTAGTTGAGCACGTTCGCCTTGACGTTCGAGCGCGGGTCGAGCTCGACGCCGGCCTGCTCGACGAGCCCGGGCTTGTTCGGGCCGAGGAAGCCCATCGCCAGCAGCACGAGGTCGGCCTTGAGCTTGAAGGTGCTGTTCGGGACCTCCTGCATCTGCATCCGGCCGTCGGCGGCCTTGCTCCACTCGACGCGCACGCACTCGAGCTCCTGGATCTTGCCGCGCGAGCCGACGGCGCGCTTGGTCAGGACCGCCCACTCGCGCTCGCAGCCTTCCTCCTGTGACGAGGAGGTGCGGAGCTTGAGCGGCCAGTCGGGCCAGGTCAGGGCCTTGTTCTCCTTGAGCGGCGGCTGCGGCATGATCTCGAGCTGAGTAATCGAAGCCGCACCTTGCCGAACAGAGGTGCCGATGCAGTCCGAGCCGGTGTCGCCGCCGCCGATGACGACGACGTGCTTGCCCTTGGCCGAGATGGTGCCGCGCGGCGCGGCGCGGTTCTCGTCGTCGCCGGCGTTGCGCTTGTTCTGCTGGGTAAGGAAGTCCATCGCGAAGTGGATGCCGCCGAGCTCACGGCCCGGGATGTCGAGGTCGCGCGGACGCTCGGCGCCGCCGGTCATGACGACGGCGTCGTAGTTCTCCATCAGCGACTTCACCGGAATCGTGACGCCGACCTCGACGTTGGCGCGGAACTCGACGCCCTCGGCCTCCATCTGCCGGATGCGGCGGTCGATCAGCCACTTCTCCATCTTGAAGTCGGGGATGCCGTAGCGGAGCAGGCCGCCGATGCGGTCCGACTTCTCGAACAGGGTCACGCTGTGGCCGGCGCGGGCGAGCTGCTGCGCCGCCGCCATGCCGGCGGGGCCGGAGCCGACCACGGCGACGCGCTTGCCGGTCTTCTTCGCCGGCACCTGGGGCATGATCCAGCCCTCCTGCCAGCCGCGGTCGACGATCGTGCACTCGATCGTCTTGATGGTGACGGGGTTGTCGTCGATGTTCAGCGTGCACGACGCCTCGCACGGCGCCGGGCAGATGCGGCCGGTGAACTCGGGGAAGTTGTTGGTCGAGTGCAGCGTGTCGAGCGCGGCCTGCCACTGGTCGCGATAGACCAGGTTGTTCCAGTCCGGGATCATGTTGTTGACCGGACAGCCCTGGTGGCAGAACGGGATGCCGCAATCCATGCAGCGCGCCGCCTGCTGCCCGACCTCGGGGTAGGGCAGGGGCTTCACGAACTCGTGCCACGTCGTCTTGCGGGCCTCGGGCTTCTCGTAGTCCCGGTCGTGACGCGCGATTTCCAGGAAGCCGGTGGGCTTACCCATGGCTTGGGCTCCGAACGCTCAGGTTGAACATTATTCCGCGGCGACGATCTTCGCGGGCTGCGGCGCGCCTTTCTGCGACAGCAGCGCCTTGCGGTAGTCCTTCGGCATCACCTTCACGAACCGCTTCACCGCGTTGTCCCAGTCCTCGAGCAGGGCGCGGGCGCGCTTGCTGCCGGTGTAGAGATGGTGACGCTCGACCAGGATGCGAAGACGCTCGGCGTCGAATCGCAGCATGTCTCCCATGCCGTTGTCCTCGACGCTCGGGGCCTTCTGGTGCGGGCGGCCGGGATCCTCGGCGGCGGCCTCGGTCGCCGTCACCGGCTCGAGGTCGACCATCGCGGTGTTGCACAGCGTGTTGAAGCGGCCCTCGGGATCGTAGACGTAGGCGACGCCGCCGGACATGCCGGCCGCGAAGTTGCGCCCGGTCGGGCCGAGCACGACCACGACGCCGCCGGTCATGTACTCGCTGCCGTGGTCGCCGGTACCCTCGACGACGGTGACCGCGCCCGAGTTGCGGACGGCGAAGCGCTCGCCCGCGACGCCCTCGAAGTAGGCCTCGCCGGCGATCGCGCCGTACAGCACGGTGTTGCCGACGATGATGTTCTCGGTCGGCTCGCGGTTCGAGCCCTTCGGCTGGCGCACGACGATGCGGCCGCCCGACAGGCCCTTACCGGCGTAGTCGTTGGCGTCGCCGGTCAGCTCGAGGCTCACGCCGCGGGCGAGGAACGCGCCGAAGCTCTGGCCGGCGGTGCCGGTCATCCTGATGGCGATGGTGTCCTCGGGCAGGCCGGCGTGGCCGTAGCGCTTGGCGACCTCGCCCGACAGCATCGCGCCGACGGTGCGGTTCACGTTGTTGACCGCGCGCTCGATCTTCACCGGCTCGCCCTTGTCGAGGGCGGGCTTCGCCGCGGCGATCAGCTCGTTGTCGAGCGCCTTCTCGATGCCGTGGTTCTGCAGCTCGCAGCGGTAGATCGCGACGTCCTTGGCCGGAGCCTGATAGAGGATGCGGCCGAGGTCGACGCCCTTCGCCTTCCAGTGCTTGAGCGCGCGGCGCATGTCGAGGCGATCGACGCGGCCGATCATCTCGTCGATGGTGCGGAAGCCCATCTGCGCCATCAGCTCGCGCACTTCCTCGGCGACGAAGAAGAAGTAGTTGATGACGTGCTCGGGCTGGCCGGTGAAGCGCTTGCGCAGCACCGGGTCCTGGGTGGCGACGCCGACCGGGCAGGTGTTGAGGTGGCACTTGCGCATCATGATGCAGCCGGCGGCGATCAAGGGCGCCGTCGCGAAGCCGAACTCGTCGGCTCCGAGCAGCGCGCCGACGACGACGTCGCGGCCGGTGCGCAGGCCGCCGTCGACCTGCACCGCGATGCGGCCGCGCAGGCCGTTGAGCACCAGCGTCTGCTGGGTCTCGGCAAGGCCGATCTCCCACGGCGAGCCGGCGTGGGTGAGGGAGGTCAGCGGGCTCGCGCCGGTGCCGCCCTCGAAGCCCGAGATCGTCACGTGGTCGGCGCGCGCCTTGGCGACGCCCGCCGCGACCGTGCCGACGCCGACCTCGGAGACGAGCTTCACCGAGATGCGCGCCTGCGGGTTGACGTTCTTCAGGTCGTGGATGAGTTGGGCCAGATCCTCGATCGAATAGATGTCGTGGTGCGGCGGCGGCGAGATCAGGCCGACGCCCGGCGTCGAGTGCCGGACCTTGGCGATGTTCTTGTCGACCTTGTGGCCGGGCAACTGGCCGCCCTCGCCGGGCTTCGCGCCCTGCGCCATCTTGATCTGGATGTCGTCGGCGTTGACCAGGTACTCGGTGGTCACGCCGAACCGGCCCGAGGCGACCTGCTTGATGGCCGAGCGCATGGAATCGCCGTTCGGCAGCGGCTTGAAGCGGTCGGTTTCCTCGCCGCCCTCGCCGGTGTTCGACCGGCCGCCGATGCGGTTCATGGCGATCGCGAGCGTGGTGTGCGCCTCGCGCGAGATCGAGCCGAAGCTCATCGCGCCGGTGGAGAAGCGCTTGACGATCTCCTTGGCCGGCTCGACTTCGTCGAGCGGAATCGCCTTGTCGGCGTTCTTGAGCTCGAACAGGCCGCGGATGGTCAGCAGGCGCTCGCTCTGGTCGTTGATCGCCTGGGCGAACGCGCGGTAGTCGTCGCGCGAGTTGCCGCGCACGGCATGCTGCAGCTTGGCGACCGACTCCGGCGTCCACGCGTGATCCTCGCCGCGCAGGCGGAACGCGTAGTCGCCGCCGACGTCGAGCATGTTGCGGTAGATCGGGTTGTCGCCGTAGGCGTTGCGGTGGCGGATCAGCGCTTCCTCGGCGACCTCGCGGATGTCGGCGCCCTCGATGCGGCTCGCCGTGCCGCTGAAGTACTTCTCGACGAACTTCGACGACAGGCCGACGGCGTCGAAGATCTGCGCGCCGCAGTACGACTGGTAGGTCGAGATGCCCATCTTGGACATGACCTTGAGCATGCCCTTGCCGATGGCCTTCAAATAGTTCTTCTGGACCTCGTAGGGCTTCAGCGTCAGCGCGTTGCGCTGGCGGATCTGCTCGAGGGTCTCGAAGGCGAGATACGGATTGATCGCCTCGGCGCCGTAGCCGGCCAGCACGCAGAAGTGGTGCACCTCGCGCGCCTCGCCGGTCTCGACGACGAGTCCGGTGCGGGTGCGCAGGCCCTGACGGATCAGGTGATGGTGCACGGCGGCGGTCGCGAGCAGCGACGGCACGGGCACGCGCTCCGACGACGCCTCGCGGTCGGACAGGATCAGGATGTTGTTGCCGTCGAGCACGGCATCGGTCGCCTCGCGGCAGATGCGCTCGACCGCGCGCTCGAGTCCTTCGGCGCCCTCGGTCACGGGCCAGGTTGCGTCGATCGCGTAGGTGCGGAACGCGCCGTTGGCCAGCGACTCGATCGAGCGGATCTTCTCGAGGTCGGCGTTGGTGAGGATCGGCAGCGCCACTTCGAGCCGGAAATGCGTGCCGGCATGGTGGCCGAGCAGATTCGGCCGCGGCCCGATCATCGAGACCAGCGACATGACGAGCTCCTCGCGGATCGGATCGATCGGCGGGTTCGTCACCTGGGCGAAGTTCTGCTTGAAGTAGTTGTAGAGCAGCTTCGGCTTCGCCGAGAGCACGGCGATCGGCGTGTCGGTGCCCATCGAGCCGACCGGGTCGTCGGCGTCCTTGGCCATCGGCTCGAGGAAGAAGTTGAGGTCTTCCTGGGTGTAGCCGAACGCCTGCTGGCGGCGCAGCAGCGTCGAGGGGTCGTTGGCGCGCAGCACGACGCCGTTCGATTCCGGCGGCTCCGGCAGCTCCTCGAGCTTGCACTGGGTCGCGCGCAGCCACTCCTCGTACGGATGCTCGTCGGCGAGCTTCGACTTGATCTCGTCGTCGCTGATGATGCGGCCTTCCTCGAGGTCGATCAGCAGCATCTTGCCGGGTTGCAGGCGCCACTTGCGGACGATCTTCGACTCGTCGACCGGCAGCACGCCGGCCTCCGAGGCGAGGATCACCTCGTCGTCGGTGACGACGTAGCGCGCCGGCCGCAGGCCGTTGCGGTCGAGCGTCGCGCCGATCTGGCGGCCGTCGGTGAAGGCGATCGCGGCGGGGCCGTCCCACGGCTCCATCAGCGCGGCGTGGTACTCGTAGAACGCGCGGCGCTTCGGATCCATCAGCGGATTGCCGGCCCAGGCTTCCGGGATCAGCATCATCATCGCATGAGCGAGCGAGTAGCCGCCGGCGACGAGGAGCTCGAGCGCGTTGTCGATGCACGCGGTGTCCGACTGGCCGTGGGGGATCAGCGGCCACATCTTGTCGAGGTCCGGACCCAGGAGGTCGGACGCCATCGAGCCGCGGCGCGCCGCCATCCAGTTGACGTTGCCGCGCACCGTGTTGATCTCGCCGTTGTGGGCGAGGAAGCGGTACGGGTGCGCGAGCCGCCACGACGGGAAGGTATTGGTCGAGAACCGCTGGTGGACGAGCGTGAGCGCCGAAACCGTCAGCGGGTTCTGCAGGTCCTTGTAGAAGCTCTCGACCTGCGGCGCGAGCAGCAGGCCCTTGTAGACCACCGTGCGCGTCGAGAACGACGGCATGTAAAACTCGGTGATCGTCGGCAGCTTCTTCTTCACCGCGACGGCGGCGAGGCTGTTCAGCGTCTGCTTGCGGATGGCGAGGATCTTGCGCTCGAAGGACTGCTGGTCCTTGAGCTTCGCGTTCTTGACGACGATCGCCTGGCGGATCACCGGCATCGTCTCGATGACGCGCGCGCCGAGGCCGGTGACGTCGGTCGGCACGTCGCGCCAGCCGAGCAGGGTCTGCCCCTCGGTCTTGACGAAGTGCTCGAAATGCTTGATCGCCGCGTCGCGCGTCTTCTCGTCGCGCGGCAGGAAGCACATCGCCACGGCGTAGTTGCCCGGCTGCGGCAGCTTGAGGCCGGCCTTGTCCGCCCAGTCGCGCAGCAGCGCGTCCGGGATCTGGATCAGGCAGCCCGCGCCGTCGCCGACCAGCGGGTCGGCGCCGACCGCGCCGCGGTGATCCAGGTTGACCAGGATCTGCAGGCCACGGCGGATGATGTCGTGGGACTTCTCGCCCTTGAAGTTGACGACGAAGCCGACGCCGCAGGCGTCGTGTTCGTAGCGGGGGTCGTACAGTCCCTGTGCTTCGGGCAAGGTCATCGCAATAGCCGTTCTAACCAGCGTTTGAGCGGGCTGAAGCCCCTTCGGGCCCATTCCAAGCGTTAATTTGGACCGAGCGCGCGGGCGGGCTGTCTCCGGCCGCGGTCGGCCCCTCTATATGGCGCAAACGCGGCCCAAAAGCGACTCGCTTGAGCGCGGGGCGGCCATTCGCGCCGCGAGGCCCCGATAGGACCTAACCGGACCTATCGGTGCGGGACGGCGGCGCGGCGACAGACGCCGCCGCGCCGCTCCCGTGCGTCAGACGCCCATCCGGCGCGGCGCGCCGCCGCGGCGGAAGCCGCGCGACTTGCTGCCCGGCTGGAGCGGGTTCGCCGGCCGGCTGTAGGCGGGAGCGCCGCCGTTGCCGTTGCTGTTGCCGCGGCGCTCGTGCTGTCCCGCACCGTTCGCCTGCGGCCGCGCGTGGCCATGGCCACGGTCCTGGCGCTGGTCGTTGCGCTGCTCATGGCGCGCGCCGTGTTGCTGAGCGTGACGATGTTCGCCGGGACGATGTTCGCCGGGACGATCATCACGGTCGCGGCTTTCGGCGTGGCGACCTTCGGCGTGCCGGCTCTCGCCATGGCGGCTCTCGCCATTTTGATGGCCGTCGTGATGGCCGTGACCGTTGCGACGGTCGCCGTTGCGGCCGCCCTGGCCGTGGCCGCGACCGTTGCCCCGCCCGTGCCCGTTGTGGCGCTGGCCCTGACCACGACCCTGGCCGTGGCGCTTCGGCTGCTCGCCGTCCTGCGGTGCCGACTGCGCGGCACCGGGAACGCGGCGATCGGTCGCGGGGATCTGGCGGCGGATCAACTTCTCGATGTCGCGGAGATAGGCGCGCTCCTCGGCGTCGCAGAACGAGATCGCGACGCCGCTCGCGCCGGCGCGCGCGGTGCGGCCGATGCGGTGGACGTAGCTCTCGGGGATGTTCGGCAGATCGAAGTTGATGACGTGGGTCACGCCGTCGACGTCGATGCCGCGCGCGGCGATGTCGGTCGCGATCAGAACCTTGGTGCGTCCCTCGCGGAACGCGCCGAGCGCACGCTCGCGCTGGCTCTGGCTCTTGTTGCCGTGGATCGCCGCCGAGCCGATTCCGCTCGAGTCAAGATGGCGGACGACGCGGTCGGCGCCGTGCTTGGTGCGGGTGAACACCAGCGTGCGGCCCATCGATGCGTCGCCGAGGATTTCGGCGAGCAGTCCGCGCTTCTGCGGCGTGTCGACGAAGATCACGCTCTGGTCGATGGTCTCGACCGGCGTCGCCACCGGCGTCACCGCGACGCGCACCGGGTCCTTGAGCAGCTCGCCGGCGAGCTGGCCGATCTCCTTCGGCATCGTCGCCGAGAAGAACAGGTTCTGGCGCTGCGCGGGCAGCATGCGCACGAGCTTGCGGATGGCGTGGATGAAGCCGAGGTCGAGCATCTGGTCGGCCTCGTCGAGGACGAACAGCTCGACCTTGTCGAGGGTGACGGCGCCGGTGCCGGCGTGATCCATCAGCCGTCCCGGCGTGGCGACGAGGATGTCGACGCCGCGGGCGAGGCTCTGGATCTGCGCGCGCGGCGAGACGCCGCCGAACACGACGGCGACGCTGAGGCGGAGATGGCGGCCGTAGGCCTTGAAGCTGTCGGCGATCTGGCTCGCGAGCTCGCGGGTCGGGCTCAGGATCAGCGCGCGGCAGGAGCGGCGCGGCGTCGGCTTCGGATCGGCGGCGAGGCGGTTGAGGATCGGCAGCGCGAACGCCGCCGTCTTGCCGGTGCCGGTCTGGGCGATGCCGAGGAGATCGTGTCCGGCGAGGACATGGGGGATCGCCTGGGCCTGGATCGGGGTGGGGGTCTCGTACTTCTCGTCGACGAGCGCCTTCAGAATCGGCGCGGACAGGCCGAGATCGTTAAAAGAGTTCACTAGGTTTCTTTCTGCAAACAGTCGCGTTCGCGGGAGCGGCCGAAGCGGCTCGCACGCGGGTTCGCGGGTGGAAAAGACCCCGCGTTACCTGGGCTGTTCCGGATTAGGGAAGGTGATTCGGCAGGACGGACGCCTTGTCGGCGCCGGTTACGCGACCTCTGCCACCTGTGACCGCCTTGCGGTCGCGAGGTATGTGGGGCCAGATCGCCCGAAAGTCAAGGAAATACCGGGCGTTGCCCCGCAAAGCCCCGGAATCAGTGGGCGAATCGCTCGCCGAGCCACAGCCCGGCGACCATGGCGGCGGCGAACAGCGCCGGTTCCGCCATCGGCCACACCAGCGCGGCGAGGGCGGGCCCGGGGCAGAAGCCGACCAGTCCCCAGCCGAGGCCGAAGGCGGCGGCGCCCCCGATCAGACGCATGTCGATGTCCTTGGCCGACGACACCAGGAACGCTTCGGCGAAGTAGGGGCCCGGCCGCTGCATCGCCCAGCCGTAGCCGAGGATGGTGACGGCGACCGCGCCGCCGAGGACGAAGATGAGCGTCGCGTCCCACTCGCCGGTGCGGATCGTGGCGACGTCGAGGAACGACAGCACCTTGGCCGGGTTCACCATGCCCGACACCGCGAGACCGGCGCCGAACAGGAGACCGGCGGCGAGCGCGACGAATGGAGACGCGAGTCGCTCCATGAGGATCACCCGAAGACGTGACGGCGGAGATAGACGGTGACGATCGCCACCGTCACGAACACGACGGTCGCGACGATGGAGCGCGGCGAGAACCGGGCGAGACCGCACACGCCGTGGCCGCTGGTGCAGCCGCCGCCGACGCGGGTGCCGAAGCCGACCAGCAGCCCGGCGATGACGAGCACCGGCCAGCTCGCAGTGACCACCGGCGTCTGCGCCCATCCGGTCAGCCGCACGATGCCCGCGCCGCCGATCAGGCCGGCGATGAACAGCGCGCGCCACACGCGATCGCGCGGGAACGGATCGATGAGACCGGCGATGATGCCGCTGACGCCGGCGATGCGACCGATGCCGGCCATCAGCGCGACGGCGGCGAGTCCGATGAGGACGCCACCGATCAGCCCGGCGAGCGGAGTGAAGGTCGTGAGCATGGAACGGAACTCCCGGCGACGAAGCTAGCAGATCGCGTTTGGCGCGCAACGGCGTTCCCGCTTTGACCGCCGCGTCGTCCGTGCGGATAATCCGCACGGCGCGAACCGCGCCCGATCACGGCGCGAACCGCGCCCAAAAGGGGAGACCGGAATGCCCGTCGTCTACGTGGCCAGGAGCTCGGCGCTCCAGAAGTGGGGAGCGGAGGTCGGGGTCACGAAGCACTTGTACAAGATCGGCGTGGCGCCCGAGAGCGCTGAGGCCGCGGTGAAGGCTCTGAACGACGACGCGTGCGCGGGCGAGCGCGACTGGAAGCTGCTCGCCAAGGAGGCGACCGACGTCGACATCGACGAGGACCGCGCCATCGAGCGCCTCGGCGCGCGCGAGAAGATCGTCGACCCCAGGCTGTATCCTCGGCTCAAGGACGAGCGCGGCATCATCAAGGTGAAGACCGCGAACGTCGAAAATCACCTGATGGTGAAGAAAGCCCTGGCGGGCGAAGAGGACATCGCGATCAAGGTCACGCCCGCGGTGATCGGCGCGTATCTCATTGCCAACGCGCTGCGATAGGCGTTTTCCCGACCGAGTCGGCGGTAGGGTTAACGAGCCGTGCCTCGGCGCTAACGCTAAAGTGAGAGCCGTCTAACGCAGTTGTGAGACCGGCGCACCGGCGCCGGATGCTAGCTGTCCGGCTGGGCTTGCGGAGGGGCAGGCCGCGTTAGGGGGCTTACCATCTTGCGTATTCTCGACACGGACCGCAGGCGTCGCCGCGCCTCCGCTTTGTTCGCGCGCCGTCGATGACGATCGCCGACATCCGCGCGCGTCTGCGCGGGCTCATCCGCGACCGCGTGCGAGCGGACGCGGGCACGTTGATCGTCGGCGTGCGGGGAAAAGTGCTGGCGTTCACCTGCGCGCTGGTCGTGCTGTTCGTCGCGAGCAGCCTCGCGGTGGACGCGACGGTCGAGACCACGCGCACCCGCCGCGCGGCGGCGGAGACGCTCACCGGCCTCGCCGAGGGTCTCGCCGCGACGGTCGCCGGACAGATGGACGCCGACAACGCCGTCGACCTCGTCGCGATCGCCCGCGCCGTCGCGCTCAGCGCCGAGGTCGACGACGTCTACGTGTTCGACCGCGACGGCAAGGTGCTCGCCGAGGACGTGACCGGCGCGCACCGCGTACCCTCGATGTCCGAGGCGGCGCTGATGCGGGCGATGGTCGAGCGCAAGGGCGTCGCTCTGGTCGACGGGGGCGTCGTCACCGCGGCCGCGCCGATTGCCACCGACGAGCACGGCCTCGCGGGATACGTGCTGGTGCGGGGGCCCTGCCGCAATCAGGCGGTGGTCGGGTTCCCCATGTTGCTCGCCGTCGGCGCCGTGCTGCTGTTGCTCGGCGGCCTGGCCGCGACCGCGTTCAGCGCCTGGCTGGTGCGGCCGCTGAAGGCGCTGACCGACGCCGCCGCGCGCATCGCGTCGGGCGACTTCGCGAAGCCGGCGGTCGTCGACCGCCGCGACGAGTTCGGCTCGCTCGCCGATGCGCTCAACCGCGTGATGGCGCGCACGGCGACGGCGGTCGCGGCGTACGAGCGCCTGCAGCAGGAGCTGATGGCGCGGCGCGAGCGGGCCGAGACGGCGAACCGCGCCAAGAGCGATTTCCTCGCGAGGGTCGGCCTCGAGCTGCGGACGTCGCTGAACGCGATCGTCGGCTTCTCGGATCTCCTGTCGGGACCGCGCAGCCGTGCCATGGCCGACACCACCTTCACCACCTACGCCCGCAACATCAACCGGTCGGGGCGGCACCTGCTCACGCTGGTGACCGGCATCCTCGATTACGTGCAGATCGACACCGGCACGATCGTGCTCCGGGAGGAGCCCTGCAATCTCGCGGAGCTGGTCCGCTCGGTCGCCGCGCCGCTCGACGACCTCGCCGAGGACGGCGGCATCGCGCTGACGGTGGATACGCCCGATGCGCTGCCGACGGTGCGATGCGATCCGGAACGGCTCGGCAAGGCGCTCGCGAGCGTGCTGACGATCTCGATCCGCGCGACGCGCAGCGGCGGCACGGTCGCGGTCACCGTATCGGAGGACGCTGACGGCAGCGTCGTCGTCCGCATCGCCGACAGCGGCATCGGCGATTCCGAACCGGCCGGCGACGATACGCCGTCGGGACGCTCCCGCGGCGTTGGGGCGGGGCTCGGCCTTGCGCTGGCGCGGAAGGTGATCGAGCTGCACCTGGGCGGGCTCCGGGTCGAGAGCTATCCCGGGGCCGGAACCATCGTGACGGTGCGGCTGCCCGCCGTCGTCGACCAGGGCGGAGCTGCGCCGGAGCTGGTCGGGGCGTCCTGACGCGCTCGACGCCAGCCGAGCGAAGCGGCACAATGGCCCCGGGTGGAGACGTGCCGTGCGGCATCTGCTGACGCTTACGCTTTGGTTGGTTCTGCTGATCGCTCCGGCGCTCGCCGCCGGGACGAAGACGTCGGTCGCGCTCCCGGCGCCGGCCGCCGCGCCGGTCGACCGCATCGTCGTCTTCAAGAGCGCGCGCGAGATGCAGCTCCTGCGCGACGGCTGGATCGTCAAGAGCTACCGCATCGCGCTCGGCTCCCGGCCCGAGGGTCACAAGCGGTGGGAATACGACGGTCGCACGCCGGAGGGCCTCTACACGATTTCCGGGCGCAATCCGCGAAGCCACTACTATCTGGCGCTGCTGATCTCGTATCCCGACGAGAAGGACCGCGCCGAGGCGGCGCGGCTCGGCGTCACGCCCGGAGGCGACATCGAGATCCACGGCATGCCGAACCCGCCGCACCGGCCCGTGACCGGCGACTGGACCGACGGCTGCATCGCGGTGTCCAATGCCGCGATGCGCGAGATCTGGACCCTGGTGCGCGACGGCACGCCGATCGAGATCCTGCCGTAACGCGTAACGACGAGTTTCCCATTTGGCGAGCGACGACACATTGGCAGCCGGGGCGCCCGGGGCGCCCGAGGCGCTTGGCGCGATCGGCTACCTTGCGGCCGAGGGCTTCGAGGCCGAGCTCGAGCAGGAGCTGGCCGGCGCCGGCCGCGGCGTGACGCTGCGCGTGGGCCGGCTGCTGTTCGCCCCGGGCGCGTTCATTCCCTGCGCGTGGGCGGCGAACATCTGGCTCGATCCGCTGCGCATCCCGATCCGCTCGATCGCCGACGGCGCGCAGCGGCTGCGGGCGATGCAGCGCAACTGGGTCCGCTACTCCGCGGCGCTCCACCGCCGGGCGGCGCTGATCGAGGAGCGGCTGCCGAAGGTGAGCGCGAAGCCGCTTGTGTTCCCGGCCGCGGCGCCGACGTCGCCGCTCGGCTCATGGACGCTGCTCGACGCCGAGACGATGATCGCCTCCCCGCGTTGCACGAGTGCGTTCCCGAACGGCGAACCGCGCTTCGTCGAGGACAAGGCGGGGCCGCCGAACCGCGCGTACCTGAAGCTGTGGGAGGCGCTGACGCGGCTCGGCGAGCATCCCGGACCGGGCGACCGCTGCATCGACCTCGGCGCGAGTCCCGGCGGCTGGACGTGGGTGCTGGCGCGCCTCGGCGCCGAGGTGCTGAGCGTCGACAAGGCGCCGCTCGCGCCGTCCATCGCGGCGTTGCCCAATGTGCGCACCAAGTCAGCCAGCGCCTTCGCGCTGTCGCCGTCCGACATCGGCCCGACCGACTGGCTGTTCTCCGACGTGATCTGCTATCCCGAGCGTCTCTATCGACTCGTCACCGCGTGGATCGAGGCCCGCGCCTGCCGCCGCATCGTGGCGACGGTGAAGTTCCAGGGCGCCACGGATTTCGACGCGCAGCGCCGGTTCGCGGCGATCCCCGGGGGCTCGCTCGCGCACCTCCACCACAACAAGCACGAGCTGACGTTCTTCTGGACGGCGACGCCCTGACGGACGAGGGCGAGTTTGGCGCGCGGTGCTGCTAATCCCCGCTGTTCACCGGCGGAATGAGCTGGGCGGGAATCGCGATGCCGGCCTCGCGGTAGTACCGGATCGCCCCGGGATGGAGCCAGAGGAACCGATCGTTGACGATGTTCGCGGCAGTCGTCTCCTTCGCGGACGCATGGACCGCCATCAGGTCGCGCTGCTTCTCGAGCACGGCCTTGACGATCGCGTAGGCAAGACTGTTCGGCATCGCCTTGTTGGCGATGACGAAGCTCCACATCGCGACAGTGGTCTGCGGCGCGGTCAGCGAATGGTAGATCCCCGCCGGGACGGTGAGAGGGCTCAGGAACGGGTTCGATGCAAGCAGCTTGGCGCGCTCGTCGTCGCTGAAGCTGAAGATGTTGATCGGCTGCATCGCCTCGACCTCGACGATGGACGGGTTCGGTATGCCGCCGGCGAACGTCACGGCATCAAGACGGCCGCTGATGAGATCGCCTGCGAGATCCATGTACTGGCCGGTGCGTGTCGAGACGCGGATGCCGAACTCGGAGAACCAGCGCGGGAAGTATGTCGCCCCGGTGGCGGTCGCCGGTCCGATGCCCACGGTCTTGCTGTCGAGGTCATGGAGCGACGAGATGCCGCTCTTCTGCAGCGCGATGATCTGGAACGGCGCTTCGTACATCGGGAACAGCGCGCGGATGTCGCGGTGGCGAACGCCTTTATTGATCTCGAGCTCGCCGCTCCATGCCTCCCATGCCGGCCCGAGCGTCGTCATCCCGATGTCGATCTGGCCGGTCTGAACGAGCACGAGGTTCTGCGACGGTCCTTGCGTGTTCTGGGCCTGCACGGGAATCCCGGCACCGTCGCGGATGACCGTGGCCACGCCGTTTCCGTACACCGCAAACGTGCCGCCGATCGACGCGGTGCCCAACGTCAGGTATTGCGGCCAGCGCGAGCGATCCTGGGCCAGAGCCTGCGCGCTGGCGAAGACGACGGCGAAGAGGAGGACGAGGAAACGTGTCATGTGACGCGGGAGTATCGCTTCAAGAGCGGTCGGGGGCGCGACTGATGCGGCGCGTTGTGGCTCGACCCTGCTCGTCCGGAGTCTATACTCCCCGCGCTGGCGGTGGGGAACCGTGGACTTGTCCCGAAGCGTCCGAGTGCGTACCGTCGTTAAGCCCCTAACTTATGTGCGGGCGTTCTCGCGAGTGTTAAGCCGATGACAGTCGTTGCGTTGCGCAAATGGATGGGAGCGCCGCTGCTCCACGCTCTCGTCTGGGCGGCGATCGCGGCGGCGGTGTCGGCGCTGGTTCGCTATGGCGTCGTCGAGCTGGAGTACTTTCGGAGGGTCTGCGGCGACGACACCGCGCTGCCGGCGTGGTGCTGGCCGCGGCAGATCCTGATCATGGTCATCGACTGGTGGGTGCCCGGCGTCGTGACCGTCGTGTGCGGCCTTTACGCGCTCATGCGTCCCGAGCGTCAGGCCGTCGCGGCCGCGGCGGTGATCCTGGGCGCCATCGGAGTTGCGCTCTACAACGCGGGGCCCGCGTCGGTCGGGCTCGTGCTCGGGCTTGCGACGCTGGCCCGCGAGCGCGTCTGAATCGTCCGCGCGAGATCGAGGACCCGCGGCGCCGACAGCGCCAACGCCGTTGCCGCCCAGGCGAGCGCCTGGGTGTTGCGCAGGCTTTCGTTGACGACGATGGCGACCGCGGCGACGGCCAGCGCGACCGCGGCGACGTGCGCCGGCCGGTTGCCGTCGGCCGGCACGCGATCGCCGGCGATCCATAGCGCCGCGAACGACAGCGCCGGAACGAAATAGACGAAGGTCGGAAAATCGCGGTAGCGGCCGTCGGTCAGGATCGCCAGCGCGGCCGCGAGCGCGAAGGCGAGGAGCACAGCCTCGACGGTGGCGGTGACGAATCCGCGCGAGGGGACGAAGCGCCGCGCCGCGATCGCGTCGAGCACGTCCTCGATCGGCGCGCGAAGCGTGATCGCGCCATGATCGCCGCGCTCGATCAGGGCGCGGACGGCGAGCGCGGCGACGATGGCCGAGAGGCCGAAGCCGATCGAGAGGCCGGTCCAGTCGAACGGCGTGCGCGCGGTCTCGGCGATGTAGATCGCGTGCGCTTCGAGCCCCGCGCCGGCGACGGCCCCGAGCAGCGCCGCGCCCGCGGTCCAGCCGGACGGCAGGGGAAGGCGCCGCCGACCGTACATGCCGGCGAAGAGGACGAGGACGCCGAGACCGGCGCCGATCCACCAATGGTTGCGCCACTGCGGATCGTCGCTGACCGGCCCGGCGAGCTCCACCTTCGACCTGCGGCTCGCGTCGTACAGCCCCCAGTGGCCGCCGACGGTGCCCTCGGACTGCCGCTTCCACGATTGGTCGAACGCCTCGATGAAGTTGTAGCCGACGCCGATCTGCTGGCTCATGGCGACGAACTCGCGCAGGAACCGGGTCTGGTCGGACGGACTCGGCCGCGCGTCCTCGCGCATTCGTCCGAGACTCGGCCAGCCGATCTCGCCGACGAACAGCTTCTTGCCGGGGAACGACTCCTGCACCCGCTTCAGCACGTCGCCGACGTGGCGGAGCGCGCCCGGCACCGCGATGGGTTGATCCTCCCAGTAGGGCAGCATGTGCACGGTGACGAAGTCGACCTCGTCGGCGAGCGCGCGGTTGCGCAGCCAGAATTCCCATACGTCGGCATAGGTCACGGGCACACGCACCGCGGACTTCACCTGGCGGATGTAGGCGGCGAGGCGCTCCGGCGTCTCGTCGCGTCGCAGCAGGACCTCGTTGCCGACGATCACCGCCGCGACGGTGTCGGGGTAGCGGTTGGCGAGCGCGATCACCGATTCGGCCTCGCGCGCGCTCTTCTCGCGGTCGCTGCCGATCCAGGCGCCGAGCATCACTTTCAGGTTGTGTCGGGCGGCCGCCGGCACCACCTCGGCGAGACCCTGGTCGGTCGAGTAGGTGCGCACGCAGGCGGTGTGCGCGGCGAGGATCGTCAGGTCCTCCTCGATCTGCGCCGGCGGCACGACGAAGTTCACGTCGAACGGCGACTGTCCGTCGCGGTACGGCGCGTAGGAGAGGCAGGCGAAGCGGCCGTCCACGAGGCCACCGAGTGGCGCCGCCGGCAGCGGCTGCGGGCGGCCGTACAGCCACCACGCGCCGAACATCAGCGCGCTGCCGCAGGCGAACGCCGCGGCAATGACGAGGAGGGACTGGATACGACGGCGCAGCGTCATCTCGGGGCGGCGCATCGGCTTCCGTCGCGGCGGCAGAGAGGGGCTATACTGCGCTCCGTCCTCATCGTCGCCTCCACTCGCCGCTCACTCGATCAATGAATTATCGGCACGCCTATCACGCGGGGAACTTCGCCGACGTCGTGAAGCATGCCGCGGTGGCGCTGATCCTCGACCACCTGAAAACCAAGGACAAGCCCTTTTGCGTCCTCGACACCCACGCCGGGCAGGGACGCTACGACCTGCTCGCCGAGGCGGCCGAGAAGACCGGCGAATGGCGCAACGGCATCGGCCGGCTGTGGGGCCGTCCCGGCCTGCCGCCCGAGCTCGCGGGGTATCTCGCCGCGATCCGCCGCATGAACCGCGCCGGTGTCGGGACGCTGCGCTGGTATCCGGGATCGCCGCGGCTGGCGCGCATCCTCATGCGCCCCGACGACCGGCTGATCGCGGTCGAGCTGCATCCGGTCGATGCGCAGGCGCTGCAGCGCGAATTCGCCGGCGACGCGCAGGTCCAGGTGAAGCGGATGGACGGCTATCAGGCGCTGAAGGCGTTCCTGCCCCCGCCCGAGCGCCGCGGGCTCGTGCTCGTCGATCCGCCGTTCGAGGTCACCGACGAGTTCGCCCGGATGGCGAAGGGCCTCGCCGAGGCGCGGCGACGGTGGGCGCAGGGAATCTTCGCGTTCTGGTATCCGATCAAGGACGAGGGCTCGGTCCGCGCGTTCCACGACGCCGTCGTCGCGTCGGGAGTCCGCCGCGTCGTGACCGCCGAGTTCCTCGTCCGTCCGGCATCCGATCCGGAGCGCCTCAACGGCTGCGGGCTGTTACTTGTCAATCCGCCGTGGACGCTCGCCGACGATCTCCGTCGTCTGCTGTCGCGGCTCAGCGAGCTTCTGGCCGACCCCGGACCCGCGTCGGCGCGCGTCGAGCAACTCGTCGGCGAATAGCGAATCGGCGCTTCCGTTCCCCGCGCGGGCCGGGCTATACAGGCCGGGCACAACGGCCGGACATACGGCCGGGTGCGCCGGAGGCGTGGCATGATTCTGGTCTACACGCGCAGCGAAGGAGCGGTCTCGGCGACGGACCTCGTCGAAACCGGCGAGATATCGGACGAGGTCGTCTGGATCGACCTGCTGAGGCCGACGGCGGAAGAGGCGCGGGCCGTCGAGCGCGCGCTCGGCATCGAGATGCCGACGCGCGAGGAGATGCGCGAGATCGAGGTCTCGAGCCGCCTCTACCAGGAAGGCGACGGCACCTACATGACGGCGACGGTCATCACGCGGGCCGAGACCGAGATGCCGGAAGCCGCGGCGATCACCTTCATCCTCGCCGGCGACTGTCTGGTGACACTGCGCTACACCGAGCCCCAGCCCTTCACCACCTTCGCCCAGCGCGCCCAGCGCCAGATGGTGCTGCGGGCATCCGGCGAGATGGTGCTGGTCGGCCTGCTCGACGCGGTGGTCGACCGCATCGCCGACATCCTCGAGCTGGTGGGCGGCGACGTCGACCGCCTGTCCCACGACGTGTTCGCGTCGGGCAAGGCCGAGAACGCCGAGCCGCCCGACTTCAACGACATCATCCAGCGCATCGGCCGCGACGGCGATCTCATCTCGAAGAGCCGCGAGAGCCTGGTGTCGCTGAGCCGCATGCTGACGTTCGTCACGACCAAGACCGAGACCCCGGCGCTGCGCGAGGCGATTCCGCGCATCGCCACGCTGTCGCGCGACGTGCAGTCGCTCGCCGACCACGCGACATTCCTGTCGAACAAGGTGAACTTCCTGCTCGACGCCACGCTCGGCATGCTGAACATCGCCCAGACCGACATCATCAAGATCTTCTCGGTGGCGGCCGTCGTGTTCCTGCCGCCGACGCTGATCGCCAGCATCTACGGCATGAACTTCGAGCTCATGCCCGAGCTCGGCTGGCGCTGGGGATATCCCCTCGCGCTCGTGCTGATGGTGGTGTCGGCGGTGCTGCCGTACCTCTACTTCAAGCACCGCCGCTGGCTCTGATCGTCAGAACGACGCGCCCGGATCGTCAGAACGACGAGCCCGGCTCCTTCAGGAACGCGACCTCCTCGGCCGTCGAGGCGCGTCCCAGAACCGCGTTGCGATGGGGAAAGCGTCCGAACCGGGCGATGATCTCGCGGTGGCGCCGCGCGTAGTCGAGCGTCTCCGCATCCCCGAGCTCCGCGAACAGCGCGACCGACCGGTCCTGGTCGGCGAGCGACTCCGAATGCTCGAACGGCAGGTAGAGGAACAGCCGCAGGACGGGGGCGAGCTGCCGGTCGAAGCCGCGGTCGATGGCCTCGCGCGCGACGGCAAGCGCCTGCGGATCGGTCGCGAACGCCCGCGCCGTGCCGCGGTACATGTTGCGTGGGAACTGATCGAGCACGATGACCAGCGCCAGCGCACCGCGCGGATCGGCCCGCCACGACGACAGCTCGCCGCGGGCGGCGGCGAAATGGACGTCCTCGAAGCGGTTGCGGACCTCGGCGTCGAACGCCGCGTCGGGCTCGAACCACAGCGGCTTCCGGGACCGGAAGTCGTCGCCCGCCACATCCCCGAACCAGAACGCCAGAACGTCGGTCGGGGTGGGCGGGGGCTCGATCACGCTCAGCGCCCGATGAGCTTGCGGCCGCCGGTCACCGTCAGGATGCCGAGCAGCAGGAAGGTGGTCGAGCCGTAGAACACCCAGTGGGGATCGGCGTGATCGACAAGTGCACCGTAGATCAGTGGCGCCAGCGCGCCGCCGACGTTCTGGCCGGAAAAGACGAAGCCGAACACCTTGCCGGACGCGCCGGGCGGCGCGACGTCGCGGACCATGAGATCGCGCGCCGGGCGGATGACGCCGAGGCAGAACCCGGCCAACCCGAACGCGATCACCAGCAGGATGTAGGGCATCGAGACGGTGGCGATCAGGAAGATCACCACGGCGGCGGCGGTGAATCCCATGGCGGCGAACAAGTCGTGCTTGATGTCGCGGTCCGCGACCAGGCCGCCCGCGAGCACCGCGAACGCGCTGGCCAGCATGAACGCCGACAGCGGCAGGCCGGCGAGCGCCTCCGGGACTCCGAGCTGGACGAGCGCCGACACCGAGAACGAGCTCATGCCGTTGCCGGCCAGCGTCGAGATGGTGAAGAAGCCGAACAGCAGCAGCACCGGCTTCGACCACAGCACCGACGAATCGCTCGCCGGCTCGCCCTTGGCCTCCTGCTCCTTCTTGCGCTTGCGGTCCTCGGCCGAGACGTCCTCGTGCATGACGCGCCATTGGCTGAGCAGCAGCGCCATCACCGCGAACCCGAACGCCGCGGCGGCCAGCATCGCGATCCGCCAGTCGGTCGCGACCGCGATCGGCAGCACCACCGCGGGACCGACCGCAAAGCCGATATGGCCGGAGAACGTATGGACGGAGTAGGCGCGCCCGAGGCGCTCCTTGGCGACAGAGCCGTTGAGGATCGAGTAGTTGGCAGGGTGTAACACCGAGTCGCCGGCGCCGCCGAGCACGACAAGCCCGAGCAGAGCCCAGAAGTCGGAGAAGAACGGGAACAGGCCGTAGCCGACGACCATCGTCAGCAGACCGGCGACCAGCATGACCTTGGCGCCGAAGCGGTCGACCATGAAGCCGATCGGGATCTGGGCGACGCCGGTCGAGAAGTAGCGCGCCGTGAGCAGCCAGCTCAGCTCGAAGTAGGAGAGCCCGAGCGACTCGTGCATCAGGGGGAACAGCGGCGGCAGCACCATCATGTAGAAATGGCTGACGAAGTGTCCGCCGCAGACGAGGCTCAGGACCCTGACGTCCTGGCGCGGCATGGCAAGCGTGGTGCTGGCGTCCATCAACCTCGACTCTCCGCTCGTGACTGTCTGTTCGCCGAAAATGAAACGCGTCCGGCGCACGCTGCGAAGGGCGATTATAAACGCCGTAGCCGGGCCGGAAAGTGCGCGGCGACGACAAAAGAAAACGGCCGCAGTCGCCCACGGCCGTTTCCCGTCACGACGTCCGGCGTCGAGGGCGTCAGATCTTGTAGCCCGCGCCGAGGAGCTGCTTCGGGAAGATCTCCTCGACCTTGAGGTGGCGCTGGGCGACGCCCTGCTCGTAGCACCACTTCGTGAAGGCCTCGAGGGTGCGGCGGTTGGGCTCGACGCCGTAGGGGAAGAAGTCCGAGCCGAACTTCTTCTTCCACTTCTCGGCGGTGTCGGCGATCCACGGCACCGGGAACCGCGACGCGGTCATCTCGAGCGCGCGGTACACCGAGTTGTCGCGCGCCTTGGTGAACGCGGTCAGCAGGTTCTGGGCGACCCACGGGTTCTCGTCGAGGATCTGCTTGCGGATGGCGATGATGTGCATGATCGGGAAGATCTTGGTGCGCTCGTAGTAGGCGAGCTCCGCCTCCTGATAGTTCTCGTACAGGCGCACGACGTCGGGATGCCCGCGCTCGAAGCACTCCGGCGGATGCGCCGACATGATCGCGTCGAGCTCGCCCGAGGCGATCATCTGGGACAGCGACTTCTCCGGCACCGGGGTGACCTTCACGCCCGCCGGGTAGTTGATCTTCACCTTCTCGATGCGGCCGGGCTGGTTGACGCCCGCCTGGTACCAGTCGATGTCCGACAGCTTGAGGCCGACGTCGTCGACGAGCACGCCGCGCGTGTAGACCGACGCCGTCTGCGCCCACTCGGGCGTGCCGACCTTCTTGCCTTTGAGGTCGCGCGGATCCTTGATGCCCTTCGAGCGGTGCGTGTAGATGTTCGACAGCCGGAACACGCGCGACGGGAAGATCGGCAGGCCGACGACGTCGGGACGGTCGCCCGCCACCTGGGCGACGAACTTCGCCATCGACATCTCCGAGACGTCCCATTCGCGGTTGAGCACGAACCGGTAGAAGATCTCCTCGATCTCGAAGTTGAGGTAGTTGATGTCGCAGCCCTCGACCTGGATGCGGCCCGAGGCGAGATCGTTCGTGTGGTCGTATTCGCTGGTGGCGATGGTCAGGCGAAGCTTGCTCATGGGGGTCCTTCGGCTTGGCGACGTCGACGGCCGGCGCGGGCGCGCCGCGGATCAAAAAAGGGCCCGGTCTCTGGCGAGGCCGGGCCCGGGGAAACTACTCGAAAACGCCTCGGATGGCGACGGCGAACCGCGCCGCCGCGTTAACGTTTGCGGCGCGCACTCGCGTCGCCGCGGCTACTTCGCCATGCCGGGGCCGGAGAACAGCAGCGACTTGATCACCAGCGGCACGACGTTGGTCGGGCGGATCATCTCGCCGATGTCGACGTAGTCGAACTCGCGAAGCTGGACGCCGTCGACGGAGACGATGTCGCCCGCGACGTCGCACTCGCGGCGCAGGATCTCGCCGATCGTGCGCGCGATGTCGCCGTCGAGCATCAGCACCAGCGGCTTCTTCTGGCGCACGGTGTTGTGCAGCCCCATGTGGATGCCGTCGGCCAGCGCCTTGAGGCGCGAGTGCAGCGGATCGCCCTTCCAGCGGAACGCGAGCGCGACCGGCTGCTCGCCCTCAGTGAAGTCGAACCGGGTGTGCGCCTTCTTGATCTCGCTCGAGATCAGCTCGGCGTCGACGCCGTCGCTGAGGTCGACGTTCGGGTGCAGCACGGGGATGTTGCGCATCGGCAGCACGCCCTCGTTGGAGATCGAGATCGTGTTGCCCGAGACCTGCACCGAGAACTGCGATGCGCCGATCACCGTCGCGCGGATGCCCTGGCCGGGATCGACGACGCGCGCCTTGATGCGCTTGTCCTTGATCGCCTTGACGATGGTCTGGCCGAGCAGCTTGCCGAGGTCCTGACGATCGGCGGCCTCGCGCTCGAAGATGAACTCGGCGACGCCGCCCGAGAAGGTGATCAGCTCGGGCTTGGGTGCGTGGGGGAGGGACTCGGTGACCATCAGCTCTTCGGCTAGGCCCTCGAGAACGCCCTGGCCGAGCACCTCGAGCATGACGTTGACCATCGTGTCGACGATCTTCTGCTTCTCGGCCTCGGTCAGCGTCTTGCCGAGCGCGACCTCGACGCCCGCCTTCTGGGCGTGGCGTAGCGCCGGGCCCTCGAGGCGGATGATCTTGTTGTTCTCGTCGAAGGCGATGAGACGGCCGCCGACCTCGACCGCCGCGGTGGCGACGAGCTGGCCCTTCTCGATCAGCGCGAACTTCGTGGTGCCGCCGCCGATGTCGATGTTCATCACCGTCGTCTTCTCCTTGCGGGAGAGGGCGGTGGCGCCGGAGCCGTGGCCGGCCATGGCGCATTCCATGTGATGGCCCGCCGACGCGCAGACGAACTTGCCGGACTCGGCCGCGAACAGGTGGGTGATCGCCTCGGCGTTGTTCCGCTTGAGCGCCTCGCCGGTGAGGATCACCGCGCCCGAATCGATCTTGTCGCGGGTCAGGCCCGCTTCCTTGAACGCCGCGTCGAAGAACGCCGCGAGCTTGCCGACGTCGATGGTGTTGTCGGGCAGGTACGGCGTGAGAAGGATCGGCGACCGCCACAGCACCTCGCGGCCGACGACGACGAAGCGCGACGACAGCGCGGTGGTCAGGCGCTGCAGATGGACGCGCGCGAACATCAGGTGCGAGGTCGAGGAGCCGACGTCGATGCCGACGGTGGTCAGCTCGACGTTGTCGGCGGCCCAGATGACCTCCGCCATCGCCTGTTGCTGTTCCGGCGAAACGTGGCCGTGGTCAAAATCCAGATCGTGCATGTATCTCTCTTTGAAGCTCTCGCTCACGGTGTCCTTACCCGGCCCGCGTGGGCCGTCACCATAGGAAATGGGGTTTCGGGGTTCAACAGCTACGGGGGGAACTCAGGAAATGTTGTCCTTGATCGGCGGAATGTAGATCTTCCCCGTGAGCTTCTCGGGCGGCAGCTTCATGATCGCCGCCTCGTCGAAGATGTCGCCCATCTCCGACTTCACGCCGGTTTTCGCGATGGCTTCCAGCCACTTGCGATGCACCCGCGGATCCTGATCCTCGTACTCGATCTGGCGGCCGCCCTTGGTCACCGACAGCTTGGCCAGGCCCTCGGCGCCGCGGCGGCGCAGCCCCAGAATCGGGTAGCGGCGGCTGCCCAGGCTGCACGCGAAGTAGCGCGCGGGCTTCGACGAGGTGTTGAAGTGCTGGTGGAACATCCAGAACGGCGGCGTGTACATGATGCCGTGCCGCCACGGGATCTCGACGAACGTGTCGTCGCCGACGTACCACAGCAGCGAGTAGCCCTCGCCGGTCACGGCGTGGACGTGGGTGCCGGCGGCGTGGCGGTGCGCCTTCTTGTAGCGACCCTTCGGGATCTCGGAGGTGTGGGCGTGGACCGTGCCGTCGGCGAACACGAACGTCATGTTCGTCGAGCCCTTGCCGCGGTCCTCGAGCTCCTTGAGCTCGAAGTTGGTCAGGTCGGGAACGTAGTTGGTCTCCCAGATGTGCGTGCCCTTGCCGACGCCGACGTAGTTGCCTTCGCCGTCGAAGTGACCCTTGTCGCCCATGCGCTCCGGGAACGGGAACGGATTCTCGAAGATGAACTCGTGGTTGTGGAACAGGTTGAGCGTCATCGGCAGGTCGTTGGTGCACGACACCCGCAGCGGCTCGGTGCCCGAGCCGTTGAAGAACTGGTACCTGTGGTTGAGCGGAATCGCGAACGCCGACATCGGGCCGAACTCGAACGTCTTCTTCTCGCCGGTCGGCGTCCACACCACGGCCGAGCCGTGACCGTTGAGGCCGTAGAACACCGCCTCGTAGACGTGGTGGATCGGCTTGGTCTTGCCTCCGGCCGGGACCTCCAGCACGTAGCAGGCCATGAAGTCGCCGCGACCATGGGTGTGGGCGAAGCAGCCGCGCGCGTCGTAGTAGCCCCACGGCTTGGTCTCGAGCGCCAGCAGGTCGTGGCCGAAGTCGAGATGCATCGGGATGCCCTGCGCCTCGGCCCAGTCGAGGTACGGGTCCAGCAGCGTGCCGTTGTCCTTGTTGCGGTTGAGATCGGAGGCGACGATGTTCTTGTCTTCGGGCATGGCTACTCTTTCGTTGCGTGTGACGGCGACTGCGAAGGGCGGGAGCGCGCGGTCAGGTGCCGCCCGGGGCGGGTCCCTGCGAGCGCGGACTGCGGATCGGGCCGCTCATCTGCCCCGGCGTGAGCTTCATCACCGCGTCCTCGTCGAAGGTGTCGCCCATGACCGACGTGACGCCGGTCCTGGCGATCGCGTCGAGCCACTTGCGGTGGAAGCGGAGGTCCTGGTCCTCGTATTCGATCTGGCGGCCGCCCTTCGACACCGAGGTGTCGGCGGCGCCCTCGGCGCCCTTGCGGCGGATCGTCGTGAACGGGTAGCGGCGGCTGCCCATGCCGATCGCGAGGTAGCGTGCGGGCTCGGGTGCGGTGTTGAAGTGCTGGTGGAACATCCAGTGCGGCGGCGCGTACATCACCCCGTGGCGCCACGGCACCTCCTTGTATTCGGAGTCGCCCTCCCACCACAGCACCGAGTAGCCGTGGCCGGTGACGGCGAAGATGTGGATGCCGTTGCCGTGACGATGGCCCTTCTTGTAGCGGGCCGCGGGAATCTCCGAGACGTGGGAGTGCAGCGTGCCGTCAGCGAGGATGAAGGTGATGTTCGACGATCCCTTGCCGCGCGCGTCCCACGCCTTGAGCTCGAAGCGGCTGAGGTCGGGAACGTAGTTGGTCTCCCACATGTGGCGACCGGGACGGACCGGCGTGAACTCGCCCTCGCCGTCGAAGTGCTTGAGGTCGCCGATGCGATCGGTGAACGCGAACGGGTTGTCGAAGACGAACTCTTCGCTGTGGAAGAGGTTGATCGTCAGCGGCAGGTCGTGGGTGCAGGCGAGCCGCGCCGGCTCGCGGCCCGAGCCGTTGAATATCTGATACTTGCAGTTGAGCGGGATGCAGAAGAGGGCCTTGGGGCCCCATTCGAACGTGTGCTTGGCGCCGTCGGGCGTCCACACCGTCGTCGAGCCGTGGCCCCCGAGGCCGTAGAAGAACGCCTCGTAGGTGTGCTGGATGGGGCGGGTCTTGCCGCCGGGCCCAACTTCGAGAACGTAGCAGGAGGTGAAGTCGCCGCGGCCGTGGACGTGGGCGAAGGCGCCCTTGGCGTCGTAGCGCGGCCAAGGCCTGGTCTCCAGCGCGAGGAGGTCGAGGCCGAAGTCCTCGTAGATCGGTGGGCCTTCGTTCTCCGCCCAGTCGAGGTAGGGATCGAGGAGAGTCCCATTTTCCCTGTTGCGATGGAGATCGCTCTGGTACGGGGACTTGCCCTCCGGCACGGCATCCTCTCCTGGGTGGCCCGCGCGTGAGCGCGGCAGCGGCCTTGCCCGGGCGAGGAACCTCGTCGCGGATCGGCCTCGGCTTATTGCATTTTGACCCGTTTTATCACCGCTTTTCGCGGTCCGCAAACGCCCCGGTCCGCCGCGCATTCACCATATCGTGGCCGAGCCCGACGCGCGGTCTCACGTCTTCACGAAGGCGTCCATGCGCGGCGCGACACCGGTCTTCCTGAGCTCCTCGAGGAACAGGGCGTGGATCGTCGGGTGCTGGTCGGCGTACTCGATCTGCCCGCCGCCGTCCTTGACGCTGGTGTCGGCGCCCTTGTCGTAGATGAACACCTTGTCGCGCACCATCGGGTAGCGGACGCTGCCGTACTGGATCGCGATGTAGCGGGCGGGCGTCGGCCCGGTGTTGAAGTGCTGATGGAAGACCTGGAGCCCCGGCGCGTAGACGACCCCGGGCTTCCAGTCGATCCGCGTCAACTCCTCGTCGCCCTCGAACCAGTTCAGCGTGTAGCCGGTGCCGGTGACGGCGAAGATGCAGTAGCCGGGG
The DNA here is from genome assembly GCA_050260515.1 of Gemmatimonas sp. GTDB lineage: Bacteria > Pseudomonadota > Alphaproteobacteria > SMXQ01 > SMXQ01 > DATJIG01. The sequence continues at coordinate 87,293 of JBLNCI010000033.1, forward strand.
AGGTGGCGGTGCGCCTTCTTGTACGTGCCGACCGGCAGCTCGGAGGCATGGACGCCGAGGATGCTGTCGGCGAGCAGGAAGCGGAGCGACGAGGCGCCGGCGCCGCGCTCGGCCCATTCCTTGAGCTCGAACGACGCGACGTCGGGGACGAAGTTCGTCTCCCACATGTGGCGCCCCGGGCGCACGGCGAGGAACTCGCCCTTGCCGGCGTAGTGGTCGGGCCGGCCTTCGCGATCGGGGAAGCGCGCGGGGTTCGAGAACAGGAAGCTCTCGCTGCGGAAGAGCTGCAGCAGGTACCGCATGTCGCTGACCATGGCGATGCGCGCGCCGTCCCGGCCCGACGCATTGAACAGCCGGTAGCCCGCGTTCATCGGCACCGCGAACAGGCTGCGCGGGCCCCACTCGAACGTGTGCGACGCACCGTCGGAGGTCTCGACCGTGGTCGAGCCGCGCCCCGACACGACGTAGAACACCGCCTCGAAGATGTGGCGCTGCGGTTCCGTCTGCGCGCCGGGCGCGAGGTCGAGCAGATGAATGGTCAGGTAGTCGTCGCGGCCGGTGAGGTAGCAGATCGCGCCGTTGATCCCGAGGCGCGCCCACGGCCGGGTCTCGACGGTGTTGAGGTCGAACGCGAGCGCCTCGTGGACCGGCACGCCTTCGGCGCGCGCCCAGTTGTCGTAGGCGTCGACCATGTACTTGCCGGCGGGAGCGGGGGCGATGATTTCGTCGGACATGTCTTCAAACTCTTGAGGAGAACTCTGGGTGCCAAACGCTCGTCGGCGGGGGCTCAGGCGTTGCGGAAAGAGCGCGATTCGTCGACGAAATTGCCCATCTTCGACTGCACGCCGTTCTTGGCGATCTCCTTGAGCCAGATCTCGTGGATGCGCGGGTCCTGATCCTCGTACTCGACCTGCGCGCCGCCGAGCTTCACCGAGAGATCGACGCCCTTGTCCCAGATCAGGCGCTTGGCCTCGGTGAGCGGATAGCGGATCGTGCCCATCTGCAGCGCGAGATAGCGCGACGGGAAGTTCGACACGTTGAAGTGCTGGTGGAACATCATGTCGGGCGGGCAGTAGACGACGCCGTGCTCCCAGTCGACGCGGACGAAGTCCTGATCGCCCTCGTACCACAACAGCGAGAAGCCCTGGCCGGTGACGGCGAACACGCACACGCCGTCGAAGTGGCGGTGGCCCTTCTTGTAGGTGCCGACCGGCATCTCCGAGGTGTGGGCGCCGATGGTGTTGTCGGCGAGCATGAAGCGGAGGTGGGACCCGCCGGCGCCGCGCGCGGCCCACGCCTTGAGCTCGAACGACGACAGGTCGGGGACGAAGTTCGTCTCCCATTGATGACGCCCGGGGCGGATGCCGATGAACTCGCCGTCGCCGCCGAAGTATTTCGCGTCGCCCTCGCGCTCGGCGAACCGCGCGTCGCTGCCGAAGATGAAGCGCTCGTCGCGGAACCGCTTCATCACGTACGGCATGTTGTTGACGCAGGCGAGGCGCGCGGGCTCGCGGCCGGAGCCGTTGAAGTGCTGGTAGGTCGAGTTGAGCGGCACCGAGAACAGGCTCTTTGGGCCCCACTCGAACGTGTGCTTGCGGCCGTCGGCGGTCTCGACCACGGTCGAGCCGTGGCCCGAGATGACGTAGATCACGTCCTCGTAGACGTGGTGCAGCCGCTCCGACTTGCCGCCCGGCCTGAGGTCGAACGCGAAGATCGTGATCCAGTCGTCGCGACCCTTGAGGTGGCACAGCGCGCCGTCCATGCCGTAGCGCGGCCAGTGCGCCACCGGCACCTTGCGAATGTCGATGCCGAAGTCCTCGACGATCGGCACGCCCTGGGCCTTGGCCCAGTCGAGGTAGGGATCGAGGAGATAGCGGACGGAAGCGGGGGACTCGGGCATCGACTCAACTCCTGAAGGCACGGCAGGACATCACGGGAGTTTCAGGGGACCGCGGTCGCCGTACTGATCGCCCGGGCGCGGGCGAGCACGGCGTCGGGAGCGGTATAGACGCGCGCGATCAGCGCGTCCATCTCCGCGCCGGTGACGAGATCGGCTTCGAGACTTTGCTGGGCGGCGAAGGCCTGGAACTGCGCGTCGGCGGCCATCTTCTCGAACGCCTGGCGCATCAGTGCGAGGCGGCCCGGCGGCAGGCCGCCCGGCGCCATGAACGGCCGGCTCATCTCCTGGCGGGCGAAGAACAACTCCATCACCTGGCGCGCCTCGGGATCGGTCACGAGGTCGATGACCAGCGGCACTTCCGGCAGCTCGTCGTGGCGCTTCAGGCCCAGTTGCCAGATCGGGCGGATCTTGCCGGTCTCGATCCACTGCGGCACCGCGACCTTGAGGCTCGACCACGACGGGCTGCCGCGCCCCTCGACCTCGCCGCGCTCCATCGCGAGGTTGACCTCGTTCGCCCCGGGATAGCCCATGATCAGCTTGATCTTCGCGCCGGCGAGCTGGTTCAGGAGATTGACGTTGACGACGCTGTCGCCGCCCGAGCCGGTGCCGCCGGAGATCATGCCGCGCGTCCGCAGGTCCTCGGGCGTCTTCACCGGCACGGTGTGCCAGACCACCGTGACGTTGACCTCGCGGCCGAGGCTGCCGACCCAGCCGACCTGGCGGGGATCGAATTTCGATGCCTTGCCGTCGAGCAGCGGATCGAGCGGCGCGCTGCGGCTGAGCACCGCGAAGCTGGTGCCGTCCTTGGGCGCGAGGTTCGCGATATTGTTGGCGGCGACCAGCGATCCGGCTCCCGGCATGTTCTGCACGATGATCGTCGTGTCGCGGCCGAGGAAGCGCGCCATGTGCTGCGCGACGGCGCGGGCGTAGACGTCGTAGCCGCCGCCGGCCGAGAAGCCGACGAGGAGGCTGACCCGCTTGCCGTCGTAGAAGCGGTCGGTCTGCTGCGCGGCGGCGAGCGACGGAACGGCGAGCGCCAGCGCGGCGCTCAGGACGGACGTGAACGGCACACGACGCGGTGACCCCGAGCTGGCACTCAGCATGGCACTCCCCCATCGCCGTTTCTTGTCGAGCGAGTAAAGCACGCCGGAGCGGGGGAGGCGAAGGGGCGGGGCCTTCCAATTGTCGTCATGCCCGCGAACGCGGGCATCCAGAGCCGTTTGAGACGGCTCTTCCGTGAGTGGTTGCCCTGGACCCCCGCCTTCGCGGGGGTGACGAAATAAACCCGTTGCTGACGCGATCGCCCACCGCAAACGAAAAGGGCGCCGGAAGAACCGGCGCCCTTTCCATTCGCTCCCGAAAGCAGAGCCTACGCGGTCTGCTTGATCAGGTTGTGGTACTTGGTCTCGTCGATGGACTTGCCCATCTTCGACTGGACGCCGTTCTTCGCGAGCTCCTTGAGGTAGATCTCGTGGATGCGCGGGTCCTGGTTCTCGTACTCGATCTGGTTGCCGCCCTTCTCGACCGAGGTGTCGACGCCGCCGCCGAACAGCTTGCGCTTCGACTCGACGAACGGGTAGCGCATCGAGCCGAGCGCGATCGCGAGGTAGCGCGCCGGCGTCGGGTTGGTGTTGAAGTGCTGGTGGAACATGCCGTCGGGCGGCACGAACACCATGCCGTGCTTCCAGTCGATCCGGGTGTAGTCCTTGTCGCCGTCGTACCACAGCAGCGAGTAGCCGGTGCCGTGCACGGTGAAGACGTAGAAGTCGGCGCCGTGGCGATGGCCCTTCTTGTAGGTGCCGACCGGCATCTCCGACGAGTGCGCGTGCATCGTGCCGTCGGCGAGGATGAACTTCATGTTGGTCGAGCCGGCGCCGCGCGCCTCCCACTCCTTCAGCTCGAACGCCGAGACCGAGGGAACGAAGTTGGTGACCCACATGTTGCGGCCCGGGCGGATCGGAATGAACTCGCCCTCGCCCGAGAAGTGCGTCGCCTGGCCCTCGCGCTCCTTGAAGCGGAACGGGTTGTTCCAGATGAAATCGTAGTTGTGATAGAGGTTCATCGCGATCGGCGCCGCGTTCACCGCGGCGAGGCGCGCGCGCTTCGAACCCGAGCCGTTGAAGAACTGGTACTTGGCGTTGAGCGGGAGCGCGAACAGGCTCTTCGGCTGCCACTCGAACGAGTGCTTCTTGCCGTCGGCCGTCTCGATGGTGGTCGAGCCGTTGCCGTCGATGACGTAGATCACCGTCTCGAACATGTGCTGCATCTGGTTCGACTTGCCGCCGGCCGGCAGGTCGAGCACGAACATCGAGGTGAAGTCGCCGCGGCCCTGGAGGTGGACGATCGCGCCGTCGAGGCCGAACCGGGCCCACTTCTTGGTCTCGACCCCGAACAGGTCGATGCCCAGCGCATCGACGATGGGAACGCCTTCGCCCTTGGCCCAGTCCAGGTACGGGTCGAGCAGGAACTTGAGATCGGCGTTGGCTTCCACCATTGAATCCTCCGGGGAATAAAAAAAGAAGAACCGCGTGGGCTGGACGCTCAGTCTAGCACACGCGGTTCATGAGGAAAGGGCCGGATTGTCAGGCCGTTAGGCGGCCTTCTTGCCCTTCAGCTTGTCGTTGAGCTTGTCGCCCTCGTCGCCGATGCCGTTGAGGTAGAGCTCCCACACGGCGAGGTTCTGGCGCGCGGCCTCGAGGACTTCCTCCTCCATGCGGAGGCGGACGGCGTGCTCGCCGACGGCCTTCCAGCCGAGATCGGAGTGGATCTCGTCGGCGGCCTCGTGGAGCTTGAAGAAGCCGAGCTTCTCGTCGGCCAGGCCGGTGACTTCCTTCCAGCGCTGGCGCTCGAGACCGAACCAGCCGTGCTTCTGGATCATGCCGCCCTTCGTGCCGTAGCCCGAGATGTTGGCGCGCTCGGCGATGACGTTGGCGACGAGGCCGAGCAGCCAGTGGCTGCCGGACATCAGGCCGTTCCACGCGTTCCACGCGAGCTGCGTCGTCTTGGTCGGCTTCTGGGCGCGGATCACGTCGCGCGTCAGGCCGAGCTCGACGCCGAGGTTCTCGAGGATCTGCCAGTGGGGCAGGCCGCCGCCGAACTCGTCGTCGGCGATAATCTCCTCGGCCGAGGCGCCGATGATGCGCAGGCGCGTTTCCCAGTCCGGCGTGTTGGTCGCGACCTTGAGCTTCAGCACCGAGTTGCGGTAGCGGGTGTTCTGGCGGTGCTGGAACACGAACATCTGGGCGCGGCCCAGGTTGTACGGCTCGTTGAAGTAGCGGGTGTTGTCCATGAAGCCGTCGAGAACGGCATCGAGCTCCTGGACGACGCCGGTCGCCTTGGGATCGCGGGGCATGAGACTCTCCTATCCGGTGGCGCGGTGCCGCGCCGGCCGGAGTGATGGTTGCAGGTGCAAGTAAGTGCCCTGTAGATACGGTCCGGGCAGCCATACCGCAAATAGTAAATATCGATACGATCCATATCGGAACGATATGGCTCACGGGAGGGCCGGTTTTCGCCGACTCCCATGGTTAGTCGGCGCGATGAGCGGGCCGGCGCGGGAGGCAGACGGCGGAGACGCGCGGCGTGGTTGAACCGACGAGCTACTGCGGCGCAGCTCCATCTCTTCACGTCATGGTCGGGCTTGGCCCGACCATCCACGCGCTTCTTTTACAACTCGTGGATGGTCGCCCTTCGGCGACCATGACGGGGGAGGGCGGAGTGGCTCCGTCCTTCCCGGGCCCTTACGGCACGTCGATGACGATCTTGCCGAACTGCTCGGCCTTCTCGAGGCGGTCGAGCGCCTTCGGGTAATCGTCGAGCTTATACACGCTGTCGATGACGGGCTTGAGCCGCCCCTGGCCCGCGAGGCGGATCAGATCGCGGTACTCCTGCATGCTGCCGGTGGTCGAGCCGTACACCGTGATCTGGCGGACGAAGATTCGCTGCAGGTCGGCGGGCGGGAAGCCGCCGGTGGTCGCGCCGACCACGACGACGCGGCCGCCCCAGCCCACCGAGCGCAGCGTCTCGCCCCAGGTCGCGTCGCCGACGTTGTCGTAGACGATGTTGGCGCCGCGGCCGCCGGTCAGCTCCATCACGCGCTTCGACACCGGCTCGCGCTTGTAGTTGATGCCCTCGTCGGCGCCGAGCTGTTTCGCTTTCGCCAGCTTCTCGTCGCTCGACGAGGTGACGATGACGCGCGCGCCGGCGATCTTGGCGAGCTGCATCGTCGCCAGCGCCACACCGCCGCCGACGCCGACCACGACCACGGTCTCGCCGGGCACGATCGGCGTCTTGCCGAACACCTGCCGCCACGCCGTGAGGTAGGCGGTCGACAGCGCCGCGGCGTCGCGGTCGCTGAGCGAATCCGGGATCGGCACGAAGCAGTGCGCCGGCATCATCAGGTACTGCGCGTAGGTGCCGTGGCGCTGCTCGCCGAGGATCTTGACCTTGCGGCACCACGGCTGCTCGCCGGCGAGGCAGTATTCGCACTCGCCGCAGAACTCCGACGGATAGGCGATGACGCGCTGGCCGGACTTGAGGCCCGACGCCGGGTCGGCCTCGACCACCTCGCCCGCGGCGTCCAGGCCGAGGATCATCGGCAGCTCGTGGGTGATGCCCTTGCCGTTGTCGCGCATGTAGAGGTCGACGTGGTTGAGGGCGGCGGCGCGCACCCGCATGATCGCCTGCACCTGACCCGCCTCTCCGGGCCCGCGCTTCGGGTCGGGGAAGTCGCCGACCCGGATCCCGTCGCGTCCGCGCTTCTCGAGCACCACCGCTTTCATCGCCGCCTCCGTCGTTCGGCGGCGAGCATACCCGCGCGGCGCGCAAAGTCCACGCGCCCTGGCTCTGGTGCTCGAAGGGTTGCCCGCCTTCTTGGTCATGGTCGCGCTTGGCCCGACCATCACGAGTTTTTACTGCGTCAGAAACGCGTGGATGGTCGGCCCTTAGGACCGTGCGACCGCGGTCCGTTCGAAAGAGGGGCGCCGACCATGACGAAGGGGGCGGTTGATCAGATCAGAAGCCAGGCGCGATTCTCGACTCGCGCTCACGCCTTGTGCAGCTTCTCGACGAGGCCCGCGGCCATGCGCTCGAACACCGGCCGGCGGTAGTCGTGCACCTTGTGCGCGGCGACGTCGGGCAGCGGCTGCATCGTCCGGAACGTCGTCGTCGGCGTCACCGCGACGCCCTTGGGCCCGGCGCCGTGGATCAGCATCGTCAGCTCGTTGAGGTGCATCAGGAAGTCGGGCTGCATCGGCTGCGGCCGGCCCTCGCGCATCGCCCGCACCATCTCGGCGATGCCGAGGAACTTGTCCTGGGCGTAGATCTCCTTGCGCCGCAGCCAGCTCACGAACCTGTGCTTGAGCGAGGTGCCGACGCCGCGCTCCGCCTCGACCGCGTGCGACTTCCAGCGGCGGACGAGCGGCAGCCTGACGCCGCCGATGCCGAAGCGCCGCCCGATCAGCGGCTGGTTGCGCACGGTGTGCGCCTTGCGCGCGGCGAGGCTCACGCGCGAGAAGCGCTCGAGGCGCACCGGCGACTGGTCGTGGAACACGTTGTCGATGCTGATCTCGCCCTGGTCGCCGATCACCCGGAACCGGTGGTCGCGCGGTGCCACCCACGAGCAGGTGATGCGCGCGGCGACGCCGTCGTCGAAGTCGAGGCACGCGACCGACAGGTCCGGCGTGTCGGGCGGCGAGAGCGGCGTCGGCACTTTGTTCGGCACCAGGTGCTTCGAGAACGCCGTGACCGATCGCGCCGGGCCGAACATCGCGCAGATCCACACCAGGTGGTAGGCGACGTGCTCGACGGTGCAGCCCTCCTGCAGCTCCTCGGCATAGGGGAACGGGCGCCCGGTCGGGCTCTGCACTTTATGGAGGTCCATCAGGTGCGCCGGGTTGTCGTCGAGCTCGGCGTAGATCAGCACCGGCTTGCCGATCGCGCCCTTGCGCACGGCGTTCCACATCGTCGAGACCGCGTCGCAGTAGAGGTTGTCGGGCGCGCCGGTCAGGATGACGCGCCGCTCCTCGGCGAGCGCGAACAGCTCGCGGGTCTGCGCGATGTCGGTGGTGATCGGCTTCTCGGAGTAGACGTGCTTGCCGGCCTCGAGCGCCTGCTTGATCACCTGGTAGTGCGACCCGATGCTGGTGAGATTGACGACGATCTCGACGGCGGGGTCGGCGAGCAGCGCCTCGTAGCTCGGATACACCCGGAAGCCGTAGTGGCGCGACACGACGGCCGAGCGCTCGGTGTCGATGTCGTAGATGCCGCACACCTCGAGTTCCGGATGGGCCCACTTCGTCCGCATGTAGATGTCGAAGACGTAGCCGCATCCGACGAAGGCGATCTTCATCTCGGAAACCCTCCCCCCTGGTGGGCGGTCGCATCGGATGGCGCGATCGCCGCGCGGATCGCGTCCATCGTCGAGGCGACCGCGATGCTGTCGGCGAGCGGCATGACCGCGCTCTCGGTGGCGCCGCGCTGGACGCAGGCGCGCACCTCGTCGGCCTCGTAGTGGTAGCCGTTGCCGGTGTAGTGGAAATCGAACCGCTTGCCGCGGCTGCGGCTAGAGCGGCCGACCCGCTGCGCGATCGCATGGACGAGGCCGTTCTGCCGCAGCTTGCCGCGCCACCCGAGCTGGGCGGCCTCCGTCGGTCGCGGCAGCTCGTGGGCGACGTCGAGGCCGTGCGGCCGCACCACCGAGCCGCGCACCGCGATCATGCCGTGGCTGCCGAGCACCTCGAACGCGTCGGGCGCCCAGGCGCGCAACGACACGAAGAACGAGCCGATGACGCCGCCCGGATACCGGAGCTGGAACGCGGCGTCCTCGTCGACCCCGGTCATGCCGACGGTGCCGATCGCCTGCACCAGCGTCGGCGCGCCGAACAGCCACTGCGTGAGCGACAGGGGATAGGGACCGAGATGCGCGAGCGCCCCGCCGCCGAGCGCGGCGTTGAACATGCCGTTGGTGGGATCGGGCTTCTGCGAGATGCCAAAATTGCCCGTGACGAGTCGCACCTCGCCGACGTCGTTGGCGACGACCTTCTCGCGCAGCGCCTGCGCCGCCGGCAGGAAGCGCGTCCACATCGCCTCCATGGCGAACACGCCCTTGGCGCGCGCCGCCTCGGCGATGCGCGCGGCCTCGGCCGCGCTGGTCGCGAACGGCTTTTCCACCAGCACGGGGATCCCGGCGTCGATGCACATCAGCGCGTGACGGACATGCTCCGACGGCGGGGTCGCGACGTAGATCGCATCGACGCCGCCCGCGCGCGCGGCCTCGGCGTAGCCCGCGATCGCGCGCTTGATGCCCAGCGCCTTGGCGAAATGCTCGGCCTTGTCGAGCGTGCGCGAGGCGACGAAGGCCGCCTCGGCATCGTGTGCCGCCGTCAGCCCGGCGACGAACTTCTGCGAGATCGCGCCGGTGCCGAAGATCCCCCACCGGAACGCGCTCATCGGCGACGATCCCGCGCGCACACGGCGACGCTCGTGAACTGCCGCGCTCTGATCATGGCCAGCCCTAATATGTCCTAAACCGTCACCGATCCGCCGCAGCCCGCGCCGCATGCGCGCGCGACGGTTCGGTACGATCGAGTTTTAACGGGGCTGTGCCGGAACGCGCGCGGACTTGCGGTGACATGGAAGGCCGCGCCGTCACGAATCGGTCACGGACCGGAGCGGGGCCGTCGCGGCGACGCCGGATCGCCGCGCTCAGTGCGTCTCGGCGGGGATGTAGAGGTTGTCCTGGGGATCGTAGAAGTCGAGGCCGAACTTGCGCGCGGCGGGGCGGACGAACAGCCGGCCCTCGGTGTAGCCGCTCCACGTCACCGAGAAATGGATGAAGCCGCCGCTGATATCGTTTTTCAGCGGGCCATCGGCCCAGATCGTCTCCTTCGACTCGGTGAGGTCGGGATACTTCGCCAGCAGGAACTCGACGAACGCGAGCATGGTCGGCGTCGGCGGCAGCCGCGCGCGTTGCACGGCGTAGAAGCGCTCGTCGAAATCGTCGGCGCGGGGATCGAGCCCGACGCTCGGTTCCCAGCAGGCGAGGGTGGCGCTCATGACATCACTCCGCGGCGTAGTTGGCGGACGCGGCGAGCGCCGTGCCCTTGATCCTGAGCGCGTCGAGCCGCGCGCCGAGCTTCGCGCGATAGGCGGCGTGGTCGGGGACGTCGAGCACCCACTCGCGCAGCCACGCGAGATAGCCGTCGCGGGTCTTCGAGTGCGTGAGGTACTCGGCGAAGAAGTCGTTGTCGCGCTTCCAGCGGCCGGTCATCGGCGCCGGATGCTGGCCGGCGGGAGCGTGCACGACGGCGCTGACGAGATGCCCGGGCACCAGCACCCGCGACGGATCGGAGACGATCACCGAGCGGTCGACGATCTCGTCGGCCAGCACGATCACGCGCTTCGCCGCGAGCGCCGCCTCCTGGGCGAGGCCGCGGCTGCCCCAGTGGTGCGCGTTGCCGTCGACGTCGGCGCGCTGCACGCACAGGATCGCGACGTCGGGCACGAGGGCGGGGACGAGCACCACCGGCTCGCCCGGCGCGAGCGCGTTGTCGGCGCGCACGAAGTCTGGGTTGGTCCTGGGGATGTCGGAGCCCAGCACCGAGCGCATCGGGATGTACGGCACGCCCGACGAGCCCGCGAACAGCGCCATGCCGAGCGTCAGATTCGTGTAGTCGCGGATGGTGAGCGCGTTCGGGATGCGCTGCTCGGCGGCGCGGCGGTAGTTGTAGCCGACGCCCGACATCATGTTCCCGACCCACGCGCCGCGGATGCCGCCGACGCAGCCGGCGCCGATCAGGAGGTCTGTGCCGGCGTCGGAGATCGGCGCGATCATCGTCAGATCGCGCTTGTTCTGGCGGATGATCTCGTGGGCGGCGGCGAACGGGATGTCGGTCTCGAGCGCGGCGCCCAGCACCACCGAATGGCCGTCGCGCACCACCTCGCGGATGGCGTCCCTGAGCGTCGCGAGCTTCGAGGTCATGTCCGGGCGGCGGGGCAGCGTTGAGGGCGGGGCAGAACGGTCGGCCCGCGCCTGCCGTACACTTCACCGGCAGCGTGACAGGGGCGCGGGTTGCACCTATTTATTATGCCCCGAAGGATTTGGCCACCAAACGGTCAGAGTAGCGCGTTAGTTTGCGTCATCCCGCGAATGCGGGGATCCACGTTTTTTTCATAAAGAAACTCGTGGATGGCCGGCCCCAGGACCGCTTGCACGCGGTTCGTCTGAAAAAGAGGGGTCCGGGCATGACGGTAAAGAAGATCCAGCCGTTGAGCCGCAGCGAGGACACCGTGGACGCTTTCATCTGTGACGCCGTGCGCACCCCCATCGGCCGCTATGCCGGCAGCCTGTCGAGCGTCCGCCCGGACGACCTCGCCGCGCTGGTGATCAGGACGCTGATCGAACGCAACCCGAAGATGGACGTCGGCGCCATCGACGACGTGATCTTCGGCTGCGCCAACCAGGCCGGCGAGGACAACCGCAACGTCGCGCGCATGGCGGCGCTGCTCTCGGGTCTGCCCGACTCGATCCCGGGCTCGACCGTCAACCGGCTGTGCGGCTCGGGGCTGGACGCCGTCGGCACCGCCGCCCGCGCGGTGCAGTCGGGCCAGACCGATCTGATGATCGCGGGCGGCGTCGAGAGCATGTCGCGCGCGCCGTTCGTCATGGGCAAGGCCGACACCGCGTTCTCGCGCTCGGCCGAGATCCACGACACCACGATCGGCTGGCGCTTCGTCAACCCGAAGATGAAGAAGCAGTACGGCGTCGACTCGATGCCCGAGACGGCCGAGAACGTCGCCCGCGACTTCCAGATCAGCCGCGCCGACCAGGACGCGTTCGCGGTGCGCTCGCAGCAGCGCGCGGTCAAGGCGCAGGGCAACGGCCGGCTCGCCAAGGAGATCGTCGCGGTCACCATTCCGCAGAAGAAGGGCGATCCCAAGGTCGTCGACAAGGACGAGCATCCGCGCGCCGACACCACGCTCGAGGTGCTCGGCAAGCTCCGGCCGCTGTTCGACAACGGCACGGTGACGGCGGGCAACGCGAGCGGCGTCAACGACGGCGCCGCGGCGCTGATCGTCGCCAGCGAGGCGGCGGCCAGGAAGCACGGCCTCACGCCGCGCGCGCGCATCGTGGCGATGGCAACCGCCGGCGTGCCGCCGCGCATCATGGGCATCGGCCCGGCGCCGGCGACCGAGAAGCTGCTGGCGAAGACCGGCGTCAAGATCGGCGATGTCGACGTGATCGAGCTCAACGAGGCGTTCGCGAGCCAGGGCATCGCCGTGCTGCGGCGCCTGGGCGTGCCCGAGGACGCCGAGCACGTCAATCCGAACGGCGGCGCCATTGCCTTGGGTCACCCGCTCGGCATGTCGGGCGCGCGCCTCGCGCTGACCGCCACCCAGGAGCTCCACGAGCGCAAGGCGAAGCGCGCGCTGTGCACCATGTGCATCGGCGTCGGCCAGGGCATCTCGCTGCTGCTGGAGAGGGTGTAGCTTTACGCCTTAGTTCCGACTCGTTTTCACGCTATAAGCCACACCATTGGCGTTGCGTTCGATGGTGGTGGCGTGAAGCGTCTGGTCCTGTCCGCGTTGGGTATGTGCCTCTCGGCCGCGTCCGCGTTCGCCGGCTGCGACGGCGTGTCGATGGACGTCTGCTTCCGCCCCGGCAAGATCGCGTGCGACGCGGAGATCGTGTCGGCCATCGACGGCGCGCGCCGCACGCTGCTGGTGCAGGCCTACGGCTTCACCAACCCGCGGATCGTCCAGGCGATCGGCGACGCGCGGAGGCGCGGCGTCGAGGTCCGCGTGCTGCTCGACAAGACCAACGCGCCGTCGCGCAACGGCGCCTCGCGCTACACCGGCGCCACTTATCTCGGCAACGCCGGCGTGCCGGTGCGGATCGACGGCACGGTGGCGATCGCCCACAACAAGATCATCGTCGTCGACGGCGCGCTGGTGATCGGCGGCAGCTACAACTACACGAAGTCGGCCGAGCAGAAGAACGCCGAGAACGTGACGTTCACGCGCGGCGCCTGCATCGCCGATCTCTACCGCGACAACTTCGAGAAGCGCTGGAAGGCCTCGGCCCCCGTGGGCTGAGCGCTATTTTGGCGGGCTGAGCCAGAGGTTCGCGGTTTCGACCACATCTGGCGGCACGCTGACGATGCGCCGCACCAGCTCCTCGGCCTGGGCGCCGGACACGGGGGCGATGGTTGCCTGCATCTTCTCGGCGTCGCGCCTGAGGTCGGCATCCTGTATCGCCTTGTCGAACGCCACGCGCAGCGCGGAGAGGCGCTCCTCCGGAACTTTCGGCGGCACGATGACGGGCCGTGCGATCATGCTGTCCGCCGAGATCAGCTCGAAGACGGCGCGCTGCTTCTCGTCGCGGGCAAGTTCGGTCAGCAACGGGATGTCCGGCAAGTCCGGCTCCTTCTCGAAGCCGATCTGCACCAGCAGGTTGTACTTCCGGTCGTCGCGCCAATTCGGGTTGTCGGACTTGAAGAAGTCCCACGAGTAGGTGCCGCGCCCGTCGACCTCGCCGCGCTCCATGGCGAGATTCACGGCGGCGCTGCCGGTGTACCCGGCGATGACCTTGAACTTGGTGCCGAGCGTCGCATTCATCAGGAACGGATATCCGGCCATGGTGCCCGACAGCCCGATCGCGCCGATCTTGGCCTCGGTCCGCTGCGCGTCCTCGAGCGTCTTCACCGCGCTCGCGCGCCAGGTGACGACGACCGAGTTGGTCTTGCTCATGCTGCCGACCCAGCCGTACTCCGCCGACTTGTAGTCGACGCCCTGGAGCCTCGTCGCCTCGTACATCGGCACGCCCTTGTTGACGATCGCCATGACCGAGCCGTCCTTCGGGGCGATGTGGTAGAGGTAGTTCGCGGCCTTGATGCTGGAGGCCCCGGGCATGTTCTTGACGATGATCGTCGGCTTGCCGGGGATGTACTTCGCCATGTGGGCGATGAGGAGCCGCGCGTCGCGCGTGTATTCGGTCGAGGCGTCGCTGCCCACGACCATGTCGACCGTTCGCCCGCGGTAGAATGCCTCGGCGTCCTGCGCCGACGTCGGCGCAGGCGCGAAGACGACGAACGACACGATGGCAGCCGCAACGGCGAGCCATGAATACGCTGCCGCTTCCGCGGCAGAGGCTTTTCCCGACATGACCTGCCCTTCAGTCGCCGCATGCGTGCGCGGCAACGTTGTTTGACGAAGCGGAATGGTGGCACGGCGCGGCGTGGGCTGTCCACGTGCCGGGTTTGTCGGCTGCGGCCGGCGTCAGCTTCCCGGAGCGCGCTCGGCTTCCTGGGTGTTCCGTTGCGAGCCCGGCTGATCGGAGGCGTAGGCCTCGATGCGGACGCGGGCGATGCCGCGCTCGCGCATCCCGAGCGCCCGCGCCGCCTGCGACGACAGGTCGATGATGCGGTTGCGGACGTACGGGCCGCGGTCGTTGATCTTCACTTTCGTCGTACGCCCGTTGTCGAGATTGGTGACGCGGACGACGGTGCCGAACGGCAGCGACTTGTGGGCGGCGGTCGGCGCGTTCATGTCGAAGCGTTCGCCGCTCGCGGTGGTCAGGCCGTGATGGCGGCTGCCGTACCACGACGCGATGCCCTCCTGGCGGAACGTCGACTGGTCGCGGCTCTGCTGCGGCGGCGGTGCGTGCGGCACCGCGCAGGCGGACAGGAACAGCATCGCGACGCAGATCGCGCGCGGGATGTATCTGCCGACTGTGGCCATTCGCGCATCCATCACTGGTAGCCGACCTCGCAGGTAACGATGCGCCCGTGAACTGCGGCGCGAAACATCTTCGTGACAGGCGAGCGGTACTTGGCCATTCGGGCGATTTCAGGGCAGGGCGCGCCGTGGCATTTGCGCTCACGGTCGGGCGCCTGCCACTGATCACCGCGTCATCGTCGGCGAAGGCCGACCATTGCTCTCGTCCTGCCCGGCCGGTGGACCGGTTGCACCCGGTCCGCTCTGTTCGAAGTGCCGCATTTCGGGCGGCGTAGCCCTTTTTTCTTTCGTCACCCCCGCGAAAGCGGGGGTCCAGGGCAACTGTTCGGCCTCTACGCGAGTGGCTCTGGATTCCCGCTTGCGCGGGAATGACGAGTGATGCGTGGTGATCGGCCACGCGTCCTGGCGACTTTCAACAGCCCCCGCGCGCGCTGCCTTAATCTCTCCACAGCCCCCTTGTGCCGGATTTTGCCCGCGCGCAGATTGACCGCGTCGCTTCGTGCGGTCCGTCGACTGCAGCGATGAACCCACGGAGCGACACCGCAACCGGAAAGGAGGTGTCGAATGAATCAATATCGGAAGACGATCGCGATCCGTCCGCTCGCCTCCTTCTCCGGTGTCCGCGAGAAAGAGCACGGCGCTTCCCAGATGGTTGCGACGCCCTCCTTCCCCGGTACCGGACATAACAGAGGCCGATCCAACGGCCTGCGTCGCAGCCATGAGCGGAGACCCGGCTCGGCACGCCCCTGGCACTGACCCCCCAGGCAACTTGCCGCGCACCGTCTCCAGGGATCAAAACAGCGCG
>JBLNCI010000034.1:0-12966 GCA_050260515.1 Gemmatimonas sp.
CCCCCCACCCCCCCCCCCCCCCCCCACCCCCCCCACCCCCCCCCCCAAACCCCCCCCCACCCCCCCGGGGGCGCGGGGGCGGCCCGCCGCCCCCGCTCCCGCCGTCGTGCGATCGCCGCTTACTGCTTGCGGACGATCAGATCGTTCTTCACGGAATCGACGCCTTCGACGGTCTTCGCGATGTCGCCGGCTTTCTTGGCCATGTCGGCGTTGTCGACGAAGCCGCTGAGCTGCACGGTTCCCTTGTACGTGGTCACCTTGATCTGGCTGATCTTCACGTCGGGATCCTGCAGGATCTTGGCGCGCACCTTGGTGCTGGTCGCCACGTCGTCGACGTACTCGCCCGTGCTTTCCTTACCTTGTCCGCCCGCGCAGCTTACGAGCGCACCGGTCGACACCAGTCCGAGGAGGACGGTGGCCGTGCTCATGATCTTGTAAATGGTCCTGCTCATTCTCTTCCTCCGGTTGGGATGAGGCGGTGCCGCCGGTCGGACCCGCCGATGCTTGGCGGCTGTTCGCGAGCAAAACGCAGCAGGTCGCGAATGTGACGGCGCGCTGGGCGCGATTCCGCAGGACATTTTTGGGGCAGCGCGGCCGCCCCGCGATTCCTTCGGCGTCGCCGCACGCGCGCCGGCGGGCGGCGGAACCAATCGCCGAGCAGCAACGTTTCGTCTCATCAAAATTCGCAGTTGGAGGTGGAACATGGCAGCGACCGAACGGAGCCTGGACCAGGAATTCGACGCTCTGCGGAAGGATCTCGACTCCCTCAAGAGCACGCTCGCGCGCAAGGGGATGAAGGCGGTCGACAGCGCAGTCACCACCGCGCGCTCGAGCGGCGAGCAGGGTCTCGCCGCCGTCGAGGAGCACATCGTCGAGCGGCCGCTCACCAGCGTGCTGATCGCCTTCGCGGCAGGAGTCCTGATCGGGAAGCTGACGGATCGCTGAGCAAGAACGCAGGGGGGCGCGACGATGTTCGCACCGGTGTACCGACTGCTCGGCCGGGTCGGCTGGCTGTTCGTCGCGCTGTTTCTGTTCCTGATCTTCGCCGTCACCGGCCTGACGGCGCTCTACTTCTGGCTCGAGACCCGCCTCCCGCCGTGGGCGGCGATGGGGCTCATCGCGCTGGTCGCCGGCGTCGCGAGCGGCGCGGCGGCACTGTGGGCGACGCGCTCGTCGAAGCGCAAGGCGGTGGCGAAGGTCGAGGCGGCGGCGCCGCGGATGAGCTTCGACGCGCTGGTGCGCGGCGCGGCGACGCAGGATCCGGTCGGCATGGCGCTCGCCGCGCTCGCCGCGGGAATCCTCATCGAGAGCGTCCCGCAGATCGGCGCCCTGGTGCGCCGGCTCGGCGGTCGTGAGCGGCCCACCGTGCATTAGCCGCGCCCACATCCAGCCCGCCCCACGCCAGGAACTTCCGCTTCGCCCGGCCGTTTTCGCCCTTTCGTCGCGCTCGGCGCGCGGCGATGCACGCCTGTCATCCACGTACGCGTGAGGAGTCCCCATGGCCATCGCACTGCCCCCGCTGCCGTACCCCGTCGACGCGCTCGAGCCGCACATCTCGCGGCGAACGCTGGAGCTCCACCACGGCGCCCATCACAAGAAGTACGTCGACACCGTCAACTCCCTGATCGACGGCACGCCGGATGCCTCGAAGTCGCTCGAGGAGATCGTGCGTTCGAGCGCCGGCAACGCCAAGGCGAAGAAGCTGTTCAACAACGCGGCGCAGGCGTGGAACCACAGCTTCTTCTGGCAGTGCATGACGCCGAAGGGCGGTGGCCGGCCGGAGGGCGCGCTCGCCGACCGCATCGCGTCCGCGTTCGGATCGTTCGACGAGTTCCGCAAGAAATTCGTCGAGACCGGGGCCGGGCAGTTCGGCAGCGGATGGGTGTGGCTGATCGCGCGCAACGACAAGCTCGAGGTGGTGTCGACCTCGAACGCCGAGATCCCGATGGACAAGGGCGTCGTGCCGCTCCTCACCTGCGACGTGTGGGAGCACGCCTACTATCTCGACTACCAGAACAAGCGCGATCGGTTCATCGAGACCTTCGTCGACAGCCTGGTCCACTGGGGCTATGCGTCGCGTCGCGCCGAGCGTTCTAGTCCGGCGAAGGCGGACGTGGAACTCGCGCTTTAGCCGGCGCCGGGTCAGGGTCTTCGTCCGACGGCGGTTCGTCGTCGGACGAAGCCGAGCTTTGCAGTCGGCGCACCACCGCCAGCAACTCTTCGGGAATCGGCTCGTCGAGCACGGGATCGTAGGCGCGACGCAGCGCCTCGGCGATGTCGTCGCCGATTCGCTGCTCGTCCGTCCGCGATTTCCTGCCGTGCGTCATTCCTCGTTCCATCGGACCGTGGCAGCGCCGACACGACGGCGCCGCCGCAAGCTCATGGCGCGATCTATTCGTTCAAATCAAACGCCGTCGACGTTCGGATGTGCCGCGATGCTCCCGATTTCGCCGCAATCGCACGGCTTTGCCACATCGGCCGCGCGCCGTTGTCACGTGGTCTAAAGCGCCAAAACGCTTAAATAATTCCATGCGTTGCGAGGCGTGCAGGGGCGCCTCCGTTCGCGTCGACTCGCAGTCGATCCGCTGACGTGACGTGTGTCGCAATCCGAGGGGAAACCAACGGAGGACCGGGCCATGGCTACGGCAGTGAACGGCGACGACAACCTCTCCGCCACTCTTACCGAGCAGATCCCGTACCTGCGCCGTTACGCGCGCGGGCTCACTCACAACGTCGCCGATGCCGACGATCTGGTGCAGAGCTGCCTGCTGCGCGCGCTCACCAACATGCACCGCTTCGAGAAGAACACCAACCTGCGCGCGTGGCTGCTGACGATCCTCCACAACATCTTCATCGATACCGTGCGTAAGCGTCGCCGCGCCCGCGAGACGTTCGAGGCGGCGGGCATCGCCTCCGACGGGCTGTCGCAGTCGGCGAACCAGTTCCACCGCGTGCAGGTGACGGAGCTCGAGCAGGCGGTCGCGCAGCTTCCGCCGGAGCAGCGCTCGACGCTGCTGCTCGTGGCGCTCGAGGATCTCACCTACGAGGAGGCGGCGCGCGTCACCGGCGTCCCGGTCGGAACGGTGCGGTCGCGCCTCTCCCGCGCCCGGCAGATGCTCCTCAACGTCGTCGAGGGCGTGAGCATCGACGACGTCGAGCGCGATCCGGAGCTCGGCCGTGCGCGGCGCGCCCTCAAGCGCCGGGCCGCCGCGGCGCGCCAGGCCGAGGAGCGGCGTCGCATGGTGGCCTAGCCCCGGGAACCGGCCGGAGTCGGCCGACGTTACCCGGAGCGAACCGAAGAGGAGCATTCGATGTTGCGCCTGGCCCTCGTCTTTCTCGTCGTCGCCCTGATCGCGGCGCTGTTGGGCTTCACCGGCATCTCGCTGATCGCCGCCGACATCGCGCGGATCCTGTTCTTCATCTTCCTGGTCCTGTTCATCATCAGCCTCCTCGCGCATCTCTTCTACGGCCGCACGCCGCCGCCGGTGTGATGCGCGCGGGCGCATCGTCTCGCCCCGATCCTTGCCCGATATGCCGCACAGCGCCGCACGGCGCATCGAGGACTACGCGCTGATCGGCAACGCGCGCAGCGCCGCCCTGGTCGCGGCCGACGGCGCGATCGAGTGGTTCTGCGCGCCGCGCTTCGACTCCGAGGCGTGCTTCGCGGCGATGCTGGGCGACGCCGAGAACGGCCGCTGGTCGATCGCCCCGCGCGAGCCGGTGCGCCGCGTCCGGCGACGCTACCTCCCCGACACGTTGGTGCTCGAGACGGTGTTCGAGTGCGACGGCGGCTCGGCGGCGCTGATCGACTTCATGCCGCACCCCGACGACGGCGCCTGCGAGATCATCCGCATCGTCCGCGGGATCGCGGGCTCGGTGCGGATGGGCTTCGACGCGACGTTCCGCTTCGACTACGGCCACGTCGTGCCGTGGGTGCGGCGGCGCGACGGCGTGCTGACGGCGATCGCCGGCCCCAACGGGCTCGCGCTGCGCACGCCGATTCCGATCGCCGGCAAGGGCAAGTCGACCAGTGCCGAGTTCACCGTCCGCGAGGGCGAGAGCCACGGCAGCGTGCTCGCGTGGTTCCCGTCGCACCTGCCGCCGCCGCCGCCGGTCGACGCCGAGGACCGCCTCGCCAAGGCCATGTCATGGTGGCGCGACTGGACGGCGCGCTGCGAGGTCACCGGCGAGTGGCGCGACGCGGTCGTCCGGTCGGCCATCACCCTCAAGGCGCTGACGCACCGCGAGACCGGCGGCCTCGTGGCCGCCGCGACGACGTCGCTGCCGGAGCGCGTCGGCGGACCGCGCAACTGGGACTATCGCTACTGCTGGCTGCGCGACGCGACGTTCACGCTCTACGCCCTGCTCGTTACCGGCTACACCGAGGAGGCGGCGGCGTGGCGCCAGTGGCTGATCCGCGCCGTCGCCGGCGAGCCGTCGAAGCTGCAGATCATGTACGGGCTGCGCGGCGAGCGGCGGCTCGAGGAGTTCGAGATCCCGTGGCTCGCCGGGTTCGCCGACAGCCGGCCGGTGCGGATCGGCAACGCCGCGCACGCCCAGCGCCAGCTCGACGTGTACGGCGAGGTGATGGACATGCTTCACAGCGCGCGCGAGCACGGCCTCGACCGCGACGACGATGCCTGGCGCATCCAGCGCGAGCTGCTCGCCTTCCTCGAATCGACGTGGAGCGAGCCCGACTCCGGTCTGTGGGAGGAGCGCGGGCCCGAGCGGTGCTTCACCTTCTCGCGGATGATGGCGTGGGTCGCGTTCGATCGCGGCGTGAAGTCGGTGGAGCGTTTCGGCCTGAGCGGCCCCGCCGACACGTGGCGCGCGATCCGCGACCGCATCCATGGCGAGATCTGCAGCCGGGGCTACGACTCCGCGCGCAACACCTTCGTCCAGTTCTACGGCGGACGGCCGCTCGACGCGTCGCTGCTGCTCGCGCCCCAGATCGGATTCCTGTCGATCGACGATCGGCGCGTCGTCGGCACCGTCGACGCGGTCCAGCGCGAGCTGATGCGCGACGGCTTCGTCCTGCGCTACTCGACCGACGACAGTCCCGACGGATTGCCGCCGGGCGAGGGCGCGTTCCTCGCCTGCTCGTTCTGGCTCGCCGACGACCTCACGCTGCTCGGGCGCTGCGACGAGGCGCGGGCGCTGTTCGAGCGCGCGCTGTCGGTGCGCAACGACGTCGGCCTGCTCGCCGAGGAGTACGACCCTGTGGCGAAGCGCATGCTGGGCAACTTCCCGCAGGCGTTCTCCCACGTCGGCGTCATCAACACCGCGCGCAACCTGAGCCGGGCCGCCGGGCCGGCGCAGATGCGCGGCGGCCAGGCCGCCGCCGGCGACAAGGCCGCCGGCGACAAGGCTGGCGGGTGACGAAGCCTAGAGGTGGAAGAACGGGCGGCTGTCGCGGTCGCGCTCGAAGATGTCGCGCTGGTTCGGCCGCGTCAGCTCCTGCACCGCCGAGACGATCATCTGCCGGAACTTGACGTCGCCGGGGCCGGCGACGTTGCCCGCCGTCACCGTCACGCCGTTGGTCGCCTTGTCGAAGCGGCAGAGGCCGGCGATCAGCACGAGGGTGCCGTCGGCGCCGGCGTTCGGCGCGGCCGGCTGGGGGCGGGCCGGGTTCGCGCAGAGATTGGACACGGTCACGTCGCGCGGTCCGTTCCACATCATCACGTAGTGGTACATCCGCGTCGTGTTCGGGCCGGGCAGCACCGTCATGCGCGCGTGCGGCGGCCAGTCGGCTCCCTGCATGTTGCGGACCGTGACGTCGGCCAGCACGCCGGGGGTGAGCCCGAACGCGCCGCCGGTCACCGCGACCGGCATCTCGCCCTTGCTCGCGTCGGCGCCGTACTCGGCCGGCGAGAAGAAGCCGGTCTGGTAGTTCTCCACCACCGACACCTGCGAGCAGGCGGCGAGCGCGACCACGGCGGTCGCGGCGAGGAGTCGCGTCGCGGTCGCGCGCTTCGCGACGATATGCGTCACAACGGTCATGGCCTTCCCGTGTTGTCGTGTCGCCGGTGGAGTCTGCGCGACGGCTACGGCCGCTCGTTGATGTCGCGGCTGTCCTTGTCGCGGTCGAAGAGGTCGCGCTGGTTCGGGCGCGTCAGCTCCTGCACCGCCGACTGGACCAGTTGCCGGAACCGCGCGTCGCCGGGGCCGGTGACGTTCGAGGTCGAGGCGGTGACGCCGTTCGTCGCCTTGTCGTAGCGGCAGAGGCCCGCGACGAGCACGAGACTGCCGTCGGCTCCGGCGCCGGGTGCCGACGGCTGCGGCTGGCGCGGGTTCGCGCACAGGTTCGCCACGGTGATGTCGCGCGGCCCGTTCCACATCATCACGTAGTGATAGGCGCGGGTCGTATTCGGTCCCGGCAGCGCGGTGAACTTCGCGTGCGGAGTCCAGTCCGCGCCCTGCATGTTGCGCACGGTGACGTCGGCGAGCTGGTTCGGGTCGAGTCCGAACGCGCCGCCGGTCACGGCGACCGGCATCTCGCCGCGGCGCGCGTCGGAACCGTATTCGCCCGGCGAATAGAACCCGGTCTGGTAGTTCTCCACCACCGAGATGCCGTTGCTCGAGCACGCGGCAAGTGCTGCGGTCGCGGTCGCCGCGACAAGGCGGGTGACGGTGTTCATCGAGAGTCTCCGTTCAGTTGACGAGTCGCCAATACCCGTCCCCCGACAGGCACGCCACGCCTCGCACGACGCTGCCGTCGTCCTGGCGCCACAAACCGCTCCGGCAGGTCGCCGTCGGCGGAACGGCAACCGCGGGCGGCGCGTAGGAATAGGTGGGCCCGTAGTACGGCGCGTACACCGGGCCGTAGTAGGGGGCGTAATACGGGCCATAGTACGGTCCGTAATACGAGGGGCCCGCGTAGAGAGGTATGAACAGGTGGACGCCGACGAATGTCCGCGCGTGCGCGGCGAGCGGCAGCGCCACCGCGAACGCGACCATCGCGGCGATTGCCGCGATTCGCGCCGCGAGCCGTGTCGATGTCCGCCGGTCCGTCATCTCCGTCCTAGCTTCCACCCGCGCCGCCAGCTTCCCGCACCGAACGCGTTCGCGCCAGAGGCGGATTTGAGGCGAGCCCCGGGCGCGTTTGGCATCGTGCCGCGGTTTCCGCGCGGTCACCGGTTACCCGACCGGGAGTCGCGGGCCGCGCTCGCCACACGGACCGCTCGTTCGTCGTTGAACTGTGGCCGCGGCCGCGGTACAGCCCGGTCGCCGTCCCAAGGGAGATCGCGATGCCGTTCGTTACACGTCTGCCCACCGGGTTTTCCGTTGCCCTGCTGTCGCTGTCCTTGATCGCCACGGCGGCAGCGCCCGCCGCCGCCGATGCGGTGTCGGACTTCTATCGCGGCAAGCGCATCAACCTGATCATCGGCTACGGGACGGGCGGCGGCTACGACCAGTACGCGCGGGTGCTCGCGCGCTTCTACGGCGACCACGTGCCGGGCAACCCGACGATCGTGCCCCAGAACATGCCGGGAGCCGGCAGCCGCAAGGCGGCCAACTGGCTCTACAACGTCGCGCCGAAGGACGGCACCGCGCTCGCGACGCTCGGCCAGAACACGCCGACCGATCAGGCGCTCGGCGCCGAGGGTATCCAGTTCGACGTCCGCAAGTTCAACTGGATCGGCAACATGGTGGTGGTCAACAACTCGCTCGCGGTGTGGCACACCAGCGGCGTGAAGACGATCGAGGATGCTCGCCGGAAGGTGATTCCGGTCGGCGCCACCGGTGCCGCGTCGCCCTCGGTCCTGTACCCGCAGGTGTCGAACAACATCCTCGGCACGCGCTTCAAGATCATCTCGGGGTATCCGGGCGGCGGCGACATCAATCTCGCCATGGAGCGCGGCGAGGTGATGGGCCGGGGCAGCAACTCGTGGGCGTCGTGGAAGTCGACCCGGCCGGACTGGATCCGCGACCATCTGATCAACATCCTGTTCCAGGTCGGCCCGCAGCGCGAGCCGGACCTGAGCGACGTGCCGCTGTGGACGGATCTCGCGCGCAACGACGAGGAGCGGCGCGTGCTCGAGGTCCTGTCGGGCGACGTCGCGGTCGGGCGGCCGATCATCGGACCGCCGGGGCTCGCCGAGGATCGCGTCCGCGCGCTGCGCGTCGCGTTCGACGAGACGATGAAGGACCCGCGCTTCGTCGCCGAGGCGGCCAGCCAGCGCATGGACATCAGGCCGCTCGGCGGCGAGGAACTGCAGGGCATCGTCGCCCGCATCGTCGACCTCTCGCCCCGCGTCGTGGAGATGGTCCGCAACGCCATCCAGATCCGCGACGTGAACGAGCTGCCGGCCGACCGCAAGGGCCAGGGCGGGGGCGGCGCAGCGGAGTAGGGTCCCGGCGGCGATTGAAGACAAATCGGTCTGTATGCGACCTGCGGCAGGAAACGCGGGAAAACGGCGGTAAGCCCCCGTAATCAAGGCCGTTTACCTAAGTGTGACCTATTTGCACGCCTGCCGAAGAATCGTCCAAGAACGCTTGCTGGCCAACGGCTTAGAATTTAGGGTTTCCGCGGTCGGAGTTGTATCAAGGGGCCATCCAGATGACCGCTAGCAAGAAAATGCCGCTGCGCGCCGCGAAGCGGAACGGAATCGTTCTGAGCGGGGCGCTCGCCGCCGCGCTGCTGCTGCCGGGCACCGCCTCGGCGGATTCGTACGCTGTGCAGCCCAAGCAGGGTGTCGTCAGCGTCGAGCGCATTCCGAAGGACTATGCGCCGCTCGGCATGCGCCTCGGGGTGTTCAACCTGCTGCCGCAGGCGGACGTCGTGCAGACCTACACCGACAACGTCTTCCGCACCCAGAGCAGCAAGAAGTCGGACATGATCACGACGGTTTCGCCGCTCGTGCAGCTCCAGTCCGACTGGCCGCGCCATTCGCTGAACTTCCTCGCTTCGGCCGACATGTACCGTTATTGGGACCACACGTCGGAGAACCACACCAACTACGCGCTGGCGGCCGACGGCCGCTTCGACGTGCAGAAGGACACCCAGGTGTACGCCGGCGTCGGCTACCGCCAGCTCCACGAGGAGCGCGGCTCGCCGAACGACACCGCCTCGGCGCTCGAGCCGCCGAAGTACTACGACGAGTCGGTCAACGTCGGCGCGTACCAGCAGTTCGGCCAGCTCAACGCCCGCGTCGATCTCCGCGGCGACTACTGGAACTACGACACCATCCAGACCCGCACCGGTCCGGTCGCCCAGGTCGATCGCAACCGTTGGGACTCCCAGGCGTCGCTGCGCGTCGGCTACGACCTGAACAACGGCTGGGAGCCGTTCGTCCGCGGTCGCTACGTCAACAGCGACTACAACACCGCGCGTGACCGCGCCGGGTTCGACAAGGACTCGGACGGCTACGAGGTCGTCGGCGGCGCGGCGTTCGATCTGAAGGGCCTGTGGCTCGGCGAGGTCTTCGCCGGCTACGTGCAGCGCAGCTTCGACGACGCGCGGTTCAAGACCGTCGAGGAGCCGACCTTCGGCGCCACCGTCACCTGGAACGTCACCCCCCTCACCGCGCTCAATGCGCGCGTCAATCGCACGATCAGCGACACCATCGTGTCGGGTTCGTCGACCGAGATGGACACGTTCTACAGCGTCGGTGGCGACACCGAGGTCCAGCCGAACCTCGTGCTCGGCGGCACCCTCAGCTACCTCAACAGCAAGTTCAACGGCGCCGTCCGCCAGGACGACGTCTACGCAGCGGGCGTCCGTGCGCGGTACTTCCTGAACCGCAACTTCTCCGTGGGGCCGGAGATTCAATACGTGACGCGCGATTCCAACATCGCAGGCACCGACTACGACAACTGGATCGCCCTGATCCGGTTGACGGGCCGGATCTAGTCTCCCGCCAACACCGCAACGGAAGCCCCGCACCGCAAGGTGCGGGGCTTCTGCTTTTTGCGCCCGGCGTGTGCCGTTCGCGGCCGCCGTGTGCGGCGCGTGTCATCGGCGGCGCAATCGTTTGCGCAGCCGCGACCGTCGGCGCGCGCCGTTGCGGATCGGCCGTTCCTTTGGCAGGCTCTGGCCATAACAGAAAAGACGGGAGGTGACGCCCAGCACGTAACAGGAGACTGCCATGAGGCTTCTTCACTGGGCGATCGCGTCGGCGTTCCTCTGCCTCCTCGTCCACCCGACGGACCTTCGCGCCGCGGATTTCTACAAGGGAAAGACCGTCAACCTGATCGTCGGCTTCAGCGCCGGTGGCGGCTACGATCAGTACACGCGCCTGCTCGCGCGCCACTACGCCGACCACATTCCGGGAAAGCCCGACGTCATCGTCAACAACATGCCGGGCGCGTCCGGCCTCAAGGCGGTGCAGTACCTCGACTCCGGCGCGCCGAAGGACGGCACGGCGATCGTCGCCTACAACTCCGGGCTGATCACCCAGTCGATGACGCTGCCGGGCAAGATCAAGGTCAACCTCGCGAATTACGGCTACGTCGGCAGCATCACCGAGGACATCCGCATGTGTTACATGTGGGGCGCGACCGGCGTGAAGACGTTCGCCGAGATGCAGAAGCGCCCCAAGGTGGTGTTCGGCGAGACCGGGCGCGGCTCGTCGGCCTACGTCAACGAGCGCATCCTGAAGGAAGTGTTCGGCGTCAAGCTGCAGCAGGTGCTGGGCTATCCCGGCAGCGCCGAGAAGCGGCTCGCGATCGAGCGCGGCGAGCTCGATGGCGATTGCGGCTCGTACAGCAGCCTGCCCGAGGAATGGCTGCGCGACAGCAAGATCAACATCCTGATCCGGTTCAACCGCCATGTCGCGCCAGGGATGAGCGACAAGATCCCGTTCTCGGTCGACCTCGCCAGGAATGAGGACGAGAAGAAGCTGCTGCAGCTCTTCGCCGCCACTGGCGACGTCGGGCGACCGTACATCGCCTCGCGCGAGGTGCCGGTCGACCGTCTCGCGGTGCTGCGCAAGGCCTTCAGCGACACGGTGAAGGACCCGCAATTCCTTGCCGATGCGAAGAAGCAGCACCTCGACGTCATCGAGCCGATGAACGGCGAGGCGGCGCAGAGGGCCGTGGCGGATCTCTATCAGACGCCGAAAACCATCGTCGCACAGGCGAAGGAGATCACCGGCGATTGATCGACGTCGCGACGCGATGCCTGAGCCCCGCGCCGTCCGGCGCGGGGCTTTTTCGTTGGGCAACTTGACGCTTCCGCGATGCCGTGCGTCAATTTCGCCCGGATCGCAACCGCGCCGATGGAGAGCGCGGGTCCGATCCGGTCACCGGGAGGCTGCCCATGTACGCGTCCTTCGTGCGCGCCGCGCGCACCGTCGCCGCTTTGACCGCATTCATCGCCGTGTCCGGGGCCGCCGTCGCCCAGGACGCCGCCGCCTTCTACAAGGGCAAGACGATGCGCCTCGTGGTCGGCTTCAGCCCGGGCGGAGGTTACGACGCCTACACCCGGCTGCTCGCGCGCCACTACGGCCGCTACATCCCGGGCAGTCCCGACATCATCGTCAACAACATGCCCGGCGCCTCCAGCCTCAAGTCGGTGCAGTACCTCGACAGCGGCGCGCCCAAGGACGGCACCGTGCTGACGGCGTTCAATCCGGGCCTGATCGTCCAGTCGATGACGACGCCCGACAAATTTCCCATCGATCTCCGGCGCTACGAGTGGATCGGCAGCATCAGCGAGGACATTCGCGTCTGCTACATGTGGCATGCCACCGGCGTGAAGACCTGGGACGATCTCCTCAAGCGGCCGCAGGTGATCTTCGGCGAGACCGGCACCGGCTCGTCGGCCTACGTCAACGAGCGCATCCTCAAGGACGTGTTCGGCGTCAAGGTGAAGCAGGTGCTGGGCTACCCCGGCAGCGCCGAGAAGCGGCTCGCGATCGAGCGCGGCGAGCTCGACGGCGACTGCGGCTCGTTCTCGAGCATTCCGCCGGACTGGGTCCGCGAGCGCAAGATCGACGTCGTGATCCGGTTCGAGCAGCACCTGGCGCCGGGGATGACCGCGGACGCGCCCTATGCGCCCGATCTCGCCAAGGACGCCAAACAGCGCCAGCTCCTGATGCTGCTCAACTCGTCGGGCGACGTCGGACGCCCGTACATCGCGCCGCGCGGCGTGCCCGCGGAGCGGCTCAAGGCGCTGCGCGCCGCGTTCGATCAGGTCGTCAAGGACCCGCAGTTCGTCGCCGACGCCGAGAAGCAGCAGCTCACGGTCATCGCGCCGCTGAGCGGCGACGATGCTTATCGCATGGTCGAGGAGATCTACAAATCGCCGCCCGACGTCGTCGCCCAGGCCAAGGACATCACCGGCGAGTAGCGATGGGCGGCGAGAGTCGATCGCGCACGTAACATGTCTCTCGTCATGCCTGGCCTGCGGACCGGTTGCACCCGGTCGCTCTCTCTAGGCCGCCCTTCGGCGGCGGGAGACAGGCCACCCTTCGGGCGGCGGGCGGGCATCCACGTTCCCTTTCTGTCGTCATTCCCGCGCAAGCGGGAATCCAGAGCCACGGAACTCGGAGTGGCGGCCCTGGACCCCCCGCTTTCGCGGGGGTGACGAAAGGAAACAAACATTGAATCGCAATGCCTCCCGGCGACTTTCAACAGCCCCCGCGCGCGCTGCCTTAATCTCTCCACAGCCCCCTTGTGCCGGATTTTGCCCGCGCGCAGATTGATCCGCGTCGCTTCGTGCGGTCCGTCGACTGCAGCGATTGGCCCACGGAGCGACACCGCAACCGGAAAGGAGGTGTCGAATGAATCCGTATCGGAAGACGATCGCGATCCGCTCGTTCGCCTCCTTCTCCGGTGTCCGCGAGAAAGAGCACGGCGCTTCCCAGATGGTTGCGACGCCCTCCTTCGCCGGTACGGGATACAACAGAGGCCGATCCAACGGCCTGCGTCGCAGCCATGAGCGGAGACCCGGCTCGGCACGCCCCTGGCACTGACCCCCCAGGCAACTTGC
The DNA here is from genome assembly GCA_050260515.1 of Gemmatimonas sp. Lineage (GTDB taxonomy): Bacteria > Pseudomonadota > Alphaproteobacteria > SMXQ01 > SMXQ01 > DATJIG01. The sequence continues at coordinate 12,935 of JBLNCI010000034.1, forward strand.
CGCGCACCGTCTCCAGGGATCAAAACAGCGCG
>JBLNCI010000035.1:0-83538 GCA_050260515.1 Gemmatimonas sp.
TTGCCCGTGATTTCGCCCCCGAGGTAGGACAGCCCGATGATCCCGGCCGGGACCGCGTGGCCGAAGTACTTCAGGACGTCGGCGGCGTCCTGGCCGGCGTTCGTCTGGTTGTGCTGCGCGATGGAGCGGACCTCGTGATCCAGCAGCATGCTGCCGCCGACTGCCGCAGCGATGCCGCCCGCCAGCAGCCATCCCGTTCGGTCCCAGCGCAGCGGGGCGCTGACGAGCCGCAGCGTGTCGGCGCCGAGCCGCCGGGCGTAGGCCCAGGAAAGGATCTCATCCTGGTCGGCGGCCGCGGGCTCCTCCGCCACCTCGCGCCGCGGCTGGAACACCATGCCGATGTCGCGGCGCTCCGGGGGCAGCATGATGCCGCGCGTCGTGTCGACGATCACCTTGTCGCCGAAGCGGATGACGCCCGCGTCAGGCTCCTCGAGTCCGGCGATGATCCGGAGAGTCGTGCTCTTGCCGCAGCCGCTCGGGCCGAGCAGCGTGAAGATCTCGCCCTCGGGGACGTCGAGCGACAGCCGCGACACCGCCGCGACCCGCGAGCCCGGATAGGTCTTGGAGATGTTCTCGAGACGCACCGCCGCGGGCGCGCTCGTCCGCGCCTCCGCACGCGGCGACACCGCCGTGTGTACCGTCGCTACCGTCACCGTGCGCTCCCCGACTTGGCCCGTTTACGCAGGCCGCTGCCGCGCCTGTGCCCGATGCTTAACCGATTTTGTTGGGTAATACCACTCATGCACGCCCGCCGGCCGCCGCGCGCGGCTACCGGTACCCCGCCTCCTTCATGATCTCCCGGATCCGGTTGATGATCTGCGTCTGCTCGGTCTGATACCGCTTGTCCGCGAACGGCACGTAGTAATCGGCGTTCGGGTCCTTCCGGTACTGCTCCTCGAGGATGGAATCGTCGGTGTCCGTCCTGAGGGAGTTCGAGACCTTCGACGTCTTCATGATCTCCTGCTGGACATCGCGGCTCAGCACCCAGTTGACGAACAACTGCGCCGCCTTCGGATGCGGCGCGCGATCCATCACCATCACGTTCGTCGCCGAGTTGACCAGGATCGGCCCCTCGGCCATGGGCTTGGTGATGTGGGCCTGGATCGGCAGGCCCTCGCGCTGCAGTTTCAGCGCGTTCGTCGAGATGCCGAAGATGCCGAGCGGATACCGCCCGAGCGCCACCCATTCGGCGCCCTGGCGCACGTCGTCGACGATCGTGACCTGCATCTCGCGCGCCCAGCGCACGAACCACTCCTCGCCGATGTTCGGGTGGAGGTACATGGCGACGGAGATCACGCCCGCGCCCTCCATCGCCGGGTTCCACGACACCATCTTGCCCTTCCACTTCGGGTCGAGCAGGTCGTGGAACGACGTGATGTCGCTCTCCTTCACCAGCTTGGTGTTGAAGGAGACCGTCTGCATCGGCTGGGCGGCGAAGGCCAGCACGTACTGCTGTTCCGGATCGACGTAGTAGTGGCGGCGCTTGTACCACTTGTCGAGATTCGTCACGTCGGGGTCGACCAGCAGCTCCTCGACCGGAGCCAACGCGTTGTTGGGCAGGAGTTGCACCAGCGCGGTGTTGGCGCCGCCGAGCCACACGTCGAGGGTGTAGCGGCCGACTCGACGCTCGGCGAGGATGCGCTGGCCGTTCTGATCGCCGCCGCCGACCTGGGCGTTGACGCGGATCCCGTAGCGCTGCTCGAAGCCGCGCATCATCGGCCGCAGCAGCGTCGGGACTTGCCCGGACAGCAGCAGCTCGACCTGTCGCTCGGCCTTCGCCGCGGCGATCAGCTCCTTCATCGCCGGCGCGGAATCGTCCGCGCGTGCGATGCCCGCCGCGAGAAGGACGGCCGCCCCCGCGACTGTCGCGAAAACCCGTTTCAGCATGCCCATCCTCTATGCCCCCAAGCCTCCGTACAAACGACAGCCGGACGGCACGACCGCTCCGTCGTGCCGCACGCTCCCCCGAGGCTTTCTCCCGTGTGCGCCGCGCGCGTTCTATTCGGCCGCGGCTTTTTTCTTGCTGCAGTGCGGATAGTACTCGCACATGTTGCAGGTCGCGCCCGCCTTCTCGATCAGCGACAGGAAGTGGGCGTGGACCGCCGGATCCTCGTCCTCGAACTCGATCTGCGAACCGCCCTTCTTGAGACTCGTGTAGGTCTGGCGCTCGGTGCCCTCGCCCTTCATCACCGACTTGAACCGCCAGCTGTTCCACCGCAGCGCGAGGTAGCGCGCCGGCGTCGCTCCCGAGTTGAAGTGCTGGTGGAACCACTGGTCGGGCGGGACGACAACGCTGCCCGGCTTCCAGTGGACGGTCTCCCGCTTGCCCTCCTCCTCGCGCCACAGCGTCGAATAGCCCTGGCCGCTCAAGATGATGACATGGGCGCCCGGTCCGTGGCGATGGCCCTTCTTGTAGGTCCCGACCGGGAACTCCGAGATGTGCGCGGCCATCGTGTTCTTGGCCAGGTCGAACTTCATGTTGGTGCTGCCCTTGCCGCGCTCGGAGTAGTCCTTGAGGCCGATCGTGCGGACGTCGGGGACGAAGTTGGTCGTCATGAAGAAGCGGCCGAAGATCTCCTCCTTGCCGCTGAAGTAACCCTCGGCGTCGCTGCTGAAGCGGTCCTCGAACACGTACGGGTTGTTGAAGATGAAGTCCTGGTTGTGGAACAGGTTCATCATGAACGAGGCGTTCGTCATCGAGTAGTAGCGCGTCGGCGAGCCCGAGGTGTTGAAGTGCTGGTAGTTGGCGTTGAGCGGGATCGCGAACAGGCTGCCCTCACCCCACTCGAAGGTGTGCTTCTTGCCGCCGTCCTGCCACACCGTCGTCGCGCCGTGGCCCTTGGTGACGTAGACCATCTCCTCGTACATGTGCTTCTGAGGAGCGGTCTTCGCGCCGGGCGGCAGCTCGAGCACGTAAGCGTCATTGACGACGCCGCAGCCGTCGAGATGGACGAAGCAGCCGTTGGCGCCCTTGAGCGCCCACGGCTTCACCTCGAGCGTGTTGATGTCCTCGACGAAGAAGCCGCGGACGATCGGAACGCCCTGCGACTTCTGCCACTCCCCGTAGGTGTCGATGCGCGGCGGGATGGTGTCGTTCGGATCTGCGGACTTGCTGGAACTGTCCTTGGCCATAATGACGGAGTGTCTCCCCTGATTCGGTCGGCGGCGGTCAGGCCGCCGGTCGGCGCTGCGGCGTGACGAGGCCGATGCGCTCGTTGATGACGTCGAGCTCGATGATGTCCGGCGCGCGATCCTGCGGCACGACGCCGAGCGGCTGCCCGCCCTTCTGCACGATGTCGATCTGCTCGCGCACCATGCGCCGCAGCATGACGATGCCGCGGTCGGCGGCGCCGAGCGTCTCCTGGCTGCGGTCGACGATCTCGCCCTGCGACTCCCAGCACATCGAATCCTGCACCAGCACCTTGTTGAGCAGATACTTGCCGGCGGCGTCGCGGAATGGATACGGCTCGACGGGCGCGTCGGCGTCGGCGCTCATGCGCACGTCGTCGCATGGCTCGAAGCGCACCGCCCACACCTGCGTGTGGGTATCGTCGATCGGGATCCGGTACTGGAGATTGTGCTCGTACGAGCTGCCGCGACGCGAGACGTGGCGCAGGACGTTCGGGAACAGCAGCGGATGCTGGTCGATCTTCGGGCCCTCGCCCGGCTTCTTCCCCGGCGTGATCCGCTTCTTCATGATGCCGTACTCGAACGGCAGGAACTCGTGTTCCTCGTGGAAGCCGTCGACGGTGCTGACGAGGTGCGCGGTGCCGAAGCTGCCGTGCAGCCAGTACAGATGCGACGGATCGACCGAGTTCTCCTGGGCCTGCAGCCAGTTGCACTGGAGCACGTCGTGCTTCTCGATCCAGCGCTTGCCGAAGTCCCACGTCAGCACGTCCCAGCGCGGCAGCGCCGGCACCGGCTGCGGCCCCATGTAGGCGAACAGCATGCCGCCGAGCTTCTCGACCGGATAGGCGCGCTGTTTCTTCACCGCGTCCTTGAGGCGGCTGTTGGGTGGCTCGTTGGGGGTCTCGAGGCAGCGGCCCGCGGGATCGAACTTCCAGCCGTGATACGGGCAGCGGATGCCCTCGGCATCGACGCGGCCGTTGACCAGCGACGCGAGGCGATGCGGGCATCGCTCGTTGATGAGGCCGTACTGGCCGGTGGTCATCCGGTACAGCACGAGATCCTCGCCGAGGACGCGCACCTTCGTGATCGGTGCCTCCTTGGTAACCTCGACGGCGGCCGCCACCGGCTGCCAGTAGCGCCGCAGCAGCTCGCCGCCCGGCGTGCCCGGCCCGACGCCGGTCATCATCTCGTTCAGTTCCTTAGGAACCATCGTTGCCTCCCGTCATGCGCGCGCAGGGGAATCAAGCGAGCGGCTGGTTAATCCGTCCAATATATATTGCCCGACCAACTGAGACGTTTTCGATATTACGCCCCGCGCGCCGTTGCGGCATAGTGCGACGGCAACGTACGGCGACGGCTCGCAGAAACGTGAACGTCCGACCGCGCGGCAACCCCAATAGGAGACTTCGGGATGAACGTCACGGTGGGACTGGTGGGAGTCGGCAAGATGGGAACGGCGCTGCTGTCGCGGCTCGCCGCGGCCGGGCATCGCGTTCGCGCGTTCGATGTCTCCGAAGCAGCGCTGGCGGCGGCGCGCGACGCAGGCGCCGAGACCGTCGCGTCGCCCGCCGATGCCGGGCGCGGGGCGCGCTTCGTCCATGTCTTCACCGCGACCGACCAGCAGACCGAGGACGCCACGACCGGGGCCAACGGCGTCTTCGCCGGAGTCTCGCCCGGGACAATGGTGATCCTGCACAGCACCATCCTGCCCGAGACCACGCGCCGCATCGCCGCCGCGGCGCCGGTCGGCGTGACCGTCATCGACGCGCCGATCACGTCGATGCCGCGCGTGCTCGCCGCGGGCGACGGCATGTTCCTCGTCGGGGGAGCGACCGACGCCGTCGAGATCGCGCGAGCGCACCTCGCGCCGCTCGGCAAGTCCATCTACCACTTCGGCCCGCTCGGCTCCGGCAATGCCGCGAAGATCGCGCGCAATCTCGGCAACGTCGTCGAGCGGGTGATGGCCGCCGAGACCGCCCGTCTGGTGGAAGCGGCCGGGCTCGACATCGAGCTGTTCCTGGACATGACGAAGAACGCGTCGCGCAGCAGCGTATGGGCGAACTGGGAGCGCGTCCTCGTGGTCGAGAACGGCCATGCCGAACCGAAGCGCGCGTCGGGGCTGGTGAGCAAGGACATCCATCACGCCGTCACCCTCGCCAAGCAGTTCAACGTCGACATGCCGGTGACCCGCGCCACCGCCGACACCGCCGCGCGGTGGGCGGCGAAGTGGAAAGCGGAGCCGCCGCCGGTTCCACAAAAGCAGAACGCGTGAGGCGCGGCCGGGGAGACGTGTCCCCGGCCCGCTCGCTCAGCCGACCAGCTCGGCGCTCGGCTCGGCGCGCTTGAGGCCGATGCGCTCGTTGACGACGTCGAGCATGATCACCTTGTTCTTCGCCGGATCGCGGATCACGCCCATCGGATCGCCGCCGTTGCGGACGATCTCGAGCTGCTCCTTGAGCAGCCGCCGCAGCGCGGCGATGCCGACGTCTGACACGCCGAGGTTCTCCTGCGTGCGGTCGTGGATCGGGCCCTGGGTCTCCCACGCCATCGAATCCTGCGCGCCGACGATGGTCAGGTCGTAGACGCCGTTTTCGTCCTTGAGCGGCCGGTACTCGAACGGCGGATCGACGTTCTCCGGCGAACGGTCGGTCTTGGTCGGCGTGAAGTTGACGCGATAGACGCGTGTGTGGGTGTCGTCGATCGGCACCCGGATCTGCAGGTTGTGGCGGAACAGCGTCTCACTGGTCTTCTTGTCCCGCATCTTGGCGACGTGGCGCAGCGTCGTCGGGAACAGCAGCGGGTGCTCGTCGATCATCGGCGGATCGGACGGCGTCTTTCCGGGCGTGGTGCGCCGCTTGGAGATGCCGTACTCGAACTTTATGAAGTCGTGCTTCTCGTTGTAGTGCTCCATCCCCGACAGATGCGCCTTCACCTCGTAGCTGCCGTGCAGCCAGAACAGGTGCGCGGGATCGACCGAGTTCTCCATCGCCTGCAGCCAGTTGCAGTCGATCACCGACTCGATCACCGTCCAGCGGCGGCCGTCCTCGCGCACCAGCACGTCCCAGCGCGGCAGCAGCGGCGCGGGCTGCGGCCCCATGTAGGTCCACAACAGCCCGGCGAGCTTCTGCACCGGATACGCGGTGATGCGGATCTTGTCCTTGAACGGCGTGTTCGGCGGCTCGGCCGGCATCTCCAGGCAGCGGCCGTCGGGCGCGAATTTCCAGCCGTGATAGGTGCAGCGGATGCCCTCGCAGTCGACCAGGCCGTAGGCGAGGCCCGCGCGCCGATGCGGGCACTGCGGCGGCGCGATGCCGTAGCTCGGCTCGGTCGCGCCGGGCGCCGGCGGGCGGCGATACACCAGCAGGTCCTCGCCGAGCAGCCGGAACGGCTTGATCGGCTTCTGTTCGGTCAGCTCACCGGCGACGCACACCGGATGCCAGTAGCGGCGCAGCAGCTCGCCGGCGGGAGTGCCCTTGCCGACCTTGGTCATCGCCTCGTTGTCTTCACGTGACAGCATCGTTACCTCCTCAAATCTCCGGGCATCAGCGCGGCATCTCGCGGACCAGCGCCGCCGTTCGTGCGTGATACGGGTTCATGATCTCGCCCTGGTCGCCGACCAGTTCGCCGAGTCGCGCCGGGTCGACCACCGACTCCGGATCGCCCGGCGCCACGTCCTTGCGGCGGCTATTGGTCTTGATGACCTGCATCAGCGGCCCCTGGACGTCCTTCGTCAAGAGCCAGTTGATGAACACCTTGGCGGCGTTGGGATGCGGCGCGTTGGCGATCAGCGCGATGCCGCCGAACCCCTGGGTCCACGACAGGGCGCCGCCGATCGGCACGAACCGGTCGCCGGTGTTGCCGTAGGCGACGAGGTCCTCGACGATCATGCCGAAGGCGATCGGATATCGGCCGGACACCAGCCATTCCATCTGCTGGCGCTTGTTTCCGGGGATCACCGGCTTCTGGGTGATCAGCAGGGTGCGGACGAAATCCTCGCCGTAGGTCTTGAGCAGCACGGCGAGCGCGTTGAAGCCCGAGCCGCCGCGCGGATCGTCCATGGAAATCTTGCCGGTCCACTCCGGCTTGACCAGATCGGTCGCCGTGAGCCCCTGCGGGATCGCCGCCCGGTCATAGTAGCCGTGGACATGCATATAGAAGGCGAAGCCGAGCAGCGACCGCTTCTCGATGTCGCCGAACAGGCCGTCGATGCCGCCGTACCACGCGTTGTCGTCGGCGACCTCGGGCAGCACGAGGAGGCTGCGGGTCTCCGCGAACGCGCCCTGCTTCTTCAGGGCCCACAGGCTCGGGTCGGTGCCGCCGATGCGGAGGTCCCACAGGTACTGGCCGATCTCGCGCTCCTTGCTGAAGCGCGGCCAGAAATCCCGACCGGAGAACGGAGTCATCTTCAGTCGGATGCGGGGGAAGTCCTCCTGGAACTTCCGCGTCAGGAAGCCGCTCCACAGAGTCCCGACCGGGCCGGAGACGATCAACTCGCCTTCCTTCTCGGCCGCCGCCACCGTGCGGTCCCAGTCCTGCTTCCAGTCCGCGGTCTGACCGAGCACCGGCGGCGCGGCGAGAAGAGTGGCGAGCGCCGCAGCGCCCCACCATCCCATGCGAGCGGCCGCGGCGCTCATGGCCGAGCCTCGATCGTGAGAGTGGCTCCGCGGTCAAGCATCGCTGCGGCTCCTCTCGGTGCAGAACGGGTGATAGCCGCCCATCTGGCAGCGCGCACCGGCTTTGCGGACGGTCTCCTCGAACGCGCGGTGGATCGCCGGGTCCTCGTGCTGGAACTCGATCTGCGCTCCGCCCTGCTCCGTGCTGCGATCGACGCCCTCATTGTCGCCGCTGCCGGCGAAGTGGAAGCGCCAGTTCCCCCAGCGCAGCGCGAGATAGCGCGCCGGCATCGCGCCGGCGTTGAAGTGCTGGTGGAACCACTGGTTCGGCGGCACGACGACGCTGCCCGGCTTCCAGTCGACCCGCTTCGGCTCCTCGCCTTCGGACCACAGCAGCGAATAGCCCTGCCCGCTGAGGATGATGACGTGGGCGCCCGGTCCGTGGCGGTGCGCCTTCTTGTAGGTGCCGATCGGGAACTCGGAGACGTGCGAGCCCATGGTCTGGCCGGCGAGGTCGAGCATCATGCTGCGGCTGCCCTTGCCGCGCTCGTTCCAGTCGATCAGCTTCAGACCGAGGAGGTCGGGGACGAAGTTCGTCGACATGTAGAACCGCCCGAACAGCTCCTCCTTGTCGAAGTAGCCGTCGGCGTTGGGATCGAAGCGGTCCGCGAACACGTAGTCGTCGTTGAAGACGAAATCGAGGTTGTGGAACAGGTTCATCACGAAGCAGCTGTTCGTGACCGAGAAGGTCCGCGCAGGCTCGGTGCCGCTCGAATTGAAGTGCTGGTAGCGGGCGTTGAGCGGAATCGCGAACAGGCTGCCCGGCCCCCACTCGAAGGTGTGCTTCCTGCCGTCCTTCTGCCAGACGCTGGTCGCGCCGTGGCCCCTGGCGACGTAGACCATCTCCTCATAGAGGTGCTTCTGCGGCTTCGTCTTCCCGGCGGGCGGAATCTCGCAGATCTGCGCATCGCAGACCTCGCCCGCCCCGTCGAGGTTGACGAACGCCGCCGGGACGCCCTTGAGGTCCCAGGGGGAGAGCTCGACGGTGTTGATCTCGTCGATGAAGAACCCGGTGACGATGGGAATGTTCTGCGCCGCCTGCCAGCGCTTGTACGTGTCGTACCGCTCCGGCGCGGCCTTGGTCGCTGTCGTGACGTCCATCGCAGCCCTCCTGCGCTCTTCGGGTCCGGACGGCTAGGCGACGGCCTGCCGTTCCGGACTCATGAGGCCAATGCGCTCGTTGATGACATCAAACTCGATCAGCCGGTTCCGGCTTTCGTCCCTCACCACGCCCAACGGATCCTGACCATTACGCACCACCTCGATCTGGTCCCGCACCAGCTTGCGGAACATCGCGACGCCGCGATCCGACGCGCCGAGGTGCTCCGCGCTGCGGTCGACAGTCGGCCCCTGCGTCTCCCATGCCATGGCGTCCTGGGCCCAGACCTGGTCGAGCCGGTAATCGACGCCGTCACGGACGGGGAACGGCTTGAACGGCGCATCGGCGTCGCGCGGCGAGCGCTCGCTGTCGGACGGCTCGAAGCAGACGACGAACATCAGCGTGTGGTTGTCGTCGACCGGGAGCCGGAGCTGGAGGTTGTGACGATGACGTCCGGCGACCGCGAACACGTGCCGCAGCGTGTTGGGGAACAGGAGCGGATGCTGGTCGATCCGCGGCTTCTCGCCGGGCTTCCCGGGCGTCGACCGCCGCTTCATGATGCCGTACTCGAACAGCAGGAACTCGTGTTCCTCCTCGTAATGGTCCATGCCGAGCTGCGCGGAGGCGCCGTGGAGCCAGTAGAGATGCGCGGGATCGACCGAGTTCTCCATGGTCTGGAGCCAGTTGCACTCGAGCGGCGTCAGCACCTCGACCCAGCGCCGGCCGCGCTCCCACGCGAGCACGTCCCAGCGCGGCAGCAGCGGAGCGGGCAGCGGCCCCAGGTAGGCGAACAGGAGCCCGCCCAGCTTCTCGACGGGATAGGCCGTGTGCTTGATGCGGTCCTTCAGTGAGCTCTCGCGCGGTTCCGTGGGAGTCTCGATGCACTTGCCGGCGGCGTTGAACTTCCAGCCGTGGTACGGGCAGCGGATGCCGTCCTCCTCGACGCGCCCATAAACAAGTCCGGCGAGACGGTGGGGGCAGTGCTTGCCGACGAGGCCGTAGTTCCCCGACGTGTCGCGGTAGACGACGAGTTCCTCGCCGAGGATCTTCACCGCCTTGGTCGGCTTTTCGGGCGTCAGCTCGGCCGCAACGGCGACCGGCTGCCAGTAGCGCCGCAGCAGCTCGCCGGCGGGCGTGCCCTTGCCGACCTTGGTCAGCGTCTCATTGTCTTCGCGTGACAGCATGGCTCACCTGCTGCGGTGCCGATTCCGTGCCTTCGCTATTTTACGCTTCGTCCCTGTCTTTGCAGACGACGCGGCCTTCCGGCGGCCGGGCGTCTGGATCTTGCGCGAAGTCGCCTTCGCCGTGTTCGCTTTATGCACCTTGCCCGCGGCCTTGCCGAAGCCGGGTGACGGCACCTGATGCTTGAGCGTCTTGATCCGGCCGTCCTTCGACGCATCGAGCATGGCGAGGCAGACTTCCAAGGTCGCCTTTCCCCAGCGCCCGTCGGGGAACACGTCGCGGTTCTCGGCGATCGCCGACGCGAGCTCCTTGAGCTCGGCGTCGCGACCCTTGCCGCCGTCGCACGGCACTTCCTCCCGGCCCTGCTCGGTGTAGACGTAGAGGCCGTCCGGCGACTGGCGGATCGCGCCGTTTTCGCAGTAGACGACGGTGAGGCCGAAGAACGGCTGCTTGCGCTCGCTGACGTCGCGCGAATCGGACCGGTCGTGGGCGACGTTGGCCTTCTCGTCCGTGTTCGCGGGTCCGGTCACGCGCGCCCGATTGCCCGGGAACCGCCGCTTGCCGGTCTGGGTGAAGCCCGACTCCCCGATGTCCCACGTCAGCTCGGTGATGTCGAACCAGCCGTAGCCGTTGAAGGTGAGCGTCGCGACGGCGCCGTTGGCGAACTTCAACAGCGAACTGAAGTGGCCCTCGGTGTCGAAGTGCGGATCGGCACGTCCGGTCGACGCGGCGACGGTGTCGACCAGACCGCCGCCCATGAATCGGACGATGTCGACGATGTGCGGGCCCTGGCGATAGACGATGCCGCCGCCCTTGGTCGTATCGACCTCGGGGGCGAGCCGCGGACGCTGCAGCCAGTCGTTGGAATTCATCGATTGGATCTGGACGACGCGGCCGAGGCGTCCCGAGCGGATGATCTCCTGCATCTTGCGCATCGGCGGCTGGTAGATCTTCGAGTGCCCCTGAAGGTACTTGACCCCGTTCGCCTCGCACGCGCGCAGCATGCGGTCGCACTCGGCGAGCGTCACCGCCATCGGCTTCTCGCAGATGACGTGCTTGCCGTGGCGCGCGGCGGTCACGACGTGCTCGGCGTGGAGCGTGTTGGGGGTCGAGATCCAGATCGCGTCAACGTCGTCGCGCTTTGCCATCGCGGCGACGCTGTCGTAGGTCGGCGCGCCGTAGGTCCGCTGGAACTGCTCGCGCGCCTCGGGCCGGACGTCGGCGCCGCCAGCCAGCACATAGGCCGGGTTGTTGTCGCGGAACGCCGGTAGCACCTGCGACGAGGCGACACCCAGTCCGGCGATGCCGACACGGAGCGGCTTCACGTTCGAGGCCCGCGCGACTTCCTTCTCCAACGTGTCCATGGCCTCAGTCCCGTTTCACGCCCTGGCCGGTGAGGTCGGCGTAGTAACGCCAACTCGAGTTCTGGTGCATTTTCTTCTTCGGTCGATCGGCCGCGGCGGCCTTGCTCTTGCGGAACTCGTCGAGGTCTTCCTCGGAGATCTCCTGCGGCTCGCCCAGCATGTAGGCGCGGTAGTGCATCTCGGCGATCTCGTTCATCTTGATCGCCGTGACCGTCGCCTCCTCGACGCTCGCCCCGGCCGTGGTGATGCCGTGGCCCTTCATCAGGCAGACGCGCTTGTTGCCCATCGCCTTGGCGAACTCCTTGCCGAGCTCGTCGTTGCGCACGGTGATCGCGCGGCCGTAGGTCGGGATGCCGTCGAGCAGGATGTCGACGCTCGACGGATCGTAGGCGCCGAAGATCGGCTTGAACGGCTTGTTGACGATCGTGAACAGCACCACCGTCGGCGGGTGGATGTGGATGACGCTCTTCACCTCGGGCCGCGTCTTGTAGAGCCAGGTGTGGATGAACACCTCCTGCGGCGCGGCGAGGCCCTCGGGTCCCTCGATCATCCTGCCGTCGAGATCGCAGACGATGACCTCGTTCGGCGAGGTGTAGCGCACGCCGACTTCGTCGCCGCCGCGGGCGCGGATCAGGACCCGGTCGCCGACTCGGCAGCTGACGTGCCCCGTCGCGGCCTTGGTCAGCTCGAGCCGACCAAGGATGCGACAGGACTTGGCGACGAGCTCGCGCTCCGACTGGTCGTTGTTGCTCGCCACCGTGCTCTCCTTACGCCGCGACCGGCGTCTTGATCTTGAACATCTTGCGAGCGTTCTCCTCGAAGATCTTCTTCTTGTCGGCCGCGGTGATCGACTTCAGCTCCTCGATCAGCGGGCGGGTGTCGTCGAGCCACTTGCCGGTCGCCGGATCCTTCGCGGTGCCCGCGCCCGGACGCTCGGTGCCGAACATGCAGTTGTCGGGGCTCGCCCAACGGAACAGCATCTCGAGCGCGTCCTGGGTGTAGAGCGCGGTGTCGAAGTGGAGCTTGCGGAAGCTGTCGACGAACGGCGTGGCGCCGCGCTTCGAGCGCGCCGCGACGAAGCGACCGATCTGGTATGGGATCGCGCCGCCGCCGTGGCAGATGATCAGCTTCAGCTTCGGGAAGTCCTTGAATACCTTGGACTTCATCAGGTTCTGGATGGCGATGCTCTCTTCGATGATGAAGTTGAGCGTATAGTCGTGGCGGCCGCAGCGGCAGCCGGCCGCGTGGACCATCGCCGGGATATCGAGCTCGACCAGCTTCTCATAGAGCGGATACCAGTACTCGTCGCCGAGGCCCGGCGGCTCCGGCCCCAGGCCCTCGGTCGGATCCGGGTTCAGCAGGCAGCCGACGAAGCCGAGCTCCTTCACGCAGCGCTCCAGCTCCTCGATCGAGTTCTTCGGGCTGACGCCGAGGTTCTGCGGCAGGCAGGCCATGCCGACGAACTTGTCGGGGAAGAGCTGGGTCTGACGATAGGTCAGGTTGTTGCAAGCCTCGGTGAAGGCGCGGACGATCTTCTCCGGCTTCTCCGAGTGCATCAGTTGGTACGGACGCGGCGAGATCACCTGCATGTCCGTGCCGACCTCCTTGAGCTGCTGGAGGTGCGATGCGCCGCCGTGCACCGGCTCGTTGAGCGCGGCGACGATCTTCTCGTCGCTCAGCTTGAGCTTGTTCACCGACGCGCCGCGGCCTGCGAGCAGGTTCGACTTGTAGGCGAACAGCTCCGCCGGAGCGGTGAAGTGGGCGTGAATGTCGATGATCATGCGATGACTCCCGCTTGTGTTGTCGTGTTCTCGATATTTCCGGGCGGCTACGCCGCCCGCCTGTCCCAATACGCAAATCCCATGGCGCAGCCGACCCCGTCCTTGGTGCGGTAGCACGGTACGTAGTCGACCATCTTGCCGGCGGCGCCCGCCGCTCCCGCCGCGACGATCCAGTTGCGGATCTCCGACGTTCCGGCGACCAGCTTGTCGGACGGCATCGACGTGAGATAGGCCGCGTCGTGGCGCTCGAGCGCGGCGATGAACGCCTGGTCGAGCGCCTCGTCGATCTTGGTGTGGCTGAGACCGCCGGAGGCGACGATCGCGACCCGGCGCGCCACCGGCGACGCCGCAAGCGCGTGGCCCAGCGCCGCACCGAACTCGAAGCAGCGCTTCGCGCTCGGCGCGGGCGGATAGTACGTGTTGACCATCACCGGCAGGATGGCTCGGTTCCCGCCCGGCACGAGACGCCGCATCACGCGGCCGAACGCATGGCCGAGCCCTTCGTCGTAGCGGGTCTTCTTCGACCACGCCGGATCGAAGCCCTGGTCCATGATGCGCGCCAGCAGGTCGCGCGCGAGATCGCCGTCGGCCTTGTAGCGCGTCACCTGACCGGCGCGATCGGTGCCGAAGTACCGGTAATGCAGCGTCGCGTCGGCCTCGTCGCCGATGAAGATCGTGAACGGCGGGGTGTTGTCCTCGAGGATATTCTCCTCCTGGTCGTCGCCGACGACGATCAGGGTGTCGGGATTCCACTCGTCGATCTTGCGCCGCAGAAGCTCAATCGCCGCGTCGCAGCGGGCCGAGTGGGCCTTCATCGCATCGGCCGTAAGCTCCTTGGCGATGTCGGCCTTCGGGAAGAACGGCGGCTTGGTGCGGCCGGGAAGCTCCGGCCACTTCTCGGGCGGCGTCAGGAGCTGCGGGCCGTGGGACATGGCGGCCAGCCCGACGATCTCAACCATGATGCGCCTCGTATGTCATCAGCGCGTCAGGCCTTCAGATTGTAAATATCGAGGGTGGTCTTACCGGCGCGCAACTGCGCCATGATCTCGTCCTCGCGCTTCACGCGCTCGATCGACTTCTGCAGGATCGCCGGCCCTTCGGCACGCGGCACGACGACGACGCCATCGGCGTCGCCGAGCACGATGTCGCCGGGATTGACGACGATCGATCCCATCGTCACCGGCTTATTGAGGCTGCCGCCACCGTGCTTGGTCGTGCCGCGGATGCACAGGCCGTGGGAGAACGTCGGGAAGTTGAGGCGCGTGAGCTCGACGGAGTCGCGCACGCCGCCGTCGATCACGAGACCCGCAATGCCGCGGGTTTGAGCCGCGACGCCCATGATCTCGCCCCAATAGCCGGCCTCATAGTGGTCGGACACCTTCACCACCAGCACGTCGCCGGGTTGCGCCGCGTAGATCGCCTGGTGGAGCAGCAGATTGTCCCCGGGAATCGTGTCGACGGTGAACGCCGGTCCGCAAACCTTCATCGTCGCGGCGACCGGCTTGATCGCCGACGGCAGCGCGCCGCGCCGGCCCATCGCCTCGTGGACCGTGGCGGTCGACTGCTTCAGGAATTCGGCGAAGATCGGGTCGCGGCCGGTCTGCATGGTGCTCACGCGTGGGTCTGCAGGTGGTGGTAGTTGTGCTGCTTGCGGGCCTCGTCGAGTCGGCTTCCCGACTTCACCGCGCTGATGATCTTGGCCTCGGCCTCGGAGATCGAATTGGCGATCTCCAGCACCTTCTCGGCACGATCGTGCGGCACGACCAGGATGCCGTCGTCGGTGCCGACGACGATGTCGTTCGGCCGCACCTGCACGTCGCCGAGCGACGTCGGCACGTTCATACCGTCGACCTCGACGCGGTCCTTGCCGGTGCGCATGAAGCGGCCGCGCGAGAAGATCGGATAGTTCAGGGCGAGACTGCCGGACACGTCGCGGCAGACGCCGTGGATCACGGTGCCGGCGATCTTCCGCTGCGACGCGACCGTGGTGAGGATGTCACCCCACACGGTGCAGTCGAGCCGGCCCTGGTTGTCGAGCACGACCACGCCGCCCGGCGGCACGTCGTCGATGAAGTCGCCCACAGTGCCTTTGGTGGCGCCGACGGGGCGGTAGCGGACCGTGAAGGCGCGGCCGACGATGCGATAGCCGATCTTGAGACCGTGGATGCCCTGCGCCTGCCCCGGAATCTGCAGACGATCCAGCGCGTCGGAAATCGACGCCGCCGCGAGCTTCTTGAAACCTTCGACGATCTGATCCACTACGCCTTCCTCCGGGTCAAAGCCTCGTAGTTGCGACGCTCCAGCACTTCGAGGATCGACTTGCCGGCGCGAATCTCGGCCTGCATCTCGGCCTCGCGATCGGCCATCTCGTTCGCGGCGGCGATCACCTCGTCGACCCGCTTGTCCGGGATGACTATGACGCCGCTGCCGTCGGCAACGACGAGATCGTTCGGCCGCACCTGGACGCCGGCGAAGGCGATCTCCTCGTTAACGGACTCCTGGATGACGCGACCGCGCGCCGAGATCGGCACCACGCTCGCCGAGTAGATGGGAAACCCGAGCTGCGCGCACTCGTCGATGTCGCGAGCCGGGCCATCGGTGACGACACCGGCGATGCCCTTGATCTTGGCGGCGAGCGACAGCAGCCCACCCCAGCCGGGCGCGTCGGGACGCACGCGGTTCTCGATGACGATGATCTCGCCCGGCCGCGCGATCTCGATCGCTGCCGTGCCGAGATGCTGCTTCGGCTGCTCGAGGCCCGCGGGCTTCAGCTTCATGGTGACGGCGCGGCCGAAGATCTTCGGGCACGGCCACGCCGGACGCACGCCGATCGTGGCGCCGGGAATCCCGAGCTTGTCCATCGCATCCGACAGGATGCAGGTATCGAAGCGGGTCAGGCTCTTGCTCAGATCGTCCAGCATGTCACTCCCCCGCGGCCAAGCGCGCAGCCCAACCGCTCACGCGCCCTTCAGGACGGCGATGGCTTCCAGTTGGATGATGTTCTTGCCCGGCAGGTCGGCCGGGACGGTGTGACGGACCGGACGGTCCTTCTCGTCCGGAAACATCTTCACCCACTCGACGTTGACCAGGTCGCGCATCGCCCGGTCCTTGAGGTGCACCGTGACCTTGCCGATGTCGGCGGGCGTGCCGCCGGCGAGGCGCAGCACCGTCGCGAGATGGCCGAAGGCGTTCCTGATCTGCTGCTCGGGGTCGTCCGGCGCCTTGCCGGTCTCCGGATCCTGGCCGCCGATGGCGGAGGTGAAGACCATGTTCCCGAGCTTTACCGCAGTCGGAAACGGCTGCGGGTGCTTCGGCAGCCCGCTGCCTTCGATGCTCTGACGCCTGCCCATCCCTGATCTCGTGTTGTCGTTGTGGCGCTCCATAAAGCGCCGTGGTGGTTATTCCGTCCAATATATCCTTTTTGACCGTCTAAGACGTTTTTCATATTATCCGCGCCATGGAACTACGGCACATCCAACGCTTCGTCGCCGTCGCGGAGGAGCTTCATTTCGGCCGCGCCGCGCAGCGCCTGGGCATCTCCCAGCCCCCGCTGAGCCAGCAGATCCAGTCGCTCGAGCGCGAGATCGGCGCACGGCTGTTCGAGCGCACGAAGCGCGAGGTGCGGCTGACGAAGGCCGGCGAGGCGATGCTGGCGGAGGCCTATCGCCTGCTCGACCAGGGCGAGCGCGTCCGCCGCGCCGCGCGGCGCGCGAGCGCCGGCGAGATCGGCCGTCTGACGCTCGGCTGCGTGACGTCCGCCTTCTACCAGATTCTGCCGCCGATCCTGGACCGGTTCCGCGCCAAGTATCCCGAGGTCGGCCTGTCGCTGCGCGAGGTCGACACCGCCGACGCGGTGCCCGATCTCATGACCGGCCGGCTCGACTTCGGCTTCATCCGGCTCGACACCGTCGAGCCACCGCTCAAGATGCTGCCGCTGCGTCGCGATGCGTTCGTCGCCGCCCTGCCCGTCAAGCACGCGCTCGCCAAGCGGAAGCGGCTCGCGCTCAAGGACCTCGCCCACGAGGACTTCGTGATCTTCGCGCGGCGCGTGTCGCCACGGTTCTACGACAGCATCGTCAACGCCTGCCTCCGCGCCGGCTTCAGCCCCAGCATCGCCCACGAAAGCACGTCGATCCTCAGCCAGGTCGGCTTCGTCGCCTGCGGCCTCGCGGTGGCGCTCGTGCCCCGGTCGGTGAAGCACCTGCACATGCCGGGTGTGATCTTCCGCGAGCTCGACGAGATGATCCCGCTCACCGACATCGCGCTGGTGTGGTGCAGCGCGCCGGTGTCCGAGCTGGCGCGGCGCTTCATCGAGGTCGCCGAGCGCGCGTTCCCGCAGCCGGTCGGATGACGGCCGGCGCACCCGACGATACCGCCGTTTCCGAAAAAGACCGTTCCACACCGGGCACGGCGACGAGCGTTGACACCGGCCGCTCGCCGCTTACAAGATCGGCGCAACTACGAATGGCCCCGCGGCGCCTCGCGCGCCGCCGCAGGCAGCAGGGAGTACAGTCTTGGAGCAAAAGCGCGAGCCGCTTCTGACTCTTCGCGGAGTCACGAAGCTCTTCGATCAATTTCGCGCCGTTGACGACGTATCGTTCGAGATCCGGCGCGGCGAGTTCTTCTCGCTGCTCGGGCCGAGCGGCTGCGGGAAATCGACCACGCTGCGGATCATCGCCGGCCTCGAGCAACCGGAACAGGGCGAGATCGCGCTCAACGGTCTGACGCTCG
Organism: Gemmatimonas sp.; assembly: GCA_050260515.1. Classification (GTDB taxonomy): domain Bacteria; phylum Pseudomonadota; class Alphaproteobacteria; order SMXQ01; family SMXQ01; genus DATJIG01. The sequence continues at coordinate 17,960 of JBLNCI010000035.1, forward strand.
TCAATCCCGAGACGGGCGTGTTCGTGCCCTCCCAGAAGCGCAACATGGGCATGGTGTTCCAGTCATACGCGATCTGGCCGCACCTGTCGGTGTACGACACCGTCGCCTACCCGCTCGCGGTGCGGAAGATGCCCAAGGACCAGATCGCCACGAAGGTCCGGGCGATGCTCCACCTCGTCGGCCTCGAAGGCTACGAGAACCGCATGGCGCCGATGCTGTCGGGCGGCCAGCAGCAGCGCGTCGCGCTGGCGCGTGCGCTGGTGTACGAGCCGCACGTGCTGCTGCTCGACGAGCCGTTCAGCAATCTCGACGTCAAGCTGCGCGAGCAGATGCGGATCGAGCTCAAGCTGCTGCAGCGCCGCGTCGGCGTGACCGTCATCCTGGTGACCCACGACCAGCTCGAGGCCCTCAGCCTGTCCGACCGCATCGCGGTCATGAACGCCGGCCGCGTCGAGCAGATCGGCTCGCCCGCGGACCTCTACGAAAATCCGCGCACGGCGTTCGTGCGCGACTTCATCGGCGCCTCGCTGCAGCTCCGCGGCAAGCTCCTCGGCCGTGCCGCCGACGGCGCCACCATCGAGCTCGACGGCGCCGGCCGGCTCGAGGGCCGGCTCCACGACGGCGCGGCGCTGCGCGACGGCGGCGACATCACCGTCGCGATCCGTCCCGAGTGCCTGACCGTGAGTGCCGCCGACGGCGCCCCGGCGCCCAACTCGATCGACGCCACGGTGCAGGCGCTGCTGTTCGTCGGTGACAAGTACGAGTGCGTGCTCAAGGTCGGCGACCAGGACGTCCGCTCGTTCCTGCCCCGCACCCGCGGCGGCGCCGGCTACCAGGAAGGCAGCCGCATCCGCCTCACCGTTCCGGCCAGCGAAGTAACGATATGGCCGCGGTAGACGCCGGCTCGCCGGTCGGCGTCCGCCAGACCGGCCCACGGCGCAGCCTGCTGAGCAACGTGTCGTGCACGTTGCTTCTCCTCATCATGGGCCTGATGGTCCTCTACCCGCTGCTGCTGCTGGTCTACGGCAGCCTGGCGCTGGAGGAGGTCGACGGCACCAAATCGCTCGGCTTCGACATGTGGATCACCGCCTGGCAGCAGCCCGGCATGGTCCAGGCCGTCACCAACACCTTCAAGCGGGTGTTCTTCACCGAGATCTTCGCGGTGCCGGCGGCGGTGATCATCGCCTGGCTGGTGGCGCGCACCGACATCCCGGGCAAGAAGCTGATCGACACCTTCTTCTGGATCGCGCTCTTCCTGCCGTCCCTGCCGGTCGTGCTGGGCTGGATCCTCCTGTTCGATCCCGACTACGGCGCGGTCAACAAATTCTTCATGACTGAGCTCGGGTTCTCCGGCCCACCGCTCGACATCTACTCGTTCTCGGGAATCATCTTCGCGCACCTGGCCTCACGCTCGATCGCGGCCAAGTACATCTTCCTCGTGCCGGCATTCCGCAACTTCGACGCTTCGCTCGAGGAAGCCTCGGTGATCGCCGGATCCGGCCCGCTCGCCACCGTGTGGCGGATCGTCATTCCGATTCTGATGCCGGCGGTGCTGATCACCATCGCCATCTCGCTCACCCACTCGCTCGAATCGTTCGAGATCGAGCTGGTGCTCGGGCCGCCGACCAGCTTCTACGTGTTCTCGACCAAGATGTACGCGCTGATCCACGACAACCCGCCGATGTTCGGCGCGGCCACCGTGCTCGGCCTCTCCATCCTCGTCGTCATCTTGCCGCTGATCGTGTGGCAGCAGCGGCTGATCGGCACCCGTTCGTACGTCACGGTCACCAGCCACTTCCAGGCTCGCGTGCTGCGCCTGCGCCGCCTGCGCTGGCCGGTGTTCGGCGTCATCGCCGGCCTCGGACTGATCATCACCCTGACGCCGGTGACGTGCCTGGTGATCGGCACGTTCATGAACCTGTTCGGCCACTTCGAGCTGTCCAAGGTATGGACCACCGCTCACTGGAGCAATGTGCTGGGCGACCCCGTGCTGCTGCACGCGCTTTCGAACACCATGATTCTAGCCTTGAGCGCGTCGTTCGTCGGCGTGATCTGGTTCGCCCTGGTCGCCTACATCTCGGTGCGCACCCGCTATCCCGGCCGCAAGGCGCTCGACTTCGTGACCTGGCTGCCGGCGACGCTGCCCGGCATCATCCTCGGCCTCGGCCTCCTCTGGATGTTCCTGACCGTGCCGATCTTCAAGCCCCTCTACGGCACCATCGTCGTGCTGATCATTGCCGTGATGATCAACAGCGTGACGACGGGCGTCCAGCTCATCAAGAGCAACATGGTGCAGATCGGCTACGAGCTCGAGGAAGCCTCGTTCGTCTCGGGCGCGAGCTGGGTCTACACGTTCCGCCGAATCGTCCTGCCGGTGCTCGGCCCGGCGCTGATCACGGTCGCGCTGCTGACCTTCAACTCGGCCGCGCGCAACATCTCCAACATCGCGATGATCGTCACCGGCGACAACCGGCCCCTCTCGATGCTGCAGGTCGACTACATGACGGATGGCCAGTACGAATCGGCGGCGATCGTCGGCGTCATCATCGTGCTGCTGACGCTCGGCGTCGCCATGGGCGCCCGCGCCGTCAGCCGCCGCTTCGGATTCAGGACGGCATGATGGCACGCAACAAGCTGCGACTCGGCATCATCGGCCTCGGCCAGGCCGCGTCGCATATCCTGTTCGAGATCCGCAACTCGCCCGAGTGCCCGTGGATCATCGCGGCCGGCGCCGACCCGCGCCCCCACGCGCTCGAGGAATTCAGAAAGGAATTCGGCGGGGAGACCTACGCCGACGCCGCCGAGCTGTGCGCCAAGTCGAGCGTCGATGCGGTCTACGTCGCGACGCCGCCGTGGCTGCACTTGGAGCACGTCCGCGTCGCCGCCGAGAACGGCAAGCACATCATCTGCGAGAAGCCGATGGCGCTGTCGCTCGAGGACTGCGACGCGATGGTCGCGGTGGCGAAGAAGCACAACGTGCGCCTGCTCGCCGGCCACACCCACAGCTTCGACGCGCCGATCCGCGCCATCCAGAAACTGATCGTCGACGGCAAGGTCGGCAAGCTGCACGCGATCAACAGCTGGAACTTCAACGAGTTCCAGCACCGCTCGCGCCTGACGTCCGAGCTCGTCGCGACGCGCGGCCCGCTGTTCAACCAGGGGCCGCACCAGATCGACATCGTCCGCCAGATCGGCGGCGGCATCGTCAAAGGCGTGCGCGCCCAGACCATCATCGACGGCATCACCGGCGTCGAGGGCGGCTACACCGCATTTCTTGAGTTCGACAACGGCGCCGCAGCCACCGCCGTCTACGACGGCCGCAGCCTGTTCGACACCGCCGAGCTGTTCTGGTGGCGCGGCGAAGGCGGCCAGAAGCGCGATCCGAATCTCGCCGCAAAGCGCCGCCGCCGCTATCAGGAGATCGCCAAGCTGCCGCCCGACGAGCGCGAAAAGCACCTCGCCGCGGAGAAGGAGCAAGGGCGTTACGGCGCCGAGGCGGCACCCGCCGAGAACAAGTACGGCTACAGCGCGAAGCCCGACGACCTCAAGCAGCCGTTCTTCGGCCTGCTCGTCGTCCACTGCGAGAACGCGACGATCCGCCAGTCGCCCGACGGGCTTTATCTCTACACCGACAAGGGCCGCGAGGAGATGGTGCTGGAGCGCGAGGCGCGCGGCCGCATGGCCGAGCTCAACGAGCTCTACGACAGCATCGTCGGCGAGCGCGAGGCCTTCCACAGCGGCGAATGGGGCACCGCGACCCTCGAAGTCTGCTTCGCCATCCTCGAGTCCGCGAGGCTCCACAAGGAGATCGCGATGACACGCCAGGTGAAGAGCTGGTAGCGGGCGAGCGCCCGCCGCTGTTTAGCGACGCCGCGCCCGGGTGATTGCACGTAAACACCGGGGTGGCCGGGCCTCGGGCGGGTTGCACCGTGCCCGTTCTTAGAGCCGCGCTTTGCGCGGCGGGCCGTCACTCCGCCGCGGGCTTGGAGCGGGTCCGTTCCTTCCAGAACGTCTTGTGGTTGGCCGTGGCCGGGATCACTTCGGAGCACACCACGAGCTCCCCGATATCGCTGTCGCGCTCGTTGCGGAACAGGTGCGCCGGATCCTTGCCAGCCATGACGGCCTCGATGCCGGCCAGGATCTGGCGCCGGGCCTGGACGATCATGATGTCGGTCGTACCCAGCATCTCCTGGGTGCGGTCGTTGATCGGCCCTGCCGACTCCACCGCGAACGCGTCGTGGACGATGAACGACGGCCCCATGCCGGTGTAGTTCTTGGTCAGCATCTCGGCGCGGCTCTGGCCATAGCGGTTCCCGAGGTTGCGCACGAGATACCCGTCCGGGGTGATGTCGGACGAGTTCAGCCGGCGGTTGCTCTCCGGGCTGAACGGCTTGACGCGGTTGAAGGCGATGTCGAACCGCAGGTGGTGCGTGTCGTCGATCGGCACGTGCCAGTTGACCTGGTAGCCCTGGCCGACGCGCCCCTCGTTGCCGACGATCGCCGACTTGTTCGGCATGATGAAGTTGGTGATGCGGACGTACTTCTCGCTCTCGCCGGATTTCCGGATCGAGTAGATGCGCAACCCGAACGGCGTCTGCTCGTATTCGAGCGTGGGGCGCGTGTCGCCGCGGTAGTAGGTGTCGGCCGAGCTGTTGCTGCCGGGGACGGGGCGGCTGTCGACCGGGCGCACCGGCCGGTGCAGGTACGACAGGTGCGACGGGTCGATGTTGCCCTCCAGCGCCTGCAGCCAGTTGCAGTCGAAGTAGACCTTGGACAGCATCCGGTGATTCTCGTTGTGCTGCAGGAACTCGTACTCCGGCAGCACCGGCGGCTCGCCCTCCCCCATGTAGGTGAAGATCAGGCCCGACTTCTCCACGCACGGGTAGGCCTTGTGCCTGACGTTGCACTTCAGCCGGCTGTTGTCGGGCTCGGCCGGCGTTTCGAGGCAGTTGCCCTTCAGGTCGTAGAGCCAGCCGTGATAGAGGCAGCGCAGGCCGCCGTCCTCGAGACGGCCGTAGCTGAGATCGGTGCGGCGGTGCGAGCAGAACCGCCCGAGCAGACCGACCTGCCCCTTCTCGTCGCGGAACAGGACGAGGTCCTCGCTCATGATCCGGATCGGGACCGGCGTCACGTCCGGCAGCTCGTTGCTCTTGGCGATCGGCTGCCAGTACATGCGCAGGAGCTTGCCGCCGGGCGTACCCGGGCCGGTCTCGGTCAACAGCTTGTTCTGTTCAGCGGTCAACATGTCGACGTCTCCAAAGCCTCTTCTGACGCTGTGCGTCGTGGCGCGCGCTTGCCCGTAAATTTAGGCCCGCCTATACTCGCTTCCAACAAAAATCAAAATCGATTTTCACTTCTGGGAGAGCTTCGTCTGTGAGCAAGTTGCGTCGGCGTGCGTAGCGCGCGCCCCGCGCCTGCTCCGCCCTCCCGCCAGCGTTCGACCCGCCGAGCGCCCTGCCCCACGGCTCGGCTCCCGGCGATCCATTGACGTCACCGGCACGGCGCCGCAGCGCCCGAGAGGACCTTATGAGCAGCAACAACGGCAGCGATTTTCCGTATCACGACCTCCGCTCGTTCGTCGAAGGCGTGAAGAGCATCGGCGAGTACAAGGAGATCGCGGGCGCCGACTGGGACCTCGAAATCGGCGCACTGACCGAGGCGACGTCGGAGCTGATCGAGGATCCGCCGATGCTGATGTTCGACAGCATCAAGGGCTACCCGAAGGGCTTCCGGGTCGTGAGCCTGGCCACCGGCAGCCGCCGCCGCGCGGCGCTGTCGCTCGGCCTGCCCCTCGACAAGAGCAAGCTCGAGCTGGTGCGGCTGTGGACGCGCAAGATCCGGGGCGCCACGCCGATCCCGCCGCGCACGGTGAAATCGGCACCGGTCATGGAGAACGTCATGACCGGCGACAAGGTCGACATCCTCAAGTTCCCGTCGATCAAGGCCCACGCCAAGGACGGCGGCCGCTACATCGGCACCGGCGACTCGCTGATCAACCGCGACCCCGAGTCGGGCGTCGTCAACGCCGGCACCTATCGCATCCAGGTGCACGAGAAGGACCTGCTCGGCTTGTGGATGAGCCCCGGCCAGCAGGGCCGCGAGATCTGCAGCCGCTACTGGAAGCAGGGCAAGGCCTGCCCCGTGGTCGCGGTATTCGGAGGCGATCCGCTGGTGTTCCAGGCCTCGCAGCTCAAGCTGCCGTTCGGCAAGTCGGAGCTCGACTTCGTCGGCGGTATGCGCGGGCTGCCGCTCGACGTCGTCGAGGGCCCGATCACCGGCCTGCCCATTCCCGCGTACGCCGAGGTCGCGATCGAGGGCGAGGTCCCGCCGCCGGACGTCGAGGCCCGCGAGGAAGGGCCGTTCGGCGAATGGCCCGGCTACTACTCCGGCGGCACGCGCGGCACGGACCGGCCGCAGCCCGTCATCCGCGTCAAGGCGATTTACCACCGCAACGACCCGATCCTGGTCAACCAGGCGCCGCAGTGGTGGGGCGCCCCGACCCACGGCATCGCCCAGCGCTCGGGCGTGCTCTGGGACCAGCTCGAGGCGGGCGGCATCTCCGGCATCACCGGTGTCTACTTCCACACCGCCTATTTGATCGCGATCTCGATCAAGCAGATGTACGCGGGCCACGCCAAGCAGGTCGGCAACGCGGCAATCAGCCTGATCGGCGGCGCGCGCAACGGCCGCTACGTCGTCGTGGTCGACGAGGACATCGACGTGACCAAGATCAAGGACGTCGTCTGGGCGATGCAGACCCGCGTCGACCCGATCTCGGACATCCATCTCGTCGACGGCTGCTGGTCGACGCCGCTCGATCCGCGCATGCCGCCCGACAAGCGCGCCAACCGCGACCACACCAACAGCCGCGCCATCTTCTACGCCGTGCGCCCGTACCACTGGCGCGACAAGTTCCCGGAGGTCAATCGCGTCGAGCGCGACCTCATGCAGAAGGTCGTGGACAAGTACCGGAACGAGCTTCCGTTCCCGGCGTCGATCTGAGGTGGAGACGATGAAAACGCTTTTCCGCACCGCGCTCGCCCTCGCCGCCTCGGCGTTCATCGCCGCCTCGGCCGTCGCCCAGACCACGCCGGCCAAGGACTGGAAGACCGAGTGGGACAAGACCGTCGCCGCCGCCAACAAGGAGGGCGCGCTCGTCATCTCCGCGCCCTCGGGCCAGATCTGGCGCGAGCAGCTGATGACCTTCAACAAGGCCTATCCCAACATCAAGCTCGAGCTGACGCCGGCAGCGTCACGTGACTTCTGGCCGCGCGTCATCAAGGAGCGCGAGGCGGGGCAAAGCCTGTGGGACTTCCGCGTCGGCGGGCCCGACAATCTCGTCTACCAGGTCAAGGCCATGGGCTACATGACCTCGGTGCGCGACATGCTGCTCCTGCCCGAGGTGCTCGACGACAGCGCCTGGTACGGCGGCATCGACGGCATCTTCCTGGACAAGGAGAAGATGTACTTCCTCGGCTTCGCCATCTACGAGGAGAACATCGCCTACTACAACAAGCGGGTCCTGCCCGATCCCTCGGTCGCCGATCTGAAAAACATCGTCGACCCGAAGTTTGCCGGGAAGATCTCGATGGCGGACCCGCGCGCGGGCTCGCCGCTGACCGCCTCGGGCTCGATGCTGAAGGCCTACGGCGAAGACTTTCTGCGCAAGCTCGTCACCCAGCAGAAGCCGGTGATCGTCCGCGACCCGCGCTCGCAGATGGAGTGGCTCGCGTCGGGCCGGTACCCGATCTCGATCGGCGTGCCGACGGCGGCGCTCGTCGAGTACGAGAAACGCGGCATCAGCATCGCCGATTTCGTCAACATGGCCGGCCCGCGCACCTGGACCCAGGGTGTCGGCGGCATCCAGGCGCTCAAGGACGCGCCACACCCGAACGCGACAAAGGTGTTCGTCAACTGGCTGCTGACCAAGGACGTCCAGACGCAAATCATGACCGCGGTGAAGCTCAACAGCCGCCGCAAGGATGTGCCGCTGGGCGATCCGGAGTCCGCGATCGATTATGCGAAGCTCGACGAGTACGTCGGCGGCCAGACGGAAGTCATGCAGCCGTATCAGAAGCGCGCGTCGGAGATCTATCGCGAGCTGCTGAAGCAGTAGGCCTTCTCAGCAAGCCGGAGGTGCGGCACGGGCGTGCGCTGGTCCTGGATGCTGGCCATCGGGCGGCGCCGCTCGCGGCACCCCTGCCCGTTTCCTCCGCCGACCACTGGAAGGCGGTGTGGGAGTGCACCGTCGACGCCGCCAACGTGGCCCCGCCGCCCCCGAGTTCGCGGTCGACTTCGCGCGCATCAACGAGTACGTCGGCGGGCAGACCGAGGCCCAGCAGCCGTATCAGCGACGCGCATCCGAGATCTATCGCGAGCTGCTGAAGTAGTTGGGGCGCCACGCGGCGCCCCTCTCCTACTTGTTGTAGACCGGCTTCTCCTGCCGGATCGGCACGCCGTTCCTCTCGAGCTCGCGCGCGTAATCCTCGTAGATCACCGGATCCTCGTCCTCGAACTCGATCTGCGCCTTGCCGAACTGGCCGTTCTTGCTGCCGAAGCCCGGCAACCCCATGCGCAGCGGGTGCGTCGGATTGTTGTTGCGCACCGCGAGATAGCGCGCGGGCTCCGGGCCGGTGTTGAAGTGCTGGTGGTACCACCACTCGGGCGGCGCAAACATCGTTCCGGCGCGCCACTCGACCCGCTGGCGCGGCTCGCCGTCGCGCCACAGCAGCGAATAGCCCTGGCCGTTGAGCATGACGACGTGGGCGCCGGCGCCGTGACGGTGCGCCTTCTTGTAGGTGCCGACCTCGAACGAGGAGATGTGGGCGGCGAGCGTGTTGTCCGACAGCGACAGGAACGTCGTGCGCGCGCCCTTGCCGCGCATCTCCCAGTTGTAGAGGTCGAGCTTGTTGACGTCGCGGACGTAGTTCACCTCCGACAGCCGGCTGCCCAAGTACTTGGCGGGACGGTCGAAGAAGTCCGCCTCGCCCTTGAAGCGGCGGTCGAAGGCGAAGTCGGCGTTGAACAGGAACCGTTCGTCGTGGAACAGGCTCATGACCAGCGGGGCGTTGTTGACGACCAGCAAGCGCGCCGGACGCTCCTTGTCCCGGTTGATGTGCTGGTAATGAGTGTTGAGCGGAGGCGCGAACAGGCTGTTCTTCTGCCAGCTCACGGTCAGCTTGGGATAGCCCGGTTGCTCGATGACGGTCTCGCCTCGCCCCTCGACGACGTAGACCGTTCCCTCGAACAGGTGCCGCATGCGATTGAGCGACTTGCCCGGCGGGATTTCGAGGATGAAGGAGCCCACCAGGAACGAGTCCGTCAGGTTGACGAAGCAACCGTTGCCGCCGAACAGGTCCCACGGCTTGAGCTCGGCGTCCTTCAGGCTTTCGAGGTAGAACGTGTCGTAGACTGGGATGTTCTGGGTCTTCTGCCACACGTAGTAGTACTGCGGCGGCTTCTCGTAGCGCATCGACTCCGGGTCGTTCGGGCGTTCGCTGGCGGCGGCGGTCGTGGTGGTCTCGGACATCGCGTTTCTCCCCTGGTCCTTTGGCGTCGTCAGTTGCGGATGCCGATCCGCAGGCCGAGCGCGCGGGCCAGCAGCGCCAGTCCCGTGCTCAAGGCGATGACGACGAACGAGATCACGGCGGCGGCGCCATAGCGGCCGTTCACCATGTAGTCGAGCTGCAGCAGCGACAATGTCTTCGTACCCGCGGTCGCGACCAGCGCCACGCTGGCGACGTCGCGCGCCGCGGTGATGAAGCTGGTGGTCCCGACCAGCAGCACCGCCGGCACGATGATCGGCAGGATCACCCGCGTGAAGGTGTGGAGCCAGCTCGCGCCGGCGACGGTCGACGCCTCCTCCAGATCCTGGCTGAGCTGGAGAAGGTTGCTCTTGAGGATCTGGGTACCGAACGTCATGTGGCTCACGACGACGGCGAGGATCATCAGCCACATCGTGCCGTACAGCGGACGGAAGAAGGGTATCTCCAGGAAGACGTAGAGGAGCCCGAGGCCGAACAGCAGGCCCGGCACCGCCGACGGCAGCCACGAGACGAAGTCGAGCAGCGCGCGGCCGCGGTACGCGCTGCGCACGGCGAAATAGGCGATCAGCGACAGCAGCACCACGGCGAACACGCTCGCTCCGCCCGCCAAGGTGAGCGTATTGAAGATCGACTGCCGGAACGCCTCGTCGCCGAATACGGTATGCCAGTGGTCCAGGGTCCAGGGCTGCGGGATGTCGAAGAAGCCGAACAGCTTCATCACCGAGGCGAGGCCGAGGAATGCAACCGGGAGCGCGGTCAGGGTGAGGACGATCAACGTCATGATGATCAGCGCCGGAACCCGCCAGCGGCCGAGGCGCACCGGCTGGGTCTTCATCTTGCCCGACACGGTCGCGTAGCTGCGGCGGAAGCTGACCCAGCGCTGGAGCGCGATCAGCGGCGCGATCACCATCAGACCCATGGTGGCAAGCGCCGAGGCGGCGGCGAAGTCGGGAGGCTCCTGCCCGACCAGCGAGTAGACCTGGGTGCTGTAGACGTAGAAGTTGAACGACGGTCCGAGCACCAGCTCGATCTCGAACGACTGCATGGCGCGGATCATCGCCAGCAGCAGGATCGCGATCAGGGCCGGCATGGTCGCCGGGACGACGATGCGCCGGAGCGTCGCGAGCCGGCTCGCGCCGCAGACCTCGGACGCCTCCTCGAGCGAGCTGTCGATGTTGCGGAACGTGGGGGTCAGCAGCATCACCTTGACGGTGATGGCGTGGCAGGCGAGGTGCGCCCAGACGATGCCCCAGAACGAGTAGATGTTGAAGGGCGCGCCATCCAGGAACGGCAGCGCGTCGAACGCCTTGTTGAGGACGCCGTACTCGGGATCGAGGCACATGATCCAGCCGAGCAGAACCGCAAGCGTCGGCATGAAGAACGAGATCCAGAACATGAACTCGAAGCCGTGGCGGCCGGGCAGATCCGTCCGCGCCAGCACCCAGGCGATGACGATCGCGATCGGGAACGAGATCGCGTGGATCGTCACCAGCAGCTTGACGGTGTTGACGATGCTGCCGAACACGGTCGGGTTCTCGATGGCGTGACGCCAGCCGTCGAGGCCGAGGCGGATCGGCTCGGCCGGCGAACCGACGCTGACGCTGAAGGCGATCAGCAGGAGAACGGGCAGGAGCACGAAGACAAGCGCCATCGTCAGCACGACCATGTAGACGATGGTGCGCAGGTCGAGCGACCGCCAGAGTCGACTGAGCATTGCGCCGAACGACGGCGCCTGACGCGCCGTGGCGCCGACCGCGGTCATCGCCGGGACCCGGACCGATCCGGCATCGGGCCGTCGATGGTTTCCTTCGCCGCGCGCACCAGTCCGGTGCGCTCGGCCGTGAATTTCTCGGCCTGGCCGAAGAAGTACGTGCTATCCGGGTTCGGCATCAGCTCCGGGAACGGCGAAACGACGCCGGTGCGGCGCGTTCCGCGCGGCAGCTTCACCCACTCCTTCGCCGCTTCTTCCGACAGCAGCCAGTTGATGTAGACCGCGGCCGCATTGGGATGCGGCGCCCGGTCGACCAACCCGACTGCGCCGAAGCCGACGCTGGTCTGCTGCTCCTTGAAGTAAGGATCCGGGGCCGGCAGCACGTTCTTGCCGAGGCCCTGGGCCTGGAACTCGTTCAGTTCGTTGGGCTCAAGGCCGACGCCGATGGGATAGCGCCCGCGCACCACCCACTCGGCGATCTGGTGGCCGTTGATCGTGTACACGACCTTGTTGCGCCAGATCGCCTTCAGCGTCTCCAGGCCGACCGTATGCAGCAGTGTCTGTGAGCTGCCGTTGCCCGTACCGGTGAGTCGCGGGTCGTGGAAGACGATCTTACCGGCGAACTCGGGCTTGGCGAGGTCGGCGAGCGAGGTGAACTGCTCTTTGGAAACGACGCCCCAGTTCACCTTGACGGGATTCTGGACGGTGCCGTCGAAGGCGTAGAACAGCGCCTGCTCGTTGTCCATCCAGCCCGCGTCGAAACCGCCGATCCACTTGTCGTCCGCCATGTGCTCGGGCCGCAGGATCGGCCGCAGCGGCTGGAAGAACCCGGAATCCTTGAGAAGGCCGAGGGCGTTCGTCGGACCGGACACCCACACGTCCCAGTTGTAGATGCCGGCCTGACGCTCGCGCAGCACTTTGGGCACCTCGACCGATCCCGCGGCGCCACTGAACTGCACCTTTATGTCCGGATAGGCCTTGCTGAATGCACCGACGAGGATGGTGTTGTAGCCCTTTCCCGGCGCGCCGTGGACGACGACGACGCCCTCCTTCCTGGCGTTGGCGAGCACGGTGTTCCAGTCGTCGGCCGCGCGAGCGGCAGACGCAACGAGCGTCAGCGCAGCGACGAGAACGACCGCGCGGAGCGATCCGACAAACCAATGAAACATGCTTCGCTCCCCGTCGCGACCGCGGTTACGTGTCGCTGTAATTGTCCGCCATCTCGCGGGCCATGCGCGCCTGACCCGACGAAACCTCGATCTTGATCTCGCGATTCTTGGACGGATCGCGGATCACGCCGACGGGCTCCTTGCCGGCCTGCACCGCCGCGATCTGCTCCTTCAGCATGCGGCGGTAGAGCGCGATGCCCCGGTCGGACTTGCCGAGCAGCTCGCGCGATCGATCGGTGATGGCGCCCTGGGTCTCCCACGCCATGCCGTCCTGGGAACCGAAGGTCTGGAGATGGAACTCGCCGCTCTCGTCCTTGAAGGGCTTCACGTACTCGACCGGCGGATTCTCGACATTGTCGGCGTCGCTCGCCTGGCCGGGCAAGAACTCGTAGCGGACGATGTAGGTATGGGTATCGTCGCGCGGCACGCGGAAGTGCATCATCAGATACTGCCGCTGCGGCGACATCAGGATGCACGGGAAGATCACCGGATGGCCGAGCTCGCGCTCGGCATTGTCGCCACCGTAAGTGCGGATCTTGCGCACGCCGGACCAGACGTCCTCGTGGACCTGCTCGAACTCATAGTCGGCGATCGGCCTGTAGTAATAGGCCGCCTTATCGCCCATGCCGAGCACGTGCATCATGTGGCCGTGCAGGTAGTAGGTATGCGTCGTGTCGACCGAGTTCTCCATGATCTGCAGCCAGTTGCAGTGGAGCTCGGGCAGGATCGTGATGCGCCGCGTTCCCTCGCGGCTGACCAGCGATTGCCAGCGCGGCAGCAGCGGCGCGGGATCGGGACCGAGATACGCCCACAACAGACCCCCGAGCTGTTGCACCGGGTAGGCGCGCTGGCAAGCGCGCTTCTTGAGCGCCGCATTGTCAGGCTCGAACGGCTGCTCGAGGCACTCGCCATCGGCGGCGAATTTCCAGCCGTGGTACGGGCAGCGGATGCCGTCCTGCTCGACGAAGCCGTAGTAGAGCGACGCGCTGCGGTGCGGGCACTGCTCGGGGAGAAGGCCGAGGCGGCCGTTGCCGTCGCGGAACAGGACCAGATCTTCGCCGAGTAGCCGGATCCGCTTCTTCGGCTTCTCCTTCAGCTCCGCGGCCGGGCAGATCGGATGCCAGTAGCGACGCAACAGCGTGCCCGCAGGCGTCCCCGGCCCGACGCGGGTCATCAAATCGTTCTCTTCACGGCTAACCATCGCCCGTCTCCTCGTGACTGCCGCCCGCGCGGCGGCCCGTCCTGTGTTGCGCTCCACTGCCCGTTGTTCGTGCTTGGCCTTCGATCAAGCTCCCGGACGGCCATTCGGTCCAATATATCTTTTCACGCCGACTGAGACTTTTTTCGTATCATGGCCGGCCGACCGCCTCACTCGCCGTCGCCCGACAGCGCGCCGCCGCCAGCGGCCTTCCACAGCGGCTCGTAGACCGCCATCATCTTCGGATACTCGCTGCGAATGCGCTCCTCGTCGCGGACCGCGATGCTCTTGCCGATCACCGCGTCGGGGAACGGCAGGAACCGGGGGTCCTTCTCCAGGTCCTTGTGGACCGGCAGCGACCAGTCTCCGACATACTGCGCGAGCTGCCCCTCCTTGCTGAGGAACCAGTTGAGGAACATGGCCGCGCCGTTCGGCGCGGGGCTTCCCTTCAGCATCATCAGTTGCGAGACGCCGACCGGGATCGGCTCGGGACAGTGGAGACCGACCGGCGCTCCCTTCTGCGCGTACTCCTTCACCCTATACTCGGCGGCGCCGATGAAGGCGGGGGTCTCGCCCGCGGCGGTGAGGCCGACCACCGCGCTCGATCCTTCCTTGCGGAGCTGCGGCTTCACGACAGTGAACATCCTGGTCATGAAGTCGGTCGTCCACTCAGGGCCCTTCGCGTCCCACAGCATGGTCAGCCACAGGCTCGGCCGGTCGGGGACCGCGAGCTTGCCGTTGCGCCAGAACGGGTTGGTCACGAGATCGTCCCACGTCTTCGGCAGGTCGGCCTCGGGCACCAGCTTCGTGTTGTAGGCCATGCAGCGGAACGTGATCTTCTGGCCGATCCAGAGTCCGCCATGGCTGTCGCGGTTCTCCTCCGGTAGCAGCGCGAAGTTCGGCAGCATGCGGAGGTCGACGAGCCCGTCCATCTCCTTGAAATCGATCCAGACGTTGCTCGCGCTGGTGATGACGTCCGCCGTATAGCGACCCGCCTTGAAGGCCATCAGCGCCTTGTTGCCACGCTCGAGCAACCCGCCACGGGTGTAGTTGATCTTGACGTACGGGTAGCGCTCCTTGAACGGAGCGGACATGTCGCGGAACTGCTTCGGGTCCCAGGCGGCGAGAATCTTGACCTCCGGCTCCTTCTTCACGCCGTCGATCCAGGCCTGCGGCATGACCAGCTCGCGGTCGAGGCCGTCGAGGATCGATGCGTCGAAGCCCGCCTTTTTCAGAAGCTGCTGCGTCGCCTTGGGCAGATCGGCGGCGGCGGCGGCCGGCACGGCGGACCAGACGGCGAGCGCCACCGCCAAAACCTGCAACACGCGGGGCAGACGGATTGTCACACGGGGTCTCCCGCTGTCAGCGCCGCCGATACTCGGGACGGGGCTGGCGCAGCGTCATACCGTTCTTCTTCAGCTCGTCGGCGTACATGTCGTAGATCCAGGGCGCCTCGTCCTCGTGCTCGATCTGATGCTGCTTCGCGAACTCGGGATCGGAGTTGGGCCCCGGTGCGCCGAGGTGGACGGGATGCTCGGGATTGCCCTTCGGCTTCAGCGCGAGATAGCGCGCGGGCTCGGTCCCGGTGTTGAAGTGCTGGTGGTAGTACATGTCGGGCGGCGAGAACATCGCGCCCTCCCGCCAGTCGACGCGCTGCGGCTGGTCGCCGTCCTTCCAGATCAGTGAGTATCCGGTGCCGGTGAGCAGCACGACGTGCGCGCCGGGCCCGTGCCGATGCGCCTTCTTGTAGGTCCCGACCTCGAACTCCGACATGTGCGCGGCGATCGAGTGATGGCTCATCGACAAGAACACGGTCTTGTTGCCGGCGCCCCGCTCCTTCCACTCGCTGAGATAGAAGCGCCGCAGGTCGTCAATCAGGTTGGTGCGGAACACGCGACCGCCGAGGAACTGCGGCGCGTCGTTGAAGTAGCCCTGCTCGCCCTGATACCGGCTGCGGAAGACGTAGGGATTGTCGAACACGAAGCCGTCGTCGCGGTACAGGTTCATCGTGATCGGCGCATTGTTGACCATCAGGATCCGCGCCGGACGGTCGGTGTCGACGTTGCGGTGCTGGTACGTCGTGTTGAGCGGCGGCCCGAACAGCGAGTGATCGCGCCACTTGACCACCTGGTCCTGGTGCCCGGGCTGCTGCACCGACGTCATGCCGCGCCCCGAGACGACGTAGCACAGCGTCTCGAACATGTGCTTCACGGGCTTCAGCGTCTGGCCGGGCTTGAGCTCCAGCACGATCGCGGTGGCGAGGTAGGGGTCCGCCATGTTGACGAAGGCGGCATCGCAGCCGAACCGCTCCCAATGGGAGAGCTTGACGGTCTTGAGGTCGTCGACGTGGAACGTCCTGTGGACCGGGATGCCCTCGTTCGCCTGCCACAGGTCGTAGTAGGGCTTCGGGCGCTTGAATTCCTTCGGCGCATCCGCGCCGGCCACGACGTCGACGTTGCTGCTCATCGTTCCGCCTCCTGGACTCCGGCGACGACCGGAGCGCGAGGCGGATCTCTTGTGGACCCGCTCCCCGCGTGCCCGCATTGTAGCCGCGGGCCGGCGAGGCTGTTTACGGCTTTTTGCGAAAGACAATCGTGAGCGAACGGCGGGAATCGGCGCCTTGACCCCTTCTTCCGCCCGACTATAAGTTGCGGAAAATGCGGCGGTGCCCGCAGCAAAATTCGAAAATCGGAAAAACCACGGGGAGCGGCGATGCAGGTTCAACTCCGGCGACGGGCGTGCCCGTCGAGCATCCGCGCGGCGGCGCTCGCCGTTTCCATGTTTGGGGCCTGCGCGCTGGCGTTGGCGACAGGCAGCGCCGTTGCCGCTCCGGACCGCGCGGCGACGCTGAAGGCGGCGCAGACCGAGGCGGTCGTCGTCGTCCATGGCCCACCGGGACGCGCCTACGAGGCAGCGCTCACCAAGGGCTTCGAGGAAACGAATCCCGGAATCAAGGTGGAGTACAGCGGCGCGAATAACCGGACCGCGGTGCCAAAACTATTCCGCGAACGCGAGGCGGGGCTGTTCCTGTGGGACGTGTGGATCAGCGGCCCGGCGACGGCGCTATCGCAACTCATGCCGCGCGGCGTGTTCGCGCCGCTGCCGCCGGTTCTGTATCCGGAGACCACGGACGACAGCAAATGGGTGCACGGCTTCATCGACGGATGGATGGACCGCGCGCATACCTATGTGTACGCGTTCGACGCGGGGCTTCAAGAGACCGCGATCATCAACTGGGATTTCGTCAAGCGCGACGACGTCAAATCCGTCAAGGATCTGCTCAAGCCGCAGTACGCCGGCAAGATCCTGTTCGACGAGCCGCGCCGCGGCGGATCGGGCAACGGCAGCTCGATGGGTATTCTCGTCAACTTCGGCGAGGATTTTCTCCGCAAGCTCTACGCCCAGAAAGTGGCCGTCACCGAGAACCGTCGCCAGGCTGCCGAGTGGCTGGTGCGCGGGCGCTACCCCATCGTGTTCGGGACCGGTATGAACGAACTCCAGATCTTCCGCGAGCAGGGGCTGGCCAAGAACGTCGGCCCGATCCCCCTCACCCCGAACGAGAAGATTCAGATGACTCCGGGCTTCGGGGCCGTGTCCATGGTCGATCGCGCGCCGCATCCCAACGCCGCCACCGTCTACATAAACTGGCTCCTCTCGCCGAGCGGTCAGATGAAATGGGTGGAGACGGAGCGCACAAGCCGCCGTCTCGATATTCCCTGCGACGAGACGTGCCTGGCTGGACGCGACACCCTCGAAAAGGCCGGAGACAACTACTTCAAGGGCCAGGACGAGGACGCCGTCCCGAAGCGCGAGCGCGCCATAGCCATCGCCAAGGACGTCATCAAGAGCAAGATGTCCGGCGGCGACGCGGAGTGACCCTGAGGGCCACAGAGATGGATACCGTTCGGCTGTCGCTGCGCGGCCTCGTGAAGCGCTTCGGCGATGCGCGCGCGGTCGACGGCGTGACGCTCGACATCCGCGCCGGTGAGACCTTCACGTTGCTCGGACCCTCCGGCTGCGGCAAGACCACCACCCTGCGAATGATCGCCGGCCTCGAGATGCCGGACGAGGGCGACATTGTGCTCGACGGTGAAGCGATCGTCTCCTCCGGCAGAGGCGTGTTCACGCCCCCCGAGAAGCGGCGCATGGGGATGGTGTTCCAGTCCTATGCCATCTGGCCGCACATGACCGTCGCGGAGAACGTCGCCTTTCCGCTACGCGTCCGCGGAGCGGCGCGACACGACATCGGCGCCAGGGTGAAGACCGCGCTTGGTCTGGTCGGACTCGCCGAGTACGCCGACCGGCCGGCGCCGCGGCTCAGCGGCGGTCAGCAGCAACGTGTGGCGCTGGCCCGCGCGCTGGTCTACGAGCCGGCCGTGCTGCTGCTCGACGAGCCGCTCAGCAACCTCGATGTGAAGCTGCGCGAGCAGATGCGTCTCGAGCTCAAGCTGCTGCAGCAGAAGCTCGGCCTCACCCTCGTCTACGTCACCCATGATCAGGTCGAGGCATTGAGCCTTTCCGATACCGTCGCGGTCATGAACAAAGGTCGGGTTGAGCAGCTCGGTGGTCCCCGCACCCTGTACGAGCAACCGGCGACGCCATTCGTTCGCGACTTCCTCGGCAAATCGGTGACGCTGCGCGGGCGTGTCATGGCGAGCGACGCCACAGCGACCCTCGTCGAGCCGGGACGCATGCACGGATTGCGGCTACGTTGCGCGCCCAGCGCCATGGCGCCTGGCGACGACGTCATTGTCTCCATTCGACCGGAGGCGATCGCGGTCGGAAATGCGGAGAAATCGCAGAACGTCGTCACTGGACAGGTCGCTGCCGTGCTCTACCAGGGCGACCGGTGCGAATGCGAGATCCGCGTCTATGACGAAATGCTCTCGATCTTCGTCCCGCCCGGGTTCGCCCTGGAGCACGGACAGGAGGTATCCGTGCACCTGCCCGCCGACCGCCTGTCGGTGTGGCCGGCGTGACGGCAGTGACCGCACCGCCGGGCCCGCGCCGCGCCCGCTGGCGACGCCTCGACGCGCAAGCTGGCGTGTTCGCTGTCGTTTTCGCCTCCGTTGCCTTCTTCGTTCTTTACCCGCTCGTGCTGCTCGTCGGCTTCAGTCTCCACGGCGGAGCGCCCGGTGACACGTTCCAGTTTTCGCTTGCGGGCTGGCACGCTGCGTTCGCCGAGCCCGACATGCTCGAGTCCGTCTGGAACACGGTGCGCCTGCTGTTCGCCATCCAGGGCATTGCATTCCCGGTGTCGATCTTCGCCGCGTGGCTGATCGCCCGCACCGATCTTCCGTGGCGCAACGGCTTCGAATTCATGTTCTGGATCGCGTTCTTCCTGCCGACCCTGTCCGTGACGCTCGGCTGGATTCTCTGCTTGGACCCGCAATACGGGGTGTTCAACAAGCTGGTGCTCCACCTGCCGTTCGTCAGCGAGTCTCCCTTCAATATCTATTCGTTCTGGGGCGTGGTGTGGGCGCACCTCGGCACGAACGCGATCGCGGTCAAGGTGATGCTGCTGACACCGGCGTTCCGGAATATGGACGCGGCGCTCGAGGAGGCGGCGCGGGTGTGCGGCGCGAACCGTCTCAAGACCCTCATCCGCATCGTGGTGCCCACCATGACGCCGGCGATCCTGACGATCGTGATGATGGTGATGATCCGCTCGATGCAGAGCCTCGAGATCGAGTTGGTGCTGGGGCCGCCGTTCAACTTCTACGTCTACAGCACCAAGATCTACGGGCTGATCTCGCAGGAGCCGCCGGAGTTCGCGCCGGCCTCGGCGCTCGCCACCATCGGCCTTCTCATCATTCTGCCGCTCGTGTTACTGCAGCGGGTGCTGATCTCCCGCCGCCAGTACACGACACTCACCGGCAAGGTGCAGGTTCAGCCGGCGCGTCTCGGGCGGATGCGCATTCCGGCGTTCGTCTTCGTGTCGCTCGTGGTCGCGCTGCTCACTGTGGTCCCGCTAGCATTCCTCGTCGCGGCCACGCTGATGAAGCTGTTCGGCTTCTTCGACATCGCAGAGCCCTGGACGCTGGCGAACTGGACGGCCGTGCTTGGCGACGAACTGTTCCTGCGGTCGCTCGGCAATACCCTGCTGCTGTCGATGGGCTCAGCCGGCCTGGCGGTCGTGCTGTTCCCGCTCATTGCCTACTTCACCGTCCGCAGCGCCTTTCGCGGACGGGCGGTGCTCGATTTCCTGTCATGGATGCCGTTTGCGATTCCCGGCGTGCTGCTCGGCGTCGGACTCCTTTACGTGTTCCTCGGCAACCCGCTGTTCCGGCCCTTATATGGCACCTTGTGGCTGCTGATCATCGCCATCGTCGCGAGCCACATGACACTCGGAACGCAAGTCATCAAGAGCAATATGATTCAGCTCGGCGCCGAGCTCGAGGAGGCCGGGCGGATCGCGGGTGCGACCTGGTGGGGCACCTACCGCCGCGTGGTCATGCCGATCATGCTTCCGGTGCTGGCGGTCGTCGGCGTCATGATCTTCGTGACCGCTGCCCGCGATATCGCCAGCGTCGCCCTGCTTGCGACCAACGAGAGCCGGACGCTCGCTCTCCTGCAGCTCGACTACATGGTGGACGGCCGTTACGAGTACGCGGCGGTGGTCTCCGTCGTGGTGATCGCACTCAGCACCGGCGTCGCGCTCCTGGTGCGGGCGCTGGGCCTGCGGCTCGGCATTCGCACCTAGGCGCCGCGCCGTTCAGCTCCAGCCGCGATTCCACCACTGCCCCTTTTGGATCTTCTTCTTGTAGTACATCCACTCGTTCGAGTAACCGCCGCGGGCGCCGCGGTTTTCCTTGTTGTCGTCCATCTTCAGGAGGCGGCGACGGCTCTCCAGGATTTCGTCCTGGAATTCCTTGGTCGGGCCGGTGAAACCGAGCGTCATGGCGAGGCCCTGGATCTTAGCCGTGCGTTCGAGATAGAGCGCATTCATGCAGGCCTCGTCGATCGAATCGCCGACGGCGACGACGCCGTGGCCCTTGATGATCAACGCGCGGCCATCGGCGAGGAATTGCGCAAGGTCGTTGCCCTCGTCCATGTCCTTGATGTGGATCGGCCGCGGATAGATCGGCACGCCGTAGCCGAATTTCGCGGACTGCATGTGGATCGCGCTGATCTCCTTGTCAGCAAGGCTGAGCGCAACGCACGCCGGCGAATGGGTGTGGACGATCGCGCGCACGTCCGGCCGGCGCTTGAGGATCTCGGTGTAGATGGGCGCTTCCAGCGGCGGCGTGCCGACGCCGCCGATCTTCTTGCCTTTGAAGTCGAAGTGGACCAGCCAGTCGTCCTCGCCGGAGCCCGCTTCGCGGAACAGCTTGCAGGCGATGCCGTCGCCGCCCGGCAGCCGCACCCCGACGTGCCCGAAGATGTCGCCGGATTCGTATTCGAGGATGGTCGAGGCAATCTTCAGGTCGGCCTCGAGCGTCCCGATCGCGAGCCGCGGGTCGTTCTCGGTGTGCGCATGGGCGCCGACGTGGGTGTGGCTGTGGTGGTGATCGCCGTGCGAATGCAGATCCTTGTCGGCGGACATGAAACTCCCCTGTTCTATCCGTCGGCGCGGTGCCACGACTGTGAAATCCGGCCGCGCCAGTCCTCGCCCTTTTTGACGGTGATATCGAAGGTGTCGACGTGCGGGAAGCGGTTCGCCGCGGCGTCACGCACGAGGTGCGGCGGCTCCTGCCCCGCCTGCAGGTCCTTGACCGCGG
The DNA here is from genome assembly GCA_050260515.1 of Gemmatimonas sp. Classification (GTDB taxonomy): domain Bacteria; phylum Pseudomonadota; class Alphaproteobacteria; order SMXQ01; family SMXQ01; genus DATJIG01. The sequence goes on from JBLNCI010000035.1 coordinate 39,304, forward strand.
TCAGCAGGCGCTTGCGCACCGCCACCACGCCGAGATCGCTGAAGCCGAGGTATTCCTTCGAGCGGTCGAAACGCGGGCCCATGGTCTCCGTCGCGCACGAATCATGGGTCAGGAAACCCTTCATGCCGGTGAAACTGTCGAGCTTCTGTGCGGCGCGGTCCTGCAGGTAGTCGTTCGCCAGATTGGCGACCTTGCGGTAGTCCGGGGTCAGGTATTTGCGGCGATCGTCCCCGAGGTCGGCCTCGGTGACTGGGTGATCGACGAAACCCAGGTCATAGCGCCAACTGTGGGTGTCGTCGATCGGCACGTAGATGTGCGCTTCCTTGTTGCGCGCCGGCACGCAGCAGGTGATCGGCATGACGAAACTCGAGACGCGCACGTAGTCCTCAGCATCGCCGAGCGACCGCGTCGCGATCAGCCGAAGACCGAAGTCCGTGGTCTCGACCTCATACGCCGGATTGAGACTGGTGAAGATCGGGCGATTGGTGCCGGGACCGCGCAGCGGCCGGTGCAGGAACGACAGATGCGAGGAATCGCATTCGCCCTCGAGCCCCTGCAGGTAGTTGCAGTCCTGAAACGACTTCGTCACATAGGTGTGCGACTGCGGCGCTACCGCCCACGCATAGTTAGGGAACAGCGGCCGCTGTTCGGCGGGACCGAGATAGGCGAAGACGATGCCGGCCTTCTCCACCGTCGGATATGCGGTGTGGCGGATGCCCTCGCGGACGATGGCGTCGTTCGGCTCCGCCGGCGTGTCGACGACGAGGCCGTCCACGTCGAACTTCCAGCCGTGGTAGATGCACCTGAGGCCGCAGTCCTCGTTTCGACCGTAGAACAGCGACGCCCCGCGATGGCGGCAATGCTCGCCGATAAGGCCGATGCGGCCCTGGCTGTCGCGGAACGCCACGAGTTCCTCGCCGAGGAGACGGACGCGGACCGGGGGGCAATCGGGCTCGGGGATCTCCTCCGACAGCAGCGCGGGAATCCAGTAGCGGCGGATCAGCTCGCCCATGGGCGTGCCGGGGCCGGTCAAGGTCAGGAGGTCGTTGTCCTTCTGCGACAGCATGTCGGCTACGTGTCCAGGGTTCCGGCGGCGAAGATCGACTCGACGGGCATCCGCGCCCGCGTTGCCCCTTCGCGCACATTGTAATCGATCAGGGCATCCAGCATCCGCCGGTTCGCCGAAACGCCGTACTGCATCGGATCGCCCCAATCCGCACGCTGACGCTCGAAGGTCTCGCGCAGGTACAGCACGGAAAAACCGGCGCGGTCGTTAGCGATGTCGTCGTCGGCAACCGTCTTGGCCTGCACCAGCGCGTGATAGAGCTTGCCGGCGAGATCGGGGTTCTCCCGATTGAGCCGTCCACTCAGGACCAGCACGTGCATCGGCGGGTACATGCCGGACTCGAGCCAGATCGCATGGTCGGCCGCCGCATAGTCCGGGAACAACCGCTCGATGTCGGGATGGCTCTCCAGCTGGCGCAGGAGCTTGGCGTCGGACACGTCCGTGATCATGACGTCGATCTCACCGGCCATCAGCCGCTCGGCAATGGAGGGCGTCTCCGGCACCATCTCGGGCGCGGGTTTGCCATGGGTCGGGAACACGTCGGCGACCTGCGTCACCCAGCGGAGCGCGTCGACGTCGACGCCGTAGTGCTCGCGCAGCAGCCCCCGCGCGAGGAGCGTCACCGCGGTCCGGTACTGGCGGGAGCCGACGCGCTTGCCGGCGAGGTCCTTGGGCGAACGGATCCCCGCCTTGCGGTTGCAGAAGATGAACTGCAGCACCGACTTGCGTTTCGGGAATACCGGCAGCGCAACCAGATCCCAGCCCGCCTCGATCGCCGGCAGCAGGTAACCGACATTGAGGTCCCACACCCCGAAGTTCCCGGTGCGGAGATCGGGAACGTCCCTGGTGATCATAGACGTGGTCTTCGCCGGCTGGAGACGTACGCCCTCGACGGCGACGCGGCCGTCGAGGAGCGGCAGCACGACGTCGTAACGCATCGCCGAGAGCGGCACAGTGAGAACGGTGTCCGTAGTCATCGTCAGCACTGTAGCGCAATCGGTGGTCGTCCGCCCCAGCAACGACGCCGGGGCGGACACCGTATTACTTCCTTATTTCGGCAGGGGCTTGCCGTCGCGGGTCTTCCCGTAAAGCGCGTCCGCGAACCCGGAATCATCGATGCGGCGGAGGAAGTGGAGGTCCCACAGCGCCAGCGGATCGATCTTGGCCGAGTCCTTATCCTGTCGCAACGCCTCCTGGTAGACGTTGCTGATGGCCGCCATCGACGGATAAAGCTTCGGATCGAGCACCGCGGCGAGGTCGTTGTAGAGCTTCTCGGCGGTCGGGCGATCGAGCTTGCCCTCCTTCGTGTGCTTGTCCATCAGGATCTGGATCGTCTTCTCCTTCTCGGTCTTGAAGAAGGCGATGCCCTGCATGATGCCCTTCAGCATCTTCTCGATGATGTCCGGGCGCTTCTCGACCAGCTTCATGCCGCACGACACGGTCATGAAGAAGATCATGTCCTGCGGCTCGAGCGGGATCACCTTGAGCCCCTCGCGCTTGGCGAACTCGATCTTCGGCTGGCTGAAGAAGGCGGCGTCGCAGTCGCCCTCCTTCACCATCCGCAGCAGGCTCTTCTTGGCCCGGTTCGTCGACGGGTCGCCATCGCCCTCCCTGACCTCACGCACGATCTCGACGTCGTCGCGATCGATGTCGAGCCCGTGCTGCTTCAGGTACAGCCAGGTGTTGAGGCCCGGGTGACGACCGCGCGACCCGAACTTGCGCTTGCGGACATCCTCGAGCTTGTTGATGCCGGCATCCTCGCGCGTGACCAGGGCGATGTTGTTCCGGCTGATGGTTTGGCCGAGGTACACCCACGTGTCGCCGCGGGCGCGGGCAGCGTAGGTCGACACGTGATTGCCGCTGACGAATTCGACCTCTCCGCTCGGGACCAGCTTGTGCGCCGATTCGCGGTCGATCGGCTTGTCGTAGTCGACCTCGAGGCCCTGGCGCTCCCAGGCGCCGCTCTCGGCGATGACGTGCATCAGCGCGAGGTGGCTCGACGAGCGATACGGAAAACTGACGCGATCCATTCCTATTCTCCTGTCCTTTTGAACGACTAGGGCCGCTCGCCGCGCGAGACGCCTACTTTGTCTGCCCCCACGTGTCCACCCACAGCTTCTGCACCTTGTCCTGAACGTCGCCGAGGGCGTCGGCGTAGGCGGATTCCTTGCCGTGGATGGTGTCGGGGAAGTACTCGAATTCGGGGCGCTGGAACGCCTTGTGCGTCGGCGCCTGCCCGCTGCCAGCGAAGCTCAGGAGCTGCCCCTCGCGCGAGATCGCCCAGTTGACGAAGATCATCGCCGCATCCTGGTTGGGGCTGCCTCGCAGCACCGCCATCGGCGACACCGCGACGGGAACCGGCGTCGGACAGTGGAACCCGATCGGCGCCCCCTTCTTCTGCCGCTCCTTGCTACGATATTCGGCGGCGACGATGATCGCGTCGTACTCTCCGGCGGCGACCAGGCCGAGCGCCGCGTTCTCGCCTTCCTTGCGGAGCTGCGGCTTGACCTCGTTCTTCAGCCGGGTGAGGAAATTCGTCGCCCACGCCTCGCCCTTGGCCTGCCAGAGCGGCAGCAGCCACACGGTGTAGCTGTTGATCACCGCCAGGCGGCCGTCGCGCCAGCGCGGGTGGGTGAGGAACTCATCCCACTGCTGCGGCAGTTCCTTCACGTCCTTGATGCGGTCCGTGTTGTAGCCGATGCAGCGGCGCGTAATCTTGGACCCGACCCACAGCCCCTCCTCGCCGCGCATGTCGTCGGCGAGGTTCTTGAACGCCGGCAAGCTGCGCAGGTCGGCGAGCGCGTCGGCTTTGACGAACTCGGAGTAGGAACGGTTGAAGCTGACGATGACGTCGGCGACGTAGCGGCCGTCCTGCATCGCCATCAGAGTGGTGATGGCGCGATCGTACCGGCTGGACCGCGCGTAACTGATCTTCACGCCGGGATAGCGCGCGCGGAACACTGGCTCCATCTTCTGGAACTGCTGCGGATCCCAGGTGCCGAGCACCTTAGCAGCGCCCTGGCCCTTCGCCCGATCCAGCCACTCCTGGGGAACGTTGAGCTCCTCGTCGAGACCGTCCATGACGGATGGCTCGAGATTCACCTGTTTCAATGCCGCCTGCGTCGCCTGCGGCAACTCCGCCGCGACGACGTGCCCGGCAAACGCCGCGACGACGGCGACGAGGCAGCAAGACAATATCCCGGAACGCGGTGTCCTGCGGTTCATGGCACCTCTCCTGTCGACGGCCGACCGTGCGGCCGGGTTGCCGCCGACTCCAGAGGCACCATCGATCCGGCGCAAGGCCGGCAGCGGCCGGTGCCTTCCGCACTCGGACCGACATCGATGGAAACGGGCCGCCTCCCATGGCCGGCTTTTTCTTGCCGCCATCTTAGGAGAGGGCCCGGTAGGTGTTTACCGGTAATTGCGTAAAAGTGTCTTCCCGGAACGGCGGATGGTCGCCCTGGTACGGGATCGCGCTACCGCCGCTGACGCCGAGGGATCAGTCGGCGCCGTCCGCGCGGCGCCTGTTCGCCGTCTCGAGCACATCGGCGATGGCCTGCGCGACGGCTGTCCGGGACACGGGCTTGCGGATCAGGTTCGCGAAGGCCTCGGGGACCACCGAAACCTCTTCGTTTAGGACACCGATCGCGATCATCGGGGTGTTGCGGAGCGCCTCGTTCGACCGTAGCCAGTCTACGAGCTCGATTCCCCGTACGTCGCGAAGCTGCAGGTCGAGAAGGATCAGATCGGGCGCCTTGGCCCTCGCTTCCGTGACCGCTGCGACGCCCGTCTCAACCGCCGATACCGTGAACCCCGCGCGCTGCAGAACGCTGGCGCAGAGCTTCCGGGTACCGGCGTCCGCCTCGACCACCAGCGCGTGGCGCATGGACGGCATCCGGTTTCGTCCGAGGCTGGGTGTCGATGTGGCGTTCAGTCGCATGATCCTGCATTGGGTGACGGGTCAGAGGGTCTCCAGCGCTTCGCCGGCAGCGAGGGTATCGAGCCGATCACGGTCCTGAACCGTGATGCAGTCCGCGCCGCGACGCCCAATCACGCCCTCCGCCTTCAGCTTGGTGAGCGTGCGGCTCACGGTTTCGATGGTCAGGCCGAGATAGTCCGCGATGTCGGTGCGCGTCATCGGCACGTAGACGTCGTCGCAGTCCTCGTGCTGGCCCTCGGCCATCATTAGGAGGAAGCTCGCGACCTTCTCGACCGCCGTCTTGCGGCCAAGCAGCAACATCTGGTCGTGGGCCGCGCTCAATTCGTCGGAGTGGACGTCGAGCAGCCGCTTGGCAAAGCCCGGCACCTCGTCGATGAGCCGGGTGAAGCGCGCCAGCGGGTAGCGGCACAGCGTCACTTCCGTAATCGCTTCGGCGGTATAGACGTAGGCGCCGCGGTGGACGAGGCCGATCAGATGGCCCGGGGAAATGAAGCCCATGATCTGACGGCGGCCGTCGGGGAGAAGCTTGTAGAGCTTCACCATCCCGCTCACGACCTCGTAGACGTTCTCGGCGGCGTCGCCCTCGGCGAACAGCTCCTGGCCCGGAGCGATGGTCTGGCGAATGCTGACGGCGGCGATGCGCGTGGCTGCCTGCCGCTCCATGCCCTGACACATGGCCATCGGCGGGAACGCAACGGACGGCGCGCTGGAAACGGTTTGAAGCTGCATGACATGACCCCTTTCGCTCTCTCGGCGCATCGGCCGTGGGGAGATATCTACCGGCGCCATGTCACAGGCCGATGCCAAACGGCCGAGTTTTTGGTATCACTTGGAAACGAATTGTGACGGTTTGTGACAGCCGAATTCCAATGGCGGAACAGCCACATATCCTCGTCGTCGACGACGAGCCGCGAATCCGGACGATGCTGCGGCGGTACCTGACCGACGAGGGTTTTCGGGTCAGCGATGCCGCCGATGGGACAGCGATGCGGGCAATTCTGGAGAAGCAGCCCGCAGACCTCATCCTCCTCGACCTCATGATTCCCGGCGAGGACGGGTTCACGCTGGCGCGCTACATACGCCAGCGCTCCGAGACACCCATCATCATGCTCACCGGCAAGAACGACATCGTCGACCGCGTCGCCGGCCTCGAGGCGGGGGCGGACGACTACATCCCGAAGCCGTTCCACCTGCGCGAGGTGCTCGCGCGCATTCGCACGGTCCTACGCCGCGCGCACACCACCTCACCGGCGGGGACCGCTGCGCCGGTGGCGGCCCCGCCGGCGACCTCCGGGGGAGACCGGCTCGCGTTCTCCGGATGGACTCTCGATATCACCAAACGCGAGCTGTGCCAGGCCGACGGCACGGTGGTGCCACTGACTACCGCCGAATTCGAACTGTTGCGGGCGTTCGCCCAGAACGCGAACCGCGTGCTCAATCGCGACCAGCTCATGGACCTCGTGAAAGGCCGCGAATGGAACGCGGTCGATCGCACAATCGACACGCAGATCGTCCGGCTACGGAAGAAGCTCGAGCGCGATCCCGCGCATCCCGAGCTTATCAAGACCGTCCGCGGCGCAGGCTACATCCTCGCCTCGGCCGTGACGCGGGCCTGACGGTCACTCCCCGATCAGCGCACGCAGCTTGCGGGCGAGATCGGCGGTCCGGTACGGCTTTCCGAGCCAGTCGGCACCGGTCGTGAGCAAGCCGCCCTTGACGATTGCCGGCTCGGCGTAGCCCGACGTGAACAGCACCTTGACGTCCGGCTTCCTGGCCCGCACCGCGTGGGCAAGGTCGATACCCGTCATACCGCCGGGCATGACGACGTCCGTGAACAGGACGTCGATTTGTGACGCATGGTCGATCTTGTCGAGAGCGGCAGGGCCACTATCGGCCTCGATCACCTGATATCCGAGCTCCTGCAGGCGGCGTACGGACACGCGCCGCACCCGTTCATCGTCTTCGACAACGAGGATGGTCTCGCCGCGCCCGCCCGTCCGCATGGACGTCTCGTCGGTGTCGGCCGCGGAACCCGCAGCCTCCTGGGCGGCCGGCAGGTAAATGCGCACCGTCGTTCCGTGCCCCTCCTCGCTGTAGAGCTGGACGTGGCCGCCCGACTGCTTGACGAAGCCATACACCATGCTGAGCCCGAGGCCAGTGCCGGATCCGGCCCCTTTCGTGGTGAAGAACGGCTCGAACGCGCGCTCGCGCACTTCCGGCGACATGCCGTGCCCGGTGTCGGTGACCGCAAGCATCACATACCGGCCCGACCGCACCTCGGCGTGGGCCAGCGAATAGTCGTCGTCGAGCTCGACCGCGGCGGTCTCGATGTACAGCGTGCCGCCGTCCCGCATCGCGTCGCGAGCGTTGATGGCGAGATTGAGCAGAGCGTTCTCGACCTGGCCGGGGTCGGCGGTCGTCAGCGGCAACCTCGGCGCGAGCTTCGTCTCCACCCGGATCTGCTCGCCGAGGCTGCGGCGCAGCAGGTCGCCCATGCCGGCGACGAGCGCGCCGAGGTCAATCGGCTCGGGGCGGAGCGGCTGGCGCCGGCCAAACGCAAGCAGCCGGTTCGCGAGCTTGGCGCCGAGTTCCGCCGCCTCCTGCGCCTCGCGCAGAATCTCGCGATCGTCGCCCTCGCGGACCCGACTCTCCAGCATCTCGAGGTTGCCGGTGATCACCGTCAGCAGGTTATTGAAGTCGTGAGCGATGCCCCCGGTGAGCTGCCCGACGGCCTCCATCTTCTGCGACTGCCGAAGCTCCTCCTCCATCTTCGCCCGCGCCGTGAGGTCGCGGATGAACCCGGTGAATATCCGGATCTCGCCGATATGAACCTCGCCGACCGCGAGCTCCATCGGAAACACGCTGCCGTCCTTGCGCATGGCCTCGACCTTCCGGCCGATGCCGATGATCCGCCGCTCCCCGGTAAGCAGATAGCGCTCGAGGTATCCGTCGTGGGCCTCGCGGTGCGGCGAGGGCATCAGCATGCTGACGTTGCGGCCGATCACCTCGCCCGCCGAATAGCCGAACAATCGTTCGGCCGCGACGCTGAACGACTGGACGATGCCCTTTTCGTCGATGGTGATGATCGCGTCGGGCGCCGTCGCGATGATCGAGCTGAGACGCGCCTCGCGCTCGCGTAGCGCTTCTTCCGCCTGCTGCCGCTCGGTGATGTCCTGGGCGACGGCGATGACGCCAATCGGCAGTCCCCTGGGCCCGAGCAGGCGTGTGGCGTTCCACAGCAGCACGCGCTCGCTGCCGTCCGGCCGGCGCACGCGTCCCTCGCAGCTCCGCGCCGCGCGTCCGGCGAGCACCTGGCGGAAGTGGGCCCGTGTGAGGCCGCCGCGCCCCTCGGGATCGAGCACCGCGAAGTAATCGCCGCCGATGAGCGTCCGTCGCGGACGGCCGTAAAGCTGCTCGCCCTCGGAGTTGATGTCGAGAACGACGAGCTCTGGCGACAGCAGGAGGATGGGCGCGGCGGCGGTCTGGACGAGCGAGCTGAACCGCGCCTCGCTGCGCTTGAGCTCGACGCGCAGCGCGGCGACCACGTCGTCCGGCATGTTGACGCGGCGCGGCTGTTTCGGCGCGGCAGCTTTGACCGCTTTCTTGGGTCTCTTCTTTAAAGCGGCAGGCCGCCCCACCGGCTTCCGGGTTGCTGCCTTGTCCTTGCGACCGTCGCGCTTTGCCGTCTTCCGCACCATCCGCCTCTCCCGTTGCGCGGGGGCAGAGTAGCAAGCTGCGATAACCTGTCCAACCCGAAGCGCCCGTCACCCGAGTGGTCGCACAGGATCGCGGCGGCTGCCCATACGTATGGCGCGCCGCATGGATCCGAAAGCTTTGCCCGAGGGGCGCGCCCGCTCTATTGTTCCGAGCCATGTCCACCGCGACCGTCGCCGTCGATTCCGAAACGCCCCTCTTCCGCATTGCGGCGTTCCGACACCTCTTCTCGATCCGGATTGCCTCGACCACCTCGAACCAGATGATGGGCGTGGTCGTGGGGTGGCAGATCTACGAAATCACGAACAGCGCGTTCGCGCTCGGCATGATCGGCTTGGTGCAGTTCGCGGCCCCGCTCCTGCTGAACCTCGTCGCCGGCGAGATCGCCGACCGCTACGACCGCCGCTTCATCGTCCGCTGCTGTTACGCCGTTCAGACGGTCGTCATGTTCTGTCTGCTCGGGCTCACGCTGCTTCCGGCTCCTCCGGTCCCGGCGTTCTACGCTCTACTGCTGCTGAACTCGTTCGCGCGCACCTTCGAAGGGCCGACGTTGCAGTCGCTGGTGACCACCCTCGTGCCGAGCGAGATGCTGAGCCGCGCCATCGCCGCGTATGCGTCTTCCGGACGTATCGCGATGCTCTCGGGGCCGATGATCGGCGGCTTCGTCTACGAGTTCGGTGCGGCCACTGACTACCTCTCGTGTCTGGTCCTGATCTCGATCGCCGCCATCTCCAGCTTCCTCTTGCCGCAGCCCAAATCGCGGGGAGCGATCAAGGGGAGGGCCAGCCTCCGTACCCTGCTCGCCGGCTATGCCTTCATCTGGAGCACTCCGGTGCTCCTCGGAGTGTTATCGCTGGACCTCTTGGCCACCTTCTTCGGCGGCCTGACGGCACTGCTGCCGATCTTCGCGCGCGATATCCTGCACATCGATGCTTGGGGCTTCGGCATCCTGCGCAGCGCCCCGTCGATCGGCGCGCTCACGATGGGAATCATCCTCGCGCATTACCCGATCACGCGTCATGCCGGGAAGGTGATCCTCGGCGGTGTCGCGCTCTACGGTCTCGGCACCATCCTGTTCGCGCTGTCGCGCAACGCGTATCTGTCGGTCTTCTGCCTGTTCCTGGTCGGCTTCGGCGACGTGTTCAGCCAGGTGATCCGCCACACGCTGGTGCAGACGCGAACCCCTGACGAGATGCGCGGGCGCGTCTCGGCCGTCGGCAGTCTGTCGGTCAGCATCGGGAGCCAGCTCGGGCAGTTCGAGGCGGGCATGGCGGCGACCATCCTCGGCTCGGTCGTGGGCGCCGCGATCTTCGGCGGCGCGGCGGTGCTCGCCATTGTCGGCGCCTGGGCGTTGCTGTTTCCCGAGCTCCGCAAGGTCGAGCGGCCGGACCAGCCGCCCACGGCCGCGTAGCGCCGGCTACTGGCAGTCGATCCGGATCGCGTCCTGCTTGTCGCCGGCGTAGGTGATCTCGCAGCGCTGTCCGGCGACAAGTTCGCCGACTTCGGCCGGCGCTCCGGCCACGGCAATGCGCGTCGTGTCCTCGGTGACACGGGCGCTCTGGGCGGCGCCGTCGACGTCGAATCCGACGGACGACTTCCCGACCTGCGTCAGCGTCGTCGTCACGACCTGCAGCTTCTTGCCCTTGCCCTCGTACCAGAGGGGGTTCCAGACCTTGAGCAGGTTGTCGAGATCGCGCTCGAGCAGCTCGGGGTCGAGAAAAGCGACCGGCCGCCCCATGATCTCGTCCGGGAAAGCCAGGAACTCGCGACGCTGGAGATCCTTGTGCACCGGCGGCGCGAGGTCGGCGCCGTATTGGGCGACCTGCCCCTCCTTTGAGAGGAACCAGTTTACGAACATCAGCGCGGCGTTCTTGTTGCCTCCCTTCATGACGATCAGCTCCGATATCGTCAGCGGCACCGGCGTCGGGCAATGCCAGCTCAGCGGCGCGCCCTTGTCGATCAACTGCTGCGTCCGGTACTCGGCCGCGGGCAACGCAACGTCGAACTCGCCCGCGATGGCTAGCTCGATCAACGCGTTCATGCCTTCGTTGCGGAGCTGCGGCTTCGCCACCGCAAACAGCTTCTCCGTATAGCTCTTGATCCAGGCCTCGCCCTTGACGTCCCACATCGGCAGCAGCCACAGGTTCGGACGGTTACCCATGCCGATGTGACCGCCCCGCAGCCGTGGATTCTCGATCAGGTCGTCCCATGTCTTGGGAAGCTGCGACTTGGCGATGCGGTCTGTGTTGTAGGACATGCACCAGTAGCGCAGGCGCTGGCCGATCCACCACCCGTCCTTCTGCTGCATCTCGGGCGGAACGTTCCTGCGATTGGGAACGGCCGCGAGGTTCTCGATCGCGCCGGCATCCTTGAACAGCGTGTACTCGGCGCCGATACCGGTGACTACGTCGGTGATGACCCGTCCCGACTTGAAGGCGACCAGGGGCTTCGTCACGCGGTCGAACCGCGTGCCCCGCGAGTAGCGCGGCGTAATGTAGGGATAGCGCTCGCGGAACGGCCGGATGAAGACGTCGAACTGACCGGGATCCCAGGTACCTGCGATGCGCAGCGTCTTCTCGCGCCTTGCCCCCTCGATCCACTCGGACGGCATGTTGAGCTCGTCCTCGACACCGTCGAGCAGAGCCGGATCGAGCTTCATATCCGCAAGGATCTTCTGCGTCGCCTTCGGCAGATCAGCGGCGGCGACCGGCGATCCCGCCAGCATCGCGGCCGACAGCAGGACCGCCGCAGTACGCCATCGAAACAGCAATACCATTGCCTGCCCCTCCCCAGACCGCTAGCCCGAGACCGCAAGGTCGTGCGGACGCGTTCCCAGCCGGCGCGCGCCCGTCGCGGTGACCATGACGGTGTCGCCCCAGGTGCAGAGCGAGGTCCCATCGGCAGTGGCGACCGACGGTTTAAACACAAAGGTCATGTTGGCCTTGAGCTGATAGGCGAGCTGGCGCGGATCGCGCGCCGCCCCGGTGATGATCGGACCGTCGTCGCCGGCGCCCTTGCCATGCATGGTCAGCTTCGCCTTCGCGCCCACGGCGGGACCGCTCTTCGGCGCGACGCGCGCGACGACCTGCTGAGTCAGCTCCGACAGCGAACCGAGCGTCGCTCCCGGCCGGATCGCCGCCAGCACCTCGTTGAACACGTCGCGCTGCACCTTGATCAGCTCGAGGTGCACAGGGTGCGCCTCCTCGACGAAGACGGGCTGCACGCATTGGGCCTGATAGCCGATCCAGCACGCCTCGAGCTCGTTGATGATGAGATCGCCGCGCTCCAGCTTGCGGAACGTCGGCCGCGTCAGCGTGCGCACGACGTTGGGACCGGATATCCAGTTGCAGTGGATCGGCGCCTCGGATCCGTTCCTGAGCAGGCCGTACTGCGTCGCCGCCCAGACCTCCCAATCCACCGCGCCGGCCCGCGCGGCCGCGACCTCGGCCTCGTAGCCTTTTTCGATGATCTGCACCGCCTTGGTGAGGCAGGCGACCTCCTCGTCACTCTTCACGTCGCGGACCGTCGTGAGGACGTCGGTCGCGTCGACGAGCTCGGAATCGGGAAACGCCTCGCGGATCCGCTTCCACATGCCGTGGACGATCAGGCCCTCGGCCGACCGGGTTCCAGGGATCTCGCCGAGGCCGGTGATCCCGATGCGCGGCTTCCGGAGCCCGAGCTCCTGGATCCGCTCCACCGCGACCTTGCCGTAGGCGCGCCTCGCCTCGCGTACGTCCTTGGTCCAGTTCTGCACCCGCGGCGTCCAGCGCGGAACCGCGGAGGTCGCGATCGCCGTCACCTCGCCTTCGAGCGGAAACACCGCTGCGATGTCCGCGTCGCCGCCGCCGCCGCAATGGGTCAGGTACCGGGAGTCCGCCTGGTAATCCATCGAGTGGCCGGTGTTGTACGGCGTGACGATGACGTCGATGCCACGTTCGGCCATCAACGCCCGAACCGCTTTCCAGCGGCGGTCGCGCTCGGCGAGGGAGAAGCGCGGAAGCGGGTACGGATCGTTGTCGGTGTCCATCATGGTCCTCGGGGCGCGCACAGCTCGATGAAATTGCCGCATGGATCGCGGAAGTGGAGCGATGCGGCCATCAGCGATCGTGACCCGTGCTCGATCGGCCCCTCGAGGGCGACCCGCGCATCGGCGAGCAGCGCCGCGGCGCGATCGAGCTCGGGGCGATCGACGGCAAAGCCGGTGCGTGGCGACCCGAACGCCAGGTGGGGCGGCGGCTCCTGCTCGTGGGAATTCGCAAGATAGATGCCGAAGGTCGATGCGCCCGTGCGCAGGTACATCTGCATGTTGGGCCGAGGGACGCGGCGCCCCTGTCCCGGCTTACCGCCTGGGATGTCGCGATAGCGCTCGTCCCAGCGCCGGGTCCCGGGAGCCATGTCGTCGCGCCCCTCGCCCCAGGCGCGCGCCCGCACGTAATCCTCGGTGTTGACGCCGACCCGGTGATCCACCGGAAGGCCGAGGAGCCCGCAATAGAAGTCCTCCGCCCATTCCATGTCGGAGGCAAGCACCGCGACGTGATCGAGTCCGCAGACACCGGGCCCGACGGTGGTCTCCCGGCGCACCAGTTGAATGCGGTTGCCGTCAGGATCGACGAAGTAGCAGTTGTCGTCGCGCTCGGCCGGCCGGTCCTCGTGGTAGCGCTGGACCGGGACCGTGGCCGCCGTCAGTCCATTGACGATGCCCGTGATCGCGACAGGCGACGCGGCATACGCCTGATGGACGCCCGTCCCGGCAAACGTGCGCGGCGCCTTAACTTCCTTGAGCACGAGCCACTGTCCGGGTGAGCACGCCAGGCACATCTCGCCGTCGACCGGCCACGCCGCCGCCGAGGCGCGCAAGCCGAGCCGCTCGGCATAGAACGAACGGGCGCGATCGAGATTGGCCACCTCGATCACCACGTGCGAGAGAGCGCGGATCGCAATCCGCGCCGGGAGCTCGGGCTTGTTCAACCGCCGCCCCCGTGTCCGAGCGGCTGCACCTCGTTGTAGGAAACCGCCTCGTCGCGGCGCCAGAGCACCTCGAGGAAGTTCCCGGTCGGGTCGCGGAAGTACACGGATTCCCCGAACGGTCCCCGGTCTGGGTGCGTCACCGGGCCCTCGAACGGCACGCCGTGACGCCGGAGCGAGTCGAGCAATGCCGGAAACTTCGCGCGCGGGATGCAGAATGCGTGCCGCACGCGGTTCTCGCCGCGCAAGCGGTCGAGCGGCGGCACGTTCATCCAGTCCTCGCTCAGCATGATGGCGAAGAGGTAGTCGCCCAGCATCAGCGAGGTATGGACCGAGCGGCCGCGCAGCGCGTCCTGGGTCTTGAAATTGACCCGGCTGTGGACGACCGCGCCGAGGACGCCGCAGTAGAACTCCTCGGCCGCCTTGAGGTCGTGGACGCAGATGCCGCTGTGGGAAATGCTCTCGACGTGGGCCATTGCTACGCCTCCACTTTCGCTGCGGGCTCCATGATGGTGAGTCCCTCGGCGCGGAACGCGGCGCCCGGTTCGGCGGGCACCGCCTGCGAGGAGTCGTAGTCGTCGCGGGCGTAGAACCGGTCCGTGTCGACGGAGATCGTGCCGTCCGCCGCGATGCTGACCGGGTGCAGCCGCATCGGCGCGCAGCCCATGCGCCCGACGTAGCAGCCGGTCTGGTCGAACTTCGCGCCGTGGAACGGACAGTAGAAGTGCCAACTCTCCTTCTGCCACACCGTCGCGCCGTTCTTGTGGGTGCACCACACAGAGATGGCGAGGAAGCCGTCGTCGTTGCGCACCAGGAAGAAGCGCCCCTTGCCGTTGCGCGTGACGCTGCCGACCGGGAATTCGTCCATCTTGCCGAGCGTCACCACCCCCGCGCCAGAGGGCAGGATGTCGGTCGATTCCTCGCCGAAAGCCTGAATCTGAAAGCGGTTTCCGTCGGGATCCAGGATGTCCATGTTGTACTCGCCGACGGAGCGGAATGTCTGGCGCGGATCGATGCCGGTCTCGTAGCCGTGGGCCTCGAGGCGGTCGCGGGCCGCCTTGAACTGGTCGATCGTGAGCAGCCATGCGTGGTGGATTGAGCCACCCGAGGCCGGATACGGCGGAACCTTGTCCACCTCGACCAGCAGGACGCGTTGTCGCGTGTTCATGGCCAGCAGCGAGTTGGGCCGGTTGTCGGCGACGAGGTTGCGGCCGAGCACCTCGAGACCGATCACGTCGCGATAGAACGCCTCGGATTTATCGAGGCTCGACACCTCGATGGTGAGGTGACTGAAGGCGAGCGGTGTGTGCCCCTGGGCTTCCATTCGTCCCTCCTCAGTGGACAGAGACGGCGAGATCGTGCGGACGCTTGCCGAGGCGGCGCCCGCCGCCGGGCGTGACGACGATCGTATCGCCCCAGGTACAGATGTGGGTCTTCGCCGCGTTGCGAACCGATGGCTTGTAGATGAACGCCATGTTGTTGCGGAGCGTCACCGCCAGGTGATGCGCCTCCTTCGACGAGCTGGTGATGATCGGCCCGTCCTCTCCCTGCCCACGTCCGTGCATCGTGAGCTGCGCGACGGCTCCCGCCGCCGCGCCCGACGACGGCGCCGCCTTCCTGCCGGCCGTTTCGGTCAGCTCGGCGAGCTCGCGCACGGTCGCACCGGGCTTCAGCGCGGCGCGGATCGTCTCGAAGACCTCGCGCTGCACCTTGATGAGTTCGGAATGGACCGGATCGACTTCGCCGACGAACACCGGCTGCACCGCCTGCGAGCGGTATCCCATCCACGACGCTTCCAGCTCGTTGATGATGAGGTCGCCGCGTTCGAGCACGCGGCGCGAGGGCCGCGTCAGCGTGCGGACGGGGTTCTTGCCCGACACCCAGTTGCAGTGGACCGGCATCTCAGATCCGCCCTTCATCATCGCCGCCTGCGCCGACGCCCAGACGACCCAGTCCATCTCGCCGGGCTTCGCAGCCTCGATCTCGGCCTTGATGCCGAGCTCGATGATGTCCATCGATCTCTGCAGCGCCGCGATCTCCTCCTCGCTCTTCTCGTAGCGGGCTTCGGCCATCAGGAGAGTCGCATCGACGATTCGCGCCCGCGGGAACGCCTCGCGGATCTGGCGCCAGAACTGGTACCCGACGGTGCCTTCAGGGGTGCGCGTGCCGGCCTGCTCGCCGAGCCCGACGATGCCGATGCAGCCGTCGTCGACCTTCAGTTCGCGCAACCGCTCGACGGCCACCTTGCCGTAGCGGCGGCGGGCCTCGCGGACGTCCTTTGTCCACTCCTGGGTCGTCGGCCACCGGGGCGCCGCCGAGGTCGCGATCGCCGTGATGTCGCCCTCGAGCGGGAACACCACCGCGATGCCGGCGTCGCCGCCGCCGCCGACGTGGCTCAGCCAACGCGAATTGGCCTGGAAGTCCGTGGAGTTCCCGGTGTTCTCGGGACAGACGACGACGTCGATGCCGGCATCTGCCATGCGGGCCCGTACCAGAGCCCAGCGGCGGTCCCGCTCAGCGAGCGAAAACCGCGGATACGGATAGAGCTCCGTCATCCCGCAAACGATCCCGTCCCTGCATCCGGTCCGGCGCTATCTCGCGCCGTCGCGGGGTTATTGTTGGTTGCCGGAAAGCATACGCTGCCACGCCGCATTGTTAAGCGGGTTTTCGGCAACATTGTTTTTGCGGAACGACGGTAATTTCGAGCCGGTCAGTTCGACGCCGATCTCCGATCGGACGCACGACGGGTGCGGGCGGCGGCAGCCCCCGCTCCGGGGCGGGCGCCCAGCCGCGGACGCGGCGACGCGGCGCGCGCTCCCTGGGCGCGATCCTCGCGCTGAATGCGCGGGACGAGCTCGCCCTCGGCTATCCGCATCATCTCCTCGATCGCTTCTTCCTTTTCCTTGAGCGATTGCATGAGGACCGCCTTCACCTTGCGGTCGCCGAGCGCCTCGGCGTACGCGCAAGCCATCCAATAGCCGGCGCGGCCGAAGTGGGAGATCTTGAACACCGAGTCGAGGATCGCCGCGTCTCGCGCCGCGTTGTCGAACCCGTTGTTAGCGGCGTTGAGCGCGCTCTGGATCAGTCCCTTCATCGCCGGCGAGGCACGCACACGCGGCTCCGCGCCGAGGAGATCGAAGACGCGCAGCAGGCGCGCGATGCGCTCTTCACTATAGTCGACGCCCTCGCGACAGATACGCCGCACGTCGCGGTCGTTGGCGGCCTTCGCGAGCTTGGGAAACGCGGCGACGAGCTGACGGTCGGCGTGGAGAGCCTTGCCGGCGGCGTACAGAAGCAGCGCTGCGAGCTGGCTACGCGGCGCCGAAGGCCTCGAATGGGATTTACCTGAATCGCGTTTTCGTCCGGTCATCGCTTCGCCAACGCTCGGCCAATGCGGAGGTTCCGGTGTCACCGCCGACGACGTCTGACGTCCGCCGACGTCCTGCGCGCTACCGGCTCGCCGAGCCCAAGCTCCGTCAACGCGGAGATCGTTCGCTCGGCGGACACGTGGTGGATGAAGATGCCGCCCTTCTCCTCCCATCCCGCGCGGGCCTTCTCCCGGTCATCGATGAGGACGTGCCCCGGCGCGGCGTACCGCGGCTTGTCGCGGCTCATGCACGTGATCACCGGAACGTCGCCGCCGAGCATCCGAGCCACCCACCGACGCTTCTGCTCCGGAGCCCAGCTTCCCATCGGCAGGCCGGTGAGGATGATGGGGTCGTACGGCTTGCAGAACATCCAAAGCAGCTCAGCGTCCTGCATGAACTCGAGCGTATCGAAGAATTCGGGCGCACGAGCCAGCGCGCGCCACATGTCTCCCACCCTGAGTTGCTCAGGACGCTTGCCGGTCACCCGCTCGACACCGCGGTCGAAGTCGGCGAGCACACCGTCCAGGTCGACGAATAGCTTGGCCGTTTTCATTGTCGCGGGGCTGCTACACTAGAAGAACGATTGGAACGGACGCGCGCAGTGCGGGTTCCGGCTTGGGAGGAAACGACGATGGCCCACGCGCCGGCAACCACCATCGAGAGCGTGATCATTCCCCGCACTCGGGATCTCGGCGACGGGTTCGAAGTCCGGCGCGCGCTACCGTCCGCCGAGCGTCGGATGGTGGGGCCCTTCGTCTTCTTCGACCAGATGGGCCCGACCGTGCTCAGCCCCGGTCGCGGCCTCGACGTGCGCCCTCATCCCCACATCGGGCTCGCGACGGTCACTTATCTCTTCGACGGCGAGATCCTGCATCGCGATAGCCTCGGGACCGTCCAGCCGATCCGTCCCGGCGCCGTGAACTGGATGACCGCTGGCCGCGGCATCGTCCATTCGGAGCGGACCCCGCCGGACCTGCGGAAGACCGGTGGCAATCTCTTCGGGATTCAGATCTGGGTGGCCTTGCCGAAGGAGCATGAGGAAACCGTGCCGACCTTCTCGCATCATTCCGCCGATCAGCTCCCGGTGATCGAAGACACCGGGCTCGCGGTGCGGGTGATCGTCGGCGCCTTCGGCAACACACGTTCGCCGGTGCCGACCATGTCGGAGATGTTCTACGCCGACGCCGCTCTGAAGCGCGGCGGGAGATTGATCGTCCGACCAGAGCACGAGGAGCGCGCGGTCTATGTCGTCGCCGGCCGCATTACAATCGATGGGCGGGAGTTCTCACCGGGACAGCTATTGGTCCTGCGCACGGGCGCCGAGATCGCGATGACCGCGGACGAGCGATCGCGCGCGCTTGTGTTCGGCGGCGAGCCGATGGACGGCCCGCGCCGACTGTGGTGGAACTTCGTCTCGAGCTCGGAGGACCGCATCGAGCGCGCCAAGAACGACTGGCGCGCCGGGCGGTTCGGGTCCGTTCCGGGCGAGACGGAGTTCATTCCGCTGCCCGAGGATCCGCCGCGCCCGGTCAGCTATCCATGAACGGTAGCGCTGCCTGCGCGCCCTTCAACGCGCCGTCAAGCGGGCGGAGCAGCTTTCCGATGTGGTCGGCGAGCTGTTCCTGCTGGTAAGGCTTGCTGAGGCGCGGCAGATCGATCTCGGCGCCCTTGGGCAGGTCGGCGTAGCCGGTGGCGAGCAGCACGGGAAGGTTCGGACGCAGCGCGCGCGCCGCCTTCGCCAGCTCGATCCCCGTCATGCCCGGCATCGCGTGATCCGTCACGAGAAGGTCGACCGGCTCTCCCTCGCGCAGGATCGCCAGCGCGCTCGATGCGGAATTCACTTCGATGACGCGGTGTCCGAGATCTTCGAGCATGCCGGCCGTGCTCATGGCAACGAGCGCGTCGTCGTCGACCACGAGGATGGTCGCCGGGCGCGTCGGCGTGGCATGGGCCGTCTGCGCCGGCGGCTCGGGCTCGGTGACGGCCTCGGCTACGGCGGCCGGCAGCCACAGCTCGGCGACCGTTCCGCGGCCGGGCTCGCTGGAAAGACGCAGCGCGCCGTTCAACTGCACGGCGAGACCGTGCACCATCGAGAGACCGAGGCCGGTGCCTTTGCCGAGCTCCTTGGTCGAAAAGAACGGGTCGATCGCGCGCTTCAGCGTCTCCGCGTCCATGCCACAGCCGCTGTCGATCACCGTCAGCCGCGCATACCGCCCGGCGGCGATTCCGTCCTCGCCTGCCGCGGAGATGCCGTCCAGCCGCACCGTCACGACGCCGCCGCCCGGCATCGCGTCGCGCGCGTTGAGAATGAGATTGAGGACGGCGAGCTCCACCTGATTCGCGTCCGCCATGGCCGGGGCCAAGGTGGCGGGGGCCGTCACCTTGATCTCGATCCGCGGGCCGACCGAGCGCGCCAGCAGATCCATCATTCCGTGGAGCAGCCGGACGAGGTCCACCGGCCGGATATCCAATTCCTGCCGCCGCGCGAACGCCAGCAAGCGTTGGGTGAGCGACGCACCGCGCTGTGCGCCCTGACGCGCCGTATCGATCAAGCGCAGAACCTTCGGGTCGTTCGGCAGATGCTTGCGGAGGAGATCGAGATTCGCCAGCACCGCCATCAGCAGGTTGTTGAAGTCGTGCGCGACACCTCCGGTGAGCTGGCCGATGGTCTCGAGCTTCTGCGCCTGGCGTAGCTGTTCTTCGGCGCGGCTGCGTTCCGCCATCTGCTCCAGCACGAGACGGTGGGCGCGTTCGAGCTCCGCGGTGCGCTCCTTGACGCGTTCCTCAAGCCGCTCGTTGACGGTGCGCAACGTGTCCTCGGCGGTCTTCCGCCCGGTGATGTCGCTGGTGACTCCGACGAGACGCACGACCTTCCCGCTCGGCCCCTTCACCGCACGGGCGCGCACATCGATCCAGTGGGTCCCGCCATCGGGCCAGATGTTCCGGTACTCGAGCGCGTAGTCGGCGCCGGTCGCGATGCTGCGTTCGAGTCGCGACTGCATCAGCGCACGGTCGTCCGGGTGAACCGACGCGAGAAGATCGCCGTACGTGAACGAGTGATCCGGACGGCGGCCGAAGTTTGCCTTGCAGTCGTCGGAGGCCGTCAGTATCCACGTGGTGAGGTCGAGTTCCCACGGCCCGAGGCGCCCGGCTTTCAGGGCGGTCTGCAGTCGCTCCTCACCCTCTCGCAGTTCATCGAGGCGCGCACGCGCCTCGTACTGGCGCCGGCGTCCCTTCAGCGCCGTCTTCGCGAGGCTGATGAAGGTCGCCGGGCGGAACGGCCGCTCCAGGAAGGTGATGTTCCCGAGCGCCTCCGCGAGCCGCAGCGCCGCGGGATTGGTGTCCGAATCGCCGGCGCGGTCGGTCAAAAGGATGAACGGCAGGTCCGACCAGCTCGGCTGCGCCGCGACCCAGGCGATCAACCCGCGTAGGTCGGCCGAGCGCACGGCCTCCTCGGTGACGACGGCGAGTGCGACGTCGTCGCCGAGGCAGCGGCAGAGATCGGGTAGGCTCGTGCAGATCTTCGCCTCGATGCCGGCCTCGAGGAGCATCGTCGCAGCAACCGCGGCGTCACGCCCTTTTGGCGCGAGAATCAAGGTGCGCCCCGATGGAACGGCTCCGACGGTCTTCACCGATGCTCCTTACTTTGAATCGGAAGCCATCAACCCGCGGAAACGACGAACTCGGGAACGCCCGCGAGTACGCCTTGGAAGTTCACCAACGGCGCGCCAAGCGTCAGGCCGTTGCGCCCGATGTGGAACTCCCGGATCGTCTCCTCGTGGGGGCCAGTGCGCTTCTTGATGACCGAGATCGCCCGGCGAACGGTGCCCTTCGCCTCGAAATAGCGGAGGAGCACGGCGGTATCCGCGAGATACGTGAGATCAACAGGCGCCCGGATGTCGCCGACGACGCCGGCCTGGGCCACCGTCAGGAACGTCGTCGCGCCCTGCCGGTTGAGGTACTGAACGAGTTCATGGATATGGAGCGCGAGGGCGCTCTCGTCGGGCATCGCGGCCTGATAGCCGTTCATGCTGTCGATGACGACGGTCTTCGCCTGGGCGCGGTCCACCTGCTCGCGGACGCGATACGCGAATTCGCCAGGCGACAGCTCGGCCGCATCGAGCTGCTGGATGATGAGCTGCCCCGAATCCCGCCACGCCGCGAGATCGAAACCGAGGCCCTTCGCGCGCTCGAACAGCAGTCCGAGCTCCTCGTCGAAGATGAACATCGCGGCCTTCTCGCCCCGGCGCATCGCCGCCGAGACGAACTGCAGCGTGAACACGCTCTTGCCGGTGCCGGAGGGGCCAATGACCAGCGTGCTCGACCCCTGATCGATGCCGCCACCGAGCAGGGCGTCCAGTTCCTTGATTCCCGTCGTGTGCCGGGTGCGCTCGAAGCCCGAATGATGCTCGGACGCGACGAGCCGCGGGTAGACCTCGACTCCACCGGTGCGGATCGTGAGGTCGTGGTACCCGCCACGGAACGGCTGGCCGCGATACTTGACGACGCGGACCCGGCGCCGCGAGGTGCCGTACTTCGGCGTGAACTCCTCGAGGCGGATCACGCCGTGCGCGACGCTGTGGACGGTCTTGTCGAGCACGTCGGTCGTCAGATCGTCGAGCATCAGCACGGTCGCGCCGTGGCGCGAGAAGAAATGCTTCATCGCGAGGATCTGGCGGCGGTAGCGAAGCGAGCTTTGGGACAGGAGCCGAATCTCCGACAAGCTGTCGAGCACGAGCCGCGACGGCTTGTAGCGCTCGACTTCCTCGAGGATCATCTTCGTCGTCTCACCAAGCTCGAGATCGGACGAATAGAGCAGACTCTGCTGCTGATTGGCGTCGAGCAGCTCCGGTGGGACGACCTCGAAGACGCGGATGTTCGGATCGAGCGTCCACCCGTGCGAGGCCGCGCCGACGCGCAGTTCGCTGTCGGTCTCCGACAGCGTCACGTAGAGGCCCCGCTCGCCGAGCAGCGCGCCCTCGATCAGGAAGCGCAGCGCGATCGTGGTCTTGCCGGTCCCGGGATGTCCCTCGAGCAGGAACACCCGCCCGGTCGAGAGACCGCCGCCGAGAATATCGTCAAGGCCGGCAACGCCCGTCGCCGCCTTCCGAGTTAAGTCGAACACGTCCATTCCGTCGGTTGGTCCTTTCGTTGTCTGGCGTTCCCTGGGCGAGTGGCAACGCTCCACCGGCCGCGAGGACCGGAGCCCGCGCGTGGAAGATCTGTTCAGCTTCGGTGGGATTACCGATCGGTTTTTTGAGCCGACTCAAACGATTCGCCGCTTTGCGCGCTCATTGAGCGAGAGCGCTGTTTTGCAGGTAATTACCGAAGGGGCGCGGCTTGCACAAACGAAACGACGAAGCGGAGCCGGGGCTTTTTTATGGGCCGGGACACAAGATTGTCACGCACCTGGACCGCCCTGTCGGTCGCCGCGCGGACGCGGCTCGACCATCACTTGGCCGACGCCGCTTCCGGAACGGACCCTCGCAGCAACGCCTTGCGCGCCTGCCACTCGGTCGCAGGTTCGAGTTGCTGAAGGAACTGGACCTCTCCCCCGGACAACATCGCGACCGGAATTCCATCTCGGAACAGCACTCGATTGCCGGCCAGCGCTGGCAGCTTCGCGCCTGGCGTGAGAATTCCGACAAGATTGAGCGGGTCGGCGCCCGAGACGGACACCCAGCTATCGGTTTGCGCATTGCGCCGCACCTCACGGAGCGCACCGACCGCGTCCGGCAGCGCGAATTGTTCGCCGGTGAAGCCGGCGACGAACCGGCCACCGCGAATCTCGCCGCGCGCTTCGAGCCGGCGGTAGACCCGCAGGAGGTCACGCCATGGCGGAAGCCAATCGGCCTCGCGCTCGAGTAGCTTCCAGAAAACCACGCCGTAGCGCCGCAGGAGCACCCGCGCAATGTGGTCGACGGCGGCCTCCTCCTGCTCGCGTTGCGAGCCCGCCGGCCGAAACCGGCGCGAAAGCGACCAACGACCCGCGTCATCCATCCCGAAGACGGTGGCGCGGCGCCGCCGACGCATCAGCGCCGGATTCCGCTTCTGTTCGGCAGGCGCGAGAAGGGCTCGGAGCCCGCCGAAGCTGTCGGACGTCACCTGGCCGAGCGCCACGAGCTCCGCCAACGCCTCCTCGACGTGCACCCGCAGTTGCCCGGTGGCGTCGACGAGCTCGTCGAAGAAGAGCGCGCCGTGCGCCCGCAGCGCTTCGGCCACCGAGTGGCCGCGCGCACTCGGCTGAGGCGTGTCGTCCTGGCCCGCAACCAGCGACCACATCGCGGCATTGCGCCGGGCAACGAGAGTGATCGGGGTCGTGCGAACAGGCGCCACCTTGCGCTCGCTGCCCGCTCGGATGACACGGGGCCGCAGCCGCATCCACGAGATCCGACCGGCGAGGCACTGATCGTCGAGCCACGACGGCTCGTACGCCGAGATGCGCGCCGGCAGGATCTCCGACTCCCAGGCCGCGGCCGCCGCCTCGTAGCCTTCGAGTTGCCCGATGATGGCATCGATCGCGTCGGGACCTTCCATGCGCGCAGGCGCGTCAACCTTCTGCCACCGGAACAGGAAGCGCAGGAAGTCGCGCGCGGCGACCGGTTCGATCTCGGCCCGCAGGCGCTTCACCGTATAGCCGTGTATGCGGGCGAGTAATCGCCGATCGCACCACTCGTCGTCATCGACGCCGGGCGTGAAGCGACCGCGCAGCGCGAATCCTTCGCCCTGCAGCGCCGCAAGCGGCGTCGCGAGAACGTCGGACTCGCAGCCGATCGTGCGCGCCAGCTCCCGCTGAGTGACGGGCCCCAGACCTTCGAGGCGGCCACGCAGTATTTCGATGATCGCGTCGTCGACCGACCATGCGCGCTCTGCATATCCCTGAGGCGCCACGACGGTCGGCTCGAAAAGGCCGTGCGGCCACACCGCGGCGAACTGCGATAGACGTTCGGCGGCGATCCACAGCAGGGCGCCATCGGCCCTCAGCAGCGTCGCTCTTCGCTCGCGCGCGAGCTGGGCGAACCACTCGTTCCACCGCGGACGCCCGGCCGTCTCTTCGGCAGTGATGAATCCGATCCACACGAGCGCGTCGTGCAGTTCGTCGGCGTTCGCCGGGTCCGGCCATGCCTCCTCGCGCACGCGATCGATCGCCTCGCGGTCGAGCCGGCCGAGATCGGCCGCGGTCTCGGGCGCGAGCCACCGCCGTCCCATCACGGCCTGGGTGCGGCGTTCCTCGAGCGGCGCATCGTCGAGGTAGGCGTATGGGCGCGCCGATAGCACCTCGAGCGCGAGCAGCGACGGCTCGGTCAGATCGCAGGTGACGACCCGGATCGCACCGGACTGAATGCCCGCGAGCAGTGTCTGCAGCCCAGCCAGGTCCATTGCCTCGCCGACGCAATCAGCAATGGTCTGACGCACCAGCGGATGATCGGGGATTTCGCGCTCGCCGGCGATGTTCTCCGCGCACGCAAGCTGATCTGGAAAAACGGCCGCAACGAGATCCTCCGCTTCCATGCGCGCGATCTGCGGCGCGACCTTGCGGCCGCCACGGAACCGGGGCAGCGCCAGCGCGACGCCGGCGACCCATCGCCAGCGCGTCAGGAACATCGGCGCGTCGAGCAGCGCCTGGATCAGCACGTCGCGCACGCTCGCCGGGCTGAGGTACCGCTTGACCTCGTCGAGGTCGAAGCTGTGGACGGAGGTCAGCGACAGGACGATGTTGTCCTCGGTCGCCGCGGCCTGCAGCTCGAAATTGAATTTGCCGCAGAACCGTTTGCGGAGCGCGAGTCCCCACGCGCGATTGAGCCGGCTGCCGTACGGCGAATGGATGACGAATTGCATTCCGCCGCTTTCGTCGAAGAAGCGTTCGAAGACGATCGTCTGCTGGGTCGGAAGGCAGCTCAGTGCCGCGTGCGCCGCCGCGAGGTACTCGACCATCGCCGCCGCGACCGGCTCGCCCAGGCCCATGTCCTCTGTCAGCCACCGCTTCGCGCCGGCACCCGACGGATCGGTCTTGAGATGAGACTCCACCTCGCCCCGAAGCCGTGAGACCGAGTACGACAGCTCGTCGCTCCGTCCCGGCGCCTCGCCGAGCCAGAACGGGATGCTCGGCGGCATGCCATGGGCATCCTCGACGCGCACCGCGCCGCGCTCGACCCTCAAAATCCGATACGAGCGGTTGCCGAGCTGAAAGACGTCGCCCGCCAGACTTTCGACGGCGAAATCCTCGTTCACGGTGCCGATGAAGTGGTTCTCGGGCTCGAGGATCACCCGGTAGTCGGCGTTGTCCGGGATCGCGCCGCCGGATGTCAGTGCCGTCAGCCGTGCGCCGCGTCGTCCGCGCAGCTTGCCGTTGACCGCGTCGTGGTGGAGAAGCGCGCCGCGTCGGCCACGCCGCGTGCTGAAACCCTCGCCGAGCATGGTCACCACGGCGTTGAAGTCCTCGCGTGGGAGATCCCGGTATGGCCATGCGCGGCGCACGAGCGCCAGCAGTTCGTCGTCGCTCCATTCGCGCGCCGCGACCTCCGCCACGATCTGCTGCGCAAGCACATCGAGCGGCCGCTCCGGAATCTTCAGTATGTCGAGCTCGCCGCGCCGGACGCTGTCGAGCAGCGCCGCGCACTCCACGAGCTCGTCCCGCGACAGCGGGAAGATGCGTCCCTTGGGAGTTCCGCCGACGGCATGACCGGAGCGTCCGACGCGCTGCAGAAAGCTCGCGATCGACCGCGGCGAGCCGATCTGGCAGACGAGATCGATATCTCCGATGTCGATGCCGAGCTCGAGCGAGGCGGTCGCCACCAGGGCTCTCAGATCGCCGCGCTTGAGTCGTTGCTCGGCGTTGAGCCGGTGCTCCTTCGATAGGCTGCCGTGGTGCGCGGCCACATGCTCCTCTCCAAGGCGTTCGGAGAGCTGCGCCGTCACGCGCTCGGCGAGCCTCCGTGTGTTGACGAAGATGAGCGTCGTGCGATGCGCCTCGATCAGGTGCGTGAGCCCGTCGTAAATCTCGTCCCACACCTCGTTCGACATCACCGCCTCGAGCGGCGACAATGGCAGCTCGATGGCGAGATCGCGCGCGCGGACATGCCCCGCATCGACGATGCGGCACGTCGGCGGCTCACCGTCACGACCGGCGCCGACTAGGAACCGTGCGACCTCCTGTATCGGCTTCTGCGTCGCCGAGAGGCCGATGCGGAGCAGCCCGTCGCCGCACAGGGCCTGAAGGCGCTCGAGCGAGAGCGATAGATGCGAGCCGCGCTTGTTCGGCGCGAGGGCGTGGATCTCGTCGACGATCACGGTCCGCGTCGTCGCGAGCATCTTCCGGCCCGATTCCGAGCCGAGCAGGATGTAGAGGGATTCCGGCGTCGTGACGACGACGTGCGGCGGCCGCTTGCGCGCTCGGTCGCGCTCGTGCGCCGGAGTGTCGCCGGTGCGCACCCAGGTGCGGATCTCGACGTCCGGCAGACCTTGCGACTTCAGCGCTTCGCGGATGCCGGCGAGCGGCGCCTGCAGGTTCTTCTGGATGTCGTTCGACAGCGCCTTCAGCGGCGATACGTAGACGACCTGCGTCTCGTCCCGGAGGTCTCCCGCGAGCCCTTGACGGACGAGACCGTCGATCGCCGCGAGGAAGGCCGCGAGCGTCTTGCCGGAACCCGTCGGTGCTGCGATCAGCACGTGCTCTCCGCTCCGGATCGCGGGCCACGCGTCGGCCTGCGCCGGCGTCGGGCCAGCGAAGCTCTGCCGGAACCAGCCGGCAACCGCGGGATGGAACAGCGTGGCTGCGACGTCGGTCATACGGGGAAATGATAGATCAGAGTCCAGACACCCGGCGATGGCGCCGGCAACATCCCAGATATGGGGCGCTTTCCCGGCGAAACCAGCCTCTGCGCGGCTCAGGCCCAGTTCGCGAGGATCGCGGCGGCGGTGCAGGTCTCGATCTGCTCGCTGAATCGCTCGTTGTAGAGCGTCATCAGGGCGTCATGGGTGCGGTCGGACGAGCTGCACACCCCGTCGACCGCAAGTACCACCCGATACCCACGGTCGACCGCGCTCATCACCGTCGCCAGCACACACATGTCGGTTTCGGCGCCGGTGATCACGAGCGAATCGATGTGACGTTCGACGAGCAGCGACCGGAGCTCCGGCGCGGCGAACGCCGAGTAGACCGGCTTATCGACCACCGTCGCCGGCGGAACGAGCCTCGGCAGCGGGGCGACGAGGTCGAGCAGCTCCGGATGCAGACGCTCACGCGTCATGCTCCGCCAGCGCTCGAAGTAGGCCCGCCAGCGCCCCGGGCGCGCTTCGGGCCGTTCCGGCGGAATGAAGCGGGTAAAGACGGTCTGTGCGGCGTGGGCCTCGGCGAGCGTCGCCACGACGGGCAGCACCCGTTCCATCCACGGCGTGTGCCAAGGGGTTTCCTTGGCGAACATGTTCTGCATGTCGATGCAGAGATGGGCGGTGCGCGGCCCCAACGGGCCATGGCGAAGCGACGCGGTCATGCGACCATCGTCGCAACCCGCGTCACCGGCTGTCGTGGAAGAAAATTGAGCCGAGCCGCTGGTTGAGGCCCGCCGAGACTGTGCCGTTTCGGGCGGCGAGAGCGATCAGTGCGCCAGCGGCCACGCCGAGCCCAACAGCTCCGCGCCGACGCTCGCCACGACGAGCCACAGCCCCGACAGCGCGCGGCGCGAGACCGCGGTAAGGGCGGGAAGGAACTGCCGCGCGGCGCCGCGATCGGCGCCGCTCGGGACGACGACCATCAGCCCCTGCGACGTGACCAGCGCGCTGGCGAAAAAGGCGACGATGCCGCCGAAAAGAAACGCGACTTCCATGACACTCCTCGCTCGTGCAGTGCCGGGATCGTCGGCGCAAAAGCTTGAGGAACGGTTAAGCCGGCGCACGTTCCCGCGGGGCTGCGGCGTGTCGCGCGTGCCGCGGCGGGCCGTCTTAATGACACGCCGGGCAACGGGGGATCGCCGCCACAATGGCGCCGCTGTATCGCAGCTTAACCGCGGCCTGCGTGTCGCACGTACGAGTTCTGCTCATGGCACCCCACCCTGGTCGCAATCTGATGTGGGCGCTTGTGGAAAGCGGCGGGTTGTCCGTCCTGTCGCTGGCGGTGCTCTTCGTCGTCGCCCGCCTGCTCGGCCCCACCGATCTCGGCACCGCTGCGCTCGCCCTCGGCGTCGTGCAGATGCTGGCGGTGATACCCGAGACGCTGATGCACGACGCCATCGTGCAGCGCGCCGACCTCCACGACGAGGATCTCGACACCGCGTTCTGGACCTGCGTCGGCATCGGCATCGTGTCCGCCATCGGTTGCTGGGCCGGCGCGCCCTTGATCGCCCGCGCCTTCGGCAGCGATGGCCTCGCGCCGCTGCTCGCCGTGGCGGCAATCAGCCTCTCGTTCAGCGCGACGGGCAGCGTTGCGATCGCGGTGCTGCGCCGCCACTTCCTCTTCAAGGCGCTCGCGCTGCGGTCGCTCTACGGCCGTCTCTTCGGCGCAGGGATCGCGATCGCGCTCGCGCTCCTCGGCTTCGGGGTGTGGAGTCTCATCGCGCAGCATCTCGTCCAGACGGTGATCAACGTGCTCTTCGTCTGGCGCGCCTCTCCGTGGCGCCCGCGCCTGCGGTTCTCGTGGGGGCGGCTGAGCGGCCTGCTCTCGTTCGGCATTTTCTCGATGGGAACGCAGATCGCCTGGTTGTCGAGCGCGAAGCTCTTCACGATCCTCGTCGGCTATTTCCTCGGAGTAACGGCGGTCGGCTACCTCAATGTCGCGCAGCGCGTCGTGGACACGCTGCACGACATGCTCGCGGGTGCGGCGTACCACCTCGCGCTGCCGATCTTCTCGCGTCAGCAGGACAACCGCCGCGCGCTTGCCCGTGCGTACCGCTTGGGAACGGAGTTCGCCGGCATTTCCGTAGCGCCGATCTTCGCCGGCGTGGCGATCTGCGCGCATCCCATCATCCTGCTGCTGATGGGCGAGCCGTGGGTTCCGGCGGTGCCGGTCATCCAGGCGCTCGCGGTCGCGGCAATGGTGGAGTTCCCGTTCCTGTTCGCCGACGCGGCGATCACCGCGGTCGGGCGCCCCAGCTACGTTTTCGGCGTCGCGCTGCTGGGCGTCGGCTTCCCGATCTCCGCGTTCCTCCTTCTCCGACCCGACACCCTGTTCCTCGCCGCAGTGCTGTGGGGCAGCCGCATTGTCGTCACGGCGCCGGTGATCATGGTGCTGCTGCAGCGCCTCATCGGGCGCTCACCGGTCGAGTTCGCGCACGAGACCTGGACGCCGCTGGTGTCCACCGCGACGATGGCCGTGTTCTTGTGGTGGCTGCGAGGGGCGCTCCCCACGGTAACGCCCCTGACGCTGCTCGCGATCGAGATCCCGCTGGGCGCGCTCGTGTACGGAACGACCATCGCGCTGGTGAATCGAGAAGCCCTTCAGCGATTCGCCGCCTTCGCGCTGGACGGCATTCGCGGCCGCGCCGTCTCCCCGGCACGCGCCCGACGCGACACCAAATCGGCATGACACTGAATTACTACGTGGAAACCATCCAGCGCGGGATCATCCTCGGCGATGACTCGCGTCCGCGTTCGTAAGACAGGAAGTGCACATGGCTGCCATCACCCTCGTTCCAGGGAGCGACTTGCGCGGTCCCGCCATCGAGCCCATCACAGGAAGCGCGGCGCGACCGCTGATCTCGGTGATGATCCCGACGTACAACCCCGGCGATTTCCTGCGCGAGACGCTGCGCAGCGTCGTCACCCAGGATCTCGGCCCCGAGACGATGGAAATCGAGATCGTCGACAACTGTTCAGACACGGACGATCCCGAAGCCATCGCTCGCGAGATTGCCGGCGACCGAATCCGCTTCCATCGCCAGCCCCGGAACGTCGGGCCAATCGAGAACTTCAACTCATGCATCCGCCGTGCCCGCGGCCACTGGGTGCACATCCTTCATGCCGACGACACACTCGAACCCGGGTTCTACGCCCATGCCCGGGACGCGGTCGTCGCGCACCCGACGATCGGCGCATTCGCGTGCCGCCATGCCTTTACCGACGAGGACGGAGCGTGGCTGAGCCTCTCCGAGCCGCAGTCGGTCAAGCCGCAGATCCTCGACGAGGACTTCATCGAGCGTCAGCTCACGGGACAGCGGCTGCACTTCGTCAGCCTCATCGTCCGGCGCTCGGCGTACGAGGAACTCGGGGGATTCCGGTCGATCTTCCAGCACTGCCCCGACTGGGACATGTGGAACCGGCTTGTGCTGACGCAACGCTTCTTCTACGACCCGCGCATTCTCGCCTGCAACCGCTTGCACACGCGCTCGGGCACGTCGCAGATGATCCGCACCGGCGAAAACGTGCGCGAGGAGCGCCGCTGCGTTCGGCTTGCGTGCTCGTACCTCGCGCGCGAGGACGCCAAGCGCGTGTTCCGCGCCGGCATGACGGTCGCGGCGATCCGCGCGTTGCGCCATGTGCTGCAGTACTGGCGACGCAGAGAGAGGCGCACGGCGCTGCGGCAACTCGTCGAAGCTATGCGCTGCCTCGCGCTCCGATCGACCGCCGGGCTCACCTACTCGTCATGGCTCGCGCCGTCCCGCGACCGCGACGACAGATCGACTGAGCGTCGCGCCGCCTGACCGGTGTGACATCGCCGTGACCACGTCTCGCCGATTCGCCCCCGGCACCCCAACGTTGTTGCTTCGACGCGTTGCGGCCCAGCGCTATTGCTGAGTTTGTGTTGGCACGCCACCGACCGTGGCGCGCCGTTCCCGTGATCGGTGGCAGTCGCCGAGCGCTCGGCCCAGAAGTGCTCGGCCCAGAAAGGTGGCGCAGATGGATGACGTCGTGACCCTCCCTGATTCGACCGCTCGACTCCGCAAGGTCTACGACGCGCCGCGCGCTCGCGTGCTGGTGACGGGAATCGACGGCTATATCGGCTCGGTCCTCGCGTGGCGACTGATCGACGCCGGTTACGCAGTCGACGGTCTCGACACACGCTTCTACCAGAGCGGGTGCCTGTTCCACGACGGCCGGGACCAGGTGCGGATCATCTGCCGCGACGTGCGAAACGTCACCGTGAGCGATCTGCGCGGCTACGATGCCGTCGTCCACCTCGCCGAGCTTTCCAACGATCCGCTGTGCGAATTCGACGAAAGCGCGACCTACGACATCAACCACAAGGGATCGGTCGCGCTGGCGCAGAAGGCGAAGGCCGCGGGCGTAAAGCGGTTCGTATACGCCTCCTCGTGCAGCGTGTACGGCGCCGCGGGAGCAGAGGAGAAGTCGGAACGATCCGATGTGAATCCCCAGACCGCCTACGCGCGATGCAAAGTCCTGGTCGAGCGGGACGTGTCGGAGCTGAAGGACCGCTCCTTCGCGCCGACATTCCTGCGCAATGCGACCGCATTCGGCGCGTCACCTCGGATGCGCTTCGACATCGTCCTCAACAACCTCGCGGGCCTCGCCTGGACGACGAAGTGCATCAAGATGACCAGCGACGGCACGCCGTGGCGCCCGCTGGTGCACATTCAGGACATCTCGGACGCGATCATCGGCGTGCTCGACGCGCCGGTCGACGCCGTATGGGGAGAGATCTTCAACGTCGGCAGCGACGAGCAGAACTACCGCGTCCGCGACATCGTCGACACCGTCGCCACGGTGTTCACCGGATGCTCGGTCGAAGTCGGCAAGAGTGGCGGCGACAACCGCAGCTACCGCGTGTCGTTCAAGAAGATCCGCGAGCACCTGCCGAGCTACCGTTGCCGCTGGGACGCGCGCAGCGGGGCCGCGGAGCTGTACGCCATATTCGAGCAGATCGCGATGTCGGACGGCGTGTTCAACGCGCCGCCCTACACGCGTCTCAAGCAGTTGCGGTACCTGATGACGACGCACCAGGTGGATGCCGGGCTGTTCTGGCGCACGCCGACGCTCGTCCGGCCGGAAACGCCCGCCAAAGCGGCGGGCTGAGATCAGGACGCGACGCGCTCCAGAAGCTTCTTTTCCTCGAGCAAATCCGCGGCGATGCGGATCTGCTCGAACGGCATTCCGGCGCGCTCGGCGATGTCGAACAGCGTGTGCTTGCCGTCGGCGAGATTGAGGGTCCACAGCAGCGCCATCTGCGCCGCCGCGGCATCCTTGTGGCCGGAGATCGCGCCATACAGACCGCGGCGACCGAGCTGCGGCTCGCCCTTCGGGTTGAGACTGCGATAGAGCGCATCGCCCTCGATGACGGCGACAATCGCCTTCAGCTTCTCGAGCGAGTCGACGAGGCACTCGGGACGCACGAAATCGAGATTGTCGGCGGAGGTGTGGTACTCCGCGAACGTGCCGTTCGGTGAGCGCATGAAGCAGCCGACCGGCATATCGAAACCGGGCGAGCAATATTGCCGCTCGTCGTAGCCGTACGGCACGAAGGGCATGATGCGATAGGCGCTGCCGTGGTGCTTGAGGACATGGCCGACGTAACGGTCGATGTCGGCGTTCCCACGGCGGCTTTGCTTGTACGTCGTCGCCCCCGGATCGCCGACGCACGACAGCACCAGGCCATGGCGAATCCGCGGAACGACATCCTCGTGACCCGCGAGCCACGTGAGGGACCCGAGCATTCCGGGGATGAAGAGGAACCGGTAGGTGAAGCGCCTCGGGCGTGCTTGGAGATGCTGCGCGAGCATCGTCGCGACCGCGATCCCGGACAGGTTGTCGTTCGCGAGCGAGGGGTGACACGAATGACAGGAGAAAAGGACCTCGTCGGTCGTCGTGCCGGGCAGCACCAGCTCGCCGTACGTGAGGTGGCCGTCCTCGAGCGTCGAATCGATGACGACTCGGTACTCGGGCTCGGCCAGCGCCTGCCGCTGACGCTCGCTCAGGCAGAACCCCCAGGTGTCGGCGAAGTACGCGGTGCGATAAGGGATCCAGTCGGGAGTTTCCGGCAGCGAATGAAGGTGCTGCTGCAACTCAGCGATCGGCACCATGCGGTCCATGGCCCGGCTGTATTGCACGATATGCAGGTTGTGGTCGGCGAAATCGACGATGCGCCGCCCGGACGTGGTCGCGATGTAGGCTTCGCGGACGTTCCACTCCTTCGGCACCACCCAATCGAGAATCGGGGTACCGGACGGGACTTCGCGTATCTCGAGCGGGATGCGGGCGGCGACAATGGCCAAGCTTCGCCGCATGCCGTCGCCGGTAATGCTGCGGCAAATGGGATAGAGCTGCCGCATCAGATCCATCATCGCCGCGCCATCGTCAACCACGGCATCTGACATTCGCCGCTGTGACAGCGTGGCGGGTTCCGAAACATTCAACGTCGCTGTGTCCATGCGCGGAGGGTCGGACGCGGCGCGCCAAAATGGACGTGTCAAAAATGCGTCGCCATTGACTTGCAACGCCCCAATTTTCGGGTTTCCCGGAGCGCCGCCGACGAAGCAGATTTCCTCGTAGCCGATACAGCGGCGACGCCCGAGCACTTCCATGTTCGTGATGCGGTGAACCATCGCCGCTCACACCCTATTTCCGATGCGGGCGGAGTAAGGGAGTCGTCAATGAATACTGAGCCGTCCATAGAGAGCCGCATTACCCGCGACGCAGGGATCCTTCCCTACCCGCCGGCCGCGGACATGCCGGCACGTCGCGCCGAAAACCTTGATCGCTCCGCTTCGGCGGCCCACGGCACGACACCCCAGCGCGCGCCGTCGAAGGAACGATGCCGGTCGTGCGGCGGCGCCCTCTACGATTTCGTCGATCTCGGCTCCTCGCCGCTGTGCGAGAGCTTCCTGAGCGCCGAGCAGATCGACGCAATGGAGCCGTTTTATCCTCTCAAGGTGATGGTGTGCGGTACCTGCTTCCTCGCGCAGGTGAAGGAATACGTCGCGCCCACCAACATCTTCCGGGAGTACGCCTACTTCTCGTCGTACTCCCAGGCGTGGCTCGATCACGCCCGCCGCTACGTCGAGATGGCGACAGCGCGCTTCAGCCTCGGGCCGCAGAGCCACGTCATCGAGCTCGCGAGCAACGACGGCTATCTCCTCCAGTACTTCGTCGCGAAGGGCATTCCGGTGCTCGGCATCGATCCGGCCGAGAACGTCACGAAGGACGCTGAGGCGCGCGGCGTCCCCACCCTTACGCGCTTCTT
The DNA here is from genome assembly GCA_050260515.1 of Gemmatimonas sp. Lineage (GTDB taxonomy): Bacteria > Pseudomonadota > Alphaproteobacteria > SMXQ01 > SMXQ01 > DATJIG01. Next base: position 73,485 of record JBLNCI010000035.1, read on the forward strand.
CGACGCCGCGCTCGGCCGCGAGCTTGCCGCGACGGGCCGCGGCGCCGATCTCGTTCTCGGCAACAACGTCCTCGCACAGGTGCCGGACCTCGACGGCTTCCTCGAAGGCGTCACCGCGGTCCTCAAGCCGCACGGCGTCGCAACGTTCGAGTTCCCGCACCTTCTGCAACTGATCGATCAGAATCAGTTCGACACCATCTACCACGAGCACTTCTGGTACTTCTCGCTGATCGCGATGCGACGCCTGCTCGGGGCCCACCGGCTGCGCGTGTTCGACGTCGAGGAGATCTCCACCCACGGCGGGTCGCTGCGGGTGTTCGTCTGCCACGCGGGCGACGCGGAGCGACCGACCGCCCCGGCGGTCGGCGCGCTGATCGAGCGCGAGATCCGCTTCGGCCTCAAGGATCCGACCCGTTACGCCGCGTTCGACGAGCGGGTGCGCGAGACCAAACGCCGACTGCTCGAGTTCCTCATCTGGGCCAAGCGCCAGGGCAAGACGGTGGTCGGCTACGGCGCCCCCGGAAAAGGCAACACGCTGCTCAACTACTGCGGCATCCGCACCGATTTCATCGACTACACGGTCGACCGGAATCCCTACAAGCACGGCCGCTATTTGCCGGGAACGCGCATTCCGATCCGCTCGCCCGAGGCGATCGCGGAGACGCGCCCCGACTATCTCCTGATCCTGCCCTGGAACATCAAGGACGAGATCATGGCGCAGATGAGCTTCATCCGCGGCTGGGGAGGCCAGTTCGTGGTGCCGATCCCCGAAGTCAAAGTTTACGCGTAGGCCGGCGCGGCTCGGCACAAGGAAGGAGGCCCGACATGCGAGTGGTCCTGTTCTGCGGCGGTCTCGGAATGCGGCTGCGCGACTACAGCGACACGATCCCGAAGCCGATGGTTCCCATCGGCGGCCGCCCGCTGCTGTGGTGGGTCATGAAGTACTACGCCCACTTCGGGCACAAGGACTTCATCCTCTGCCTCGGCTACAAGGCGGACGTCATCAAGGAATACTTCCTCAATTACAACGAATGCCGCACCAACGATTTCGTCATGATCGGCGGACGGCGCCGCGTGGAACCGTTGCAGAAGGACATCTCCGACTGGCGCATCACGTTCGTCGACACCGGCATCAATTCGAACATCGGCGAACGGCTGCTCGCCGTGAAGCACTTCTTGCGGGACGAGGAGATGTTCCTCGCCAATTACAGCGACGGGCTCAGCGACTTCCCGCTGCCGACGATGGTCGACGGATTCCGCGCCGGCGGCCAGATCGCCTCGTTCCTCAGCGTGCGACCGAACTCGAGCTTCCACTTCATCCGTCGTCGCGAGGACGGAACGGTGACCTCGATCGACGACTGTCTCGGCGCCGACGTCTGGATCAATGGCGGGTACTTCGCGTTGCGGCGCGAGATCTTCGATTACATGCGCCCGGGAGATGAGCTCGTCGTCGAGCCGTTCCAGCGGCTCATCGCCGAGAGCAAACTGTCGACGCTGCGCTACGACGGATTCTGGCGCTGCGTCGACACATTCAAGGACCTGCAGGAGCTTGAGCGGCTCGACGCCCAAGGACGCGCGCCGTGGAATCTGTGGCGCCGCGCCGCGGATACCGGCAGCGCCGATACCGGCACGCGTCGCACATCGGAGGGAGCCCCTGTCGTCCGCGTCCCATTCCGGTCCGCCGCCGAGGGCTGAGCCGCTCAATGTTGGGTTTCTCGTTCACCTCGGTGCGTGGCGATCCTCTCCGCATCATGTGCCTCGGGGCGCATGCCGACGACATCGAGATCGGCTGCGGCGGGACCGTGCTCCGGCTGCTCGGCGAACGCCCCGACGCATCGGTGCGCTGGATCGTGTTCAGCGGCGACGGCGTGAGAAAGGAGGAGGCGCAGGCGGCCGCGGCGCGCTTCCTCACGGGGTGCCGCGACAGCGCGGTCGAAGTGCACGGATTCCGCGACGGCTACTTCCCCGACCAGCATGCCGCGATCAAGGACGTTTTCGAACGCCTCAAGCGCGAGCACGCGCCGTCCCTGATCCTCACCCACTTTCACGCCGACGCCCATCAGGACCATCGGGTGATCTCGGAGCTCACCTGGAACACGTTCCGCGACCACCTGATCTGGGAATACGAGATCCCGAAGTACGAGGGCGACCAGGGCAATCCCAATCTGTTCGTGCCGCTCTCGAAGGACGTCGCCTGCCGCAAGACGGCGGCGATTGTCGAGAACTTCCCCAGCCAACTGATGCGGCCCTGGTTTTGCGCCGAGACATTCATGGCGCTGATGCGCCTTCGCGCGATCGCCTGCCGCGCCCCCGAGGGGTTCGCCGAGGCGTTCTATTGCCGGAAGTTCGTGCTCTGATGGGCCACGTCTCGCTCGGGTGAGACGCGTCGATCCTTCGTCGAAATGCTGGAACAATTTCGGTTGCAGGGCACCGCCGAGACCGGCGGGGTCACGCGGTCATTGCGGCCGCGCAGGGGGAACGCGACCGGCGGAACCGCGGGGCACTCCGCGGTCCCGCCCGCAGCCGGGATCAGGCGTGGCCGCCCGCCGGCTCCACGAGGACGTACGGGACGCCGGACAGATAGCCGCCATCGTTCAGGCGTACGTCGTAACGGGGCTCCGATTCGATCGTCCGGCCCACTAGCACGGCGGGCTTCCACTCGACGATATTTCCGGCGGGAATGCCCACTTTCACGGGCGTCAAAAGATCAATCATCGTTGTCTCCCTCACTGCCAGAGACCGGTGCCGAGGGGCGCACAGCGCCAAGTCCACAGGGAACCGATCATCATCCGAATACGCCCGCAAATGGCGGAACGGGCCTTCGCCATTAACCGGTGTTTGGCAGCCCCGTCGCAAGTGACGGCAGGGGGATCGGACATGACAAAAAAGGGGATATGCCCATATAAAGCGCCGGATTACCTGGACTTATGCACCGGCCACCCTCGCCCAGAACGACGGTCCGCGATGCCAAGTCCGTGGATCGGCTGGGGAACTGCGCCTCGACAAGGTTAACAACGTCGGTCACGCGAAGGTCACGGCAGAATGCTGCGTCAGGCTGCTGATGGTCGCCTCGCACTGCCACGCCTCGCCGGTCGGTCAATCGGGACGCGCCTCTTGCACCGACCCGCCGGCTGCCCCATCTCTGGGGGCCTGTCCAATCAACGAAAGGAGGTGATCCAGTGTCTCATTGTCATACGCCGTCGGCCCTTGCGAGGACCTGGATCGTCGCCGCGAAGCAGGTGTCGTTCGCCTAACGCGTCGTCGAGCTTCCTCGGCCGGGCCCAAGGCAGACAATGGAAGAGCCACCCTCAGGGGTGGCTCTTCTTCTATGCACCGGAGCCGAACCGTCGCGCCGCTCTGGCGCCATGCGGAGCGGTACCGTATAGAGGGCCGATGACCGACTACATTGCCCTGATACGCACCGACGGCAGCCGCTACACGGCGCGGTTTCCCGATTTCCCGACCGTGTCTGCCGACGGCGACACCATGGACGAGACGCGCGACGCCGCCCGCAAGGCGCTCGCCTCCCATATCGCCTTCATGGTCGACGACGGGCAGCGCCTGCCCGCCCCGGCTTCTCTCGCCCGCGTGATGGAGGACCGGCGCAACCGCGATGCGGTGGCGGTGCTGGTGGCCACTCCGACCGTCGGCCGGAAGGTGCGCGTCGCCGTCAGCCTCGACGAGCAGCTCGTCCAGGAGATCGATGCCCTCGCCGCGCGCGAAGGGCTCGGCCGCACCGGCTTCCTCGCCGAGGCCCTCCGTCAGTACATCGCCACCGTCCGGCAGGCGGACAAAATTCACGCGGAAGTGAAGGCGATGAAGCGCGCACAGCAGCGCGCATCGAAAAAGCGCGTCTGACCGTCGCTTCCATGGTGAACGGGCCTGTTGCGCAACCGGGAAATCTCTCGAATTCGAATCAATCTTTAGAGTCCGGCAAGCCCCCGCGATCACCTTCGCGCGCAACGATCGCGGGGCAGAACGCTACCCGACGTCAACCGAGAGCAGGATGCTCTCTGAACATCGGAGTAACGCGTCATGGACACCATTCTCTTCCTTCTAAGCAGCTCGCTCGTCGGGGCCTGGGTGCTGGCCTCGACCTTCTCGATGGAAGTCATCCGGCACTTCGAGTGCGCTCATGACCGTCGCATCGCAGGTGGACGCGTCCATCTGATCGCGCCATCGGGCTGGCAAGCGATCGCCGCTTAGCCGCCCGCCGAACCGGCCGCCGCTGCCAAGGGTTAAGCCGAGGGCTGCGGTGGCCGAGCGGCCCTCTACAGCCTCTCCCGGGCAGAAACCGCCGTGAGAAGGCCAATTCGGCCGCGCGACACTAGGCGCTCTGCGCGGCGATACCTATGGGCGGACAAAGCCTGTCAGCGCCTCCTTTGATCCCGATTATTTGATCCTGATCATTTCCGAATCCCGACACGGCGGTAGGCTGTTGCAAAGCGGTTGCTGGAGAGAGCGCCGCGCAGACAGATCACCGAGCAGCCGCCGTTATGGAAAAGAAGCACCTCATCCACATGTGGTACATGGTCGCCGCCGTCATTGCGCTGCTGGGCTTCGAATGGTGGCTCGCGACGACCCAGTCGGAGACGGTGCCGTACAGCGACTTTCAGGCGTATCTCAGCGACGACAAGATTGCCCAGGTGGTCGTTACCGACATGGGCATGCGCGCCGAGCTGAAGGAGCCGCTACCGGACGGACGGCGGTTCGTCTCAACGGTCCGGGTACCACCGGACATCGCCAGTGAGCTGACGAAGCACGGAGTGAAGTTCAGCGGAGTGATCGAGAGTCATGTCCTCGGCACTTTGATCTCCTGGATCGTTCCGATCGCTCTGTTCTTCGGCGTCTGGTTCTTCGCGATCCGGCGGCTCGCGCAAAACCAGGGGCTCGGCGGCGGCCTGATGGCGATCGGCAAGAGCAAGGCCAAGGTGGTGGTCGAAAAGGACATCTCGATCACCTTCGACGACGTCGCCGGGGTCGACGAGGCCAAGGACGAACTCAAGGAACTCGTCGCCTTTCTCAAGGACCCGGCGGGTTATGGCCGTCTCGGAGCGCGCATCCCCAAGGGCGTACTGCTGGTCGGTCCTCCGGGAACCGGCAAGACGCTGCTCGCTCGGGCCGTGGCCGGGGAGGCCGGAGTCCCCTTCTTCTCGATCAATGGATCGGAGTTCGTCGAGCTCTTCGTTGGCGTCGGTGCCGCGCGCGTCCGTGATCTGTTCGAGCAGGCGCGCAAGACGGCGCCATGCATCATCTTCATCGACGAGCTCGATGCGCTCGGCCGCGCCCGGGGGCTTATCCCCGTGAGCGGCGGCGCGGACGAGAAGGAGCAGACGCTGAATCAGCTCCTCGCCGAGCTGGACGGCTTCGACCCGACGACCGGTGTCGTCCTGCTCGCCGCGACGAACCGTCCCGAGATCCTGGACCCGGCGCTGCTGCGCGCGGGGCGATTCGACCGTCAGATTCTGGTCGATCGTCCCGACAAGACGGGGCGCCGCCAGGTCCTCGCCGTCCATGTCCGCAAGATCAAGCTCGCCGCCGACGTGGATCTCGAGCAGGTGGCCGCGCTCACGGTCGGCTTCAGCGGCGCGGATCTCGCCAACCTCGTCAACGAGGCGGCGATCCTCGCAACGCGGCGCTCCGCCGAATCCGTCACCGCCGACGACTTCACGCGGGCGATCGAACGGATCGTCGCCGGTCTCGAGAAAAAGACGCGCGTGCTGACGCGGAAGGAGCGCGCTGTGGTTGCGCACCACGAGATCGGGCACGCGCTCGTCACACTCGCGCTTCCGGGTACCGAGACGGTTCACAAGGTGTCGATCATCCCGCGCGGCATCGGCGCGCTCGGCTACAACATCCAACGGCCGACCGAGGACCGCTACCTGATGACCGCCGGGGAACTCAAGAACAAGATGGCGTGCCTGCTGGGCGGCCGGGCGGCCGAGGTCCTCGTCTTCGACGAGCTGTCGACCGGAGCCGCCGACGATCTCGACAAGGCAACGGAGATCGCCCGCGCGATGGCGATGCGCTATGGCATGGACGCGTCGCTCGGTCAGGTGACGTACGCCGCACGCCAGCCGCTGCTCGCCGCCGACGGCATGCTGCCGCACATCGAGGAGGCGCACGCGTACAGTGAGGAGACCGCCCGCTACATCGACGAGGCCGTGCGGGCCCTCGTCGCCGAGGCGTTCGACCGCGCCACCGCCATTCTCGCCGCCAACCGCCGGCTGCTCACCGAGACGGCGGAAAAGCTCCTCGAACGGGAAACCCTGTCGGCGGACGACCTTCCGAAGCCCGCCTCGCCTGCCCAGCCCGCGGTTTCGGCGCCCACACCGCGGCGCGTCGTGTAGTTCCCCCAGGCGGACACGGCGACGCTACCGCGGGCGCAAGCAACCCGCTTGCCAATAGCCCCGACTCGGCCCAAATTCGCAGCACTCGGCCAAAAAGCAGCCGTGCAAACGATTGGGGCGAAGCGAAACATGACAGCAGTGGCGGCGGACGCGGGCCTGGCCAAGGAACGCTCATTTCTCGAAGTCTGGGTCATCACCATCGGTCATGCTCTGACCCATTGGTACCCCGCCACGTTTTACGTCCTCACGCCGCTCATCGGTCACGAGCTCGGCCTCACCTACACCCAGATCGCCTCGATCATCACCGTCCAGGCGATCGCCGGGACCCTCGCCAACATCCCCGGCGGCATCATCTGCGACACGGTTCCCCGCAAGGGCCTCCTGATGGCGCTGTCGCTGGCGTGGGTCGGCATCCCCTACATGATCATGTCGACGTCCCAGGCGTACTGGATGCTGCTCGCCTGCGCGATGCTGATCGGCGTCGGCAACACCCTGTGGCATCCGACCGCGATTCCGACGCTCGGGAAGCGCTTCGCGGACCGGAAGGGCCTGGTGGTCTCGATCCACGGCATGGGCGGCAACGTCGGCGACGCGGTCGCTCCGTTCGTTGCCGGCTCGCTGATCAGCGGTGTGGCGATCGGCTCGGTGTTCTCGATTCCGGCGATCACCTGGCGCCAGGTGATGATGTTCAACGTCATCCCGGGCATCCTGATGGCGGTCGCGATCCTCTGGTACCTCGGCCGCCTGCAGATGGACAGCAAGGCGAAGTCCGTCGACGGCGCCCTCAAGCTGAACGAGGTGCTCAAGGGTTTCGGGGGCCTGCTCAAGAATTCGACGCTGATGATGCTGGTCACCAGCTCGGCGTTCCGGTCGATGACGCAGGGCTCGCTGCTGGTGTTCCTGCCGCTCTACCTCGCCAACAGCATGGGCTACTCGCCGTGGGCGGTGGGTGCCGCGATGATGGCGCTCCAGCTCTGCGGCTTCATCGCCGCGCCGATCGCCGGCGGCATGTCCGACAAGATGGGCCGCCGCAGCATCATGATGTCGAGCATGGCCATGACCGCCGTCGTGCTGCTGTTCATGATCTTCGCAGGCGGGACCCCGGCGTTCGTGTTCTTCGTCGCGCTGCTCGGCTTCTTCCTGTTCGCGATCCGCGCCGTGCTGCAGGCGTGGACGCTCGACGCGACGCCCAAGAACATGGGCGGGTCGGCGATCGGCCTCCTGTTCGGCATCCAGGCGATCGGCACGGCGCTCGGGCCGCTGGTGTGCGGCCTCCTCGCCGACCGCTTCGGTCTGTTGTCCACCTTCTACTTCATGGCGTTCACCATCGTGCTCGCCAACATGTTCGTGTTCTTCATCCCGGACATCCGCCAGGAGGCGAAGGCGTAGCTCCGCGGACCGCCGCGATGCGAAGGGCCTCCCCGACGGGAGGCCCTTTTCGTATCCGCAACGGAGTCCGTCAGAAACGCGAAAGGCGCCCCTGTCGGGACGCCCGTTCGCAATTGGCGGAGCGGGGGGATTGGCTCGCTGCGCTCGCGAGCCTCGGCATGCTTCTTTGTCGATCGGTGGAATGCCTCGGGTTCGAACGGGTATCCGTCCACCTCCTCCGTTCCCGCAAACACCAAGGGCGTCCGTATGGACGCCCTTGGTGTTTGGCGGAGCGGGGGGGATTCGAACCCCCGATAGAGCTTTTGACCCTATAACGGTTTAGCAAACCGCCGCCTTAAGCCACTCGGCCACCGCTCCGCATCCCTCGCGGGAGAGCCGGCGGCAAGCTGTGCGGCGCGTAGCGCCCGCGCCCGCCGGCCGGACTTAGTAGCCGCTGGGCCGCGGCCCTGTCAACGAATGTGGCCGTGTCGGTTTCCGGAATCGCGCGGATTCCGCGGGCCTTTTCAGGCCCCCTCGCCCTTGCGCCAGAGTTCCTGGGCCATGTGCAGACGGAGCCGGGCCGCCTGCATCCGGCCGCGATCGACGTCGTTGACGGCGCCTTCGTACGACTCGCGGGCGTCGACGAACGCGACCCAGCGGTGCGCCCGCTCGAGCGCGTCGAGGCCGCGACGCTCCGACGCGCGCCGCTCGGCGGCGTCGACCAGCGCGAGGATGTCGAGGATCTCGCCGGCGACGCGGCGGTTGCCGGCGGCGTAGGCGTGGTTGTGGGCGGCGAGCAGCTTGTCCGAGAGACGTCGTTCGTACGACGGCCACTCATGAGCATCCTGCTCCGGAGCGGCGCTGAGCGCGCATGCTTGATCGGCCATGGTGCCCTCCTGGCGTATGGCTCGCGCAGCATGGCGCGGAGTCGGTTAACGCCCGGTGAAGGCGCGCGAAAACTATCCACAGGCGGCCACGAACATGTGAATGCGATCGTGCCGCGCGATGTCCGGCATTTAGCTCTCATTAATCTCGAATTGCGTGAATCGTCCCACGCGGGCGATAGACCCGTCGGTCACTCCAGGAAGGGGACGTGCCATGATGACGTCGAAGTCGGTCGAGACGCTGATCGATCTTGTGGAGATCAAACTGTCCTGTCTCGAGGTGTGGGATCGCGAGGACGCCCGCGAACGGCGCGCTCTCGAGATCGCGCTTCACGAGCTGATCGCGATGCGCGGCGCGAAAGCGACCGCGGGGGCCGAGATCACCACGCTGCGCCCGGCGACCGCCGCCTGAGCAGCGACCGCGCGGTTACGCGCCGGTCTTGTGGCGGGGATGCAGGCCGCACTCGCGGCTGTCGGCGTTCTCCCACCACCACCGTCCGGCGCGGGGGTCCTCGTGCGGCTCGACCGCGCGCGTGCACGGCACGCAGCCGATGCTCGGATAGCCGCTGCGGTGCAGCGCATTGGTCGGCACGTCGAAGCGCTTCACGTACGCCCACACGTCGTCGTTCGACCACTCGGCGAGCGGGCTGACCTTGTGCAGGCCGTTGGCGGCATCCCACTCCACCGGCGCGATCGCGCGCCGCGTCACCGACTGCTCGCGGCGCAGCCCGGTGATCCAGCTCTTCTTGCCCGCGAGCGCGCGCTTGAGCGGCTCGATCTTGCGCACCGCGCAGCAGCGCTCGCGCAACGCGACGCTGTCGTAGAATCCGTTGATGCCGTGGTCGCGCACGTAGGCTTCGACCGACGCCGCGTCCGGGAAGTACGTCTCGATCGCGACGCCCGGGAACCGCGAGCGCGCGGTCTGCATCAGATCGTAGGTCTCCTGGTGCAGCCGGCCGGTGTCGAGCGTGAACACCGCGACCGGCAGCCGCCGCCGCGCGACGATGTCGAGCAGCACCATGTCCTCGACGCCGAAACTGCAGGCGAGCGTCGCCGGCGCGTGCTCGCGCGAGGCGCGCTCGATCAGGTCCTCGGCGGCGGTGACGAGGGAGTCGAGGTCGGGAGCGACGACGGTCGATGCGGACATGGAGCGGCCTGGAATGTGCGTGTTCGGAAGATAATTACAGTACTGATTCGTTAGATTTGTGTAAATACAAGTTATTTATGTTCATACCTCGACCGATCGCCGGAATCACCGAAGCCCGCTCCGGGTTGTGAGGCCGGAGCGGGCTGGTGAGGGGCCAATGCGTTCGCGCTCTGGAGCCACCTTGGCGCGGACACACGTCGTCGTCGCCGGGTCAGCGAAACCCGGTTTTTACCTTCCCAGGGAGGTCAGCAGGTGCCATCACGCTGCGTTTAAAGCGTAGCTCTGTCCTACCGATTGCTTCTCTC